>NZ_CP125960.1:0-174483 GCF_046529425.1 Pantoea allii | reverse complement strand
TTATTTCCGAAAGATCCTGTTGGGGATAATTGGATCATACTACCCGCTCCAGTGGATCTAATCCACCCGTTATAGTGGATGATCTACCCGGTACAGTGGATGAGCTCCCCGTTACAGTGTATGAAAGCACCCGATCCAGTGGAGCGTGTCGGCCTGAAAGCCCCGTAATTCGTAGCCTGAGCGCGATCTTAATCCTTATTGATCTGAATTTGATCCTGATATGATCTTATTGTTTATTCTATCCTGTGGATAAAAAGAACAATGTCAAGGCTTTGCAGGATGCGTAGGGGTATGAGTGCAGGATTATTCACATCAAGAGGAAGTGCTGATCGGGATTGTAAAAAAACACGCCATATTGATGATTTTCTGATTCATCAGTAACAGGAGCTATGGAGTAAAGCACTACAAACTACACAACCAAAAGTACGACAGCGCCTTATAAAAAATCTTTATCCGCATAACTGCATTCTTAATGCAGGATATCTTGTGCTCATCAGACGGACCTTGATATAAACAAACTGTAATATGGCAAGTTCATCATGGTGTTAATCAGTAACAATACACGAAAATTACAGTAGATATGAAAGTTTAAGACAGGGCTAAACATCTAATGGAACTCTTCCACGGTACAAGAAAACGTTTTGATAATTTTGACGTATCTTTTAAAGGAACAGGCGAATCAGGAACTGTCGATGCATGCTGGTTTACACATAACTTCGATGGCGCTAAAAACCATGCTCTTATTAAAAACAGAAATGAAGGTAAGCCCCTCGTCTACAGGTGTGAAGTCACCCCGGAAGCATTAATAGCTGACCCCCGTATCACTCTTAATGAGCAACCTCATATTGCGGAAAAACTTTACAGGCATCTTCCTGTTGCATTCAGTTGCGAACTTGAAAAGGGTTTTCACTGGCATCCACCTGCGGGAGCGTTGTATCGTAAGAATAAGGATACAAATTTTACGAAGGGTAAAACCTACTTAGTAAGTAAGGACGCTCTGGAAGGAAAAATGCGGATGGGCGGAAATGACCTTATCTGCTTGTACAAGGCCTGCGGGATTCATGGGGTTTATTACTGGGAAGGCGTATGGACAGACCCCTTCTACAGAGGGCCTACGACAATAATTTTTGATTTTGCCTGCCTTAAAATAACGGACATTATTGAAGTTTGAATTCGTGACCGCGTAACGTGCTGCACTGATTCGCTGGCTCACTTACCAGTGAAAGGAGCTAAAGAGTATGAAAATTGAAGACCCGATGGAAGTCTCTTTTTCTGCTAAAAAAGATTATGATGTATGGAAAAAAAACATTGAGGGAATGATCAGAGCATCCCCTGAACCCGTATTGGTAATCGCAGAGCCTTATCATGGTAATCCTGCATTCCGGGAATGGGTCAAAAAGCTTAGCTCTGGTGAAAAACTGCCGCGCGGTAAGTTTTTCCGGAAGGCGGAAATACGTCGCTGGATTGAGAATCTGCCCAGTCTGAACGTCCATGGTGTATCTACTGTACACTTCATAGATATCAAACTGTAGTTATTCTTATTTTATAAGGAATGAACAATGGATAACTATATTTTCATATGTGTGCCTGTTTTCGTTTTCTTATCAATACTGGTAGGGATGATTAAGTATTCTAAAGGCAGACTTGAAGTTAATAAATTTGAGCAATGCATAGTAGGTAGCTTGGGTGTCGGAAATTATATTCTTTACTCTTATTATTACAAAAACCTTATGAGTCAGAGTTTTGTGGTTCTGGCCTGTTGTTTAATTTTCATAACGTTGAACAGAAACTCAGAAAAATTCCGTTTATAATGTTAGACACTTTGATGTCTGCCTCATGAAAAGAACCTAAAGCCAGCTGACAAAACACTTAATTCAGGTTAATGGCATGCAAGCGTGAGTAATGGAGCTTACTGAACTGGGCAACGGCCGATCATTTCTGAGACTGGAATGCCGATCAACTCAGCTCCTGCAGGACACTGGCGCAACGAATAAACTTCCCCGCCAGGGTAGGGTTCCGGCAGCAGCAGGGTTTACTCCGGATCGCGTTCATAGTAACAGGTCCCGTCAATGCACCATGTTCTGGCCGCTTTATCACCGCTCAGCGTGAGGTTATATTCGGGTTTCTGAACTGCAGTTCCCGGCTCAGCCCTGACACACCCGCCCACCGTCGCAACTTCACCGCTTTTCAGAATCAGCACGGACAGGCCATCGCCAAAAAAGTGGCAGTCCGATTTGACCAGTGCCAGTGTGCCGTATTCCCTGAGATGACCCTTGCGGTATTTGGTTAATCCCAGGCCTGATGTCGCCGATTTTAAAACCAAAAAGAGGAAAAAGAATAAAATCAGCCCCATTATGAGTATGGTGATTTCAGAGACTGTTTTTTTATGTCTGCCGTTTTGCCTGTCATGTCGGTAACCCTCTGAGATAATAAGTCAGAGCGCTGATGAAGAACTGGACTGCAGGGCACAGCAGCTAGGGGTTTTACAGATACGGAGCTCAGGTATTTCTGCCGGGATTGTTCACCCGGGGAAAGTCCTCAGGCAACTTCGCGTCAGTGAGAAACGGAAGCAGCGCTGCGCCAGCCTGTGAGCCGTGCTCAAGCAGCGTTTCTGTCAGGCGCGCATGTACGCCACGGTTCACGTCAAAAAACGCCTTAAGCCGGGCATTCTGGGCATTCCTGAGTGCGGCCAGATGACGCTGATTGCTGGCGATTTCCAGCTCAGAAGACGGTTCAGGGTAAAACACGCCGTCGGAGAGATGGCAGCTCAGGTAGGCGGTGGCCACGGTCACCCATCGCGTGGCGTCGTTCACCGCCCCGAGCGAAACCCGGCCCGTATAACAGCGCTCGCCGGCGGTACCTGACAGGCAGGCCAGCATTTGCCACTCGGCGGCTTCCTTTTCTGTCAGCAGGTCACGCGGAACCCCGTCGTTCACAAAACCCAGCGCGTCGCTCCCGTCGCTCCCGTCGGTCCTGTTTTTCACCTGTACTCTGAGCGTGTCCGGCAGCGGTGACCAGGCGGCATAAAGCAGGGCATGTCCGGCTTCATGGGCCGCGATAAAGCGCCGGTCCTGTTCCGTTACCTGCCTGGCCGCGCCCACGGAAATGGGGAAGTTGTACCGGACGCCGGCAGGCTGCTCATGGTCCATTCGGATCGCCAGCTGGCAGACTGCGGCCACAGTCAGACAGCACGCATAGACGGTCAGGATACCCATCAACAGACCGGGCTTCTCCAGAATGCTGTCAGCAAAGGTTCCGATTGCGGCCAGCAGGACGGTGAGAGTGGTAAAGCCGTATAAAAGAACGCGCAGCCTGTAACGCTGATAAAAAATACCGGCGACAAAACAGCAGGTGACGACCAGTCCGCCCGCATACTGCACACCGGAGAACATCATGGCGGCAGTTTTTGTGACGGGCATCTGAGTGTGCGTCAGGGCCAGCCACATAACGGTCAGTGCGCCGGCAGTTTCCGTCACAATGCGCAGTAGCCCGGTCAGGGTTAGCGGTAAGGTAAACAACTTCATGGTTTCTGACCCCCCTTCGCACTGTGAGCGCTGTCCATGATCGTACTGATTGCGTCCGAGAGTTGCTGACTCCGCCCGCTGCGGTAGTCCGGCCAGGGCAGGAACGGACGGGACATGCCAGCCATTAGCATCATACCGGTGGGACAGCGCCATTCTGAAGGCGCTCCCCTGTTGTAATGGACGAGCATGGTTTCACGCGGGCAGTTCACATCACTGTTTTCGCGTTCACCGAGTACAAAAGGTGACACCACGCCGGTGCCGCTGCCCGAAACAAACCAGAGGCTGTTGGCAAAAATGAACGTCAGGAGTAATGTGGCCACAATGGCACCGCAGAACCAGAAACGACGGGGGGCCAGCCAGGCGCGTCGGATGAAAAGAGCAAAAAGTCCCATGGACGCCAGCAAACCGGCCCACTGTAAGCCCACAGACAGGCGGGACAGCCCGTCAAGACTCTGGGCCTGCTCAATGTTGGACAGCGAAACGGCAAAAGGTGAAACCAGGGCCATCGTCAACAAGGGGATGGCTAACGACTCGGTAAAGTCCCAAGCTGTTTTCTGAGTTCCGCTGTTCAACTTCATATGGCTGAAGATTACGCCTATGCTCATGACCATTACAAAACTGCTCAGCGCCATATAAAGCATCTCACTGACCTCCCTTCTCGCGGGGACTGAACGACGGGTATGCCTTGCTGAATTCTGTGGCCGTGAGCCTTTCCGGATGATCACCCGGCCCGCTGTTGTGTGCTTTCTGATGGTAAAAGAACGAAAATATGGCCACACCCAGTAAAACGCCGCACGTAAAGCCAGTCAGCCAGCGCGCAATAACGGACCTTTCGGGTCTGACGGAAACACTCATCCTGTGTGCAAAAAAAAGCCCGGATCCTACGCTGAGAATGACCCAAGTTCCCGGAAAAGGGATAAGCCCGCGTCTCTCGAGCGTCAGTGCGACAGCGAATGTGGTTAACAAAATGGCAGCCTGCAATACGATGAAATGAAGCAATGAACGGGGTCTTTCTTTTAACATGGTGCCCATAGCGTATCCCTGATGATGTTTTCTTAACCCTGGCTGTACGCACTAACCTGCGAAGCAGAAAAGCAGGCGCATGTCGTGCGTGGCATTCAGCACCCGCAGCGTTTCAAGATGGATAAAGTACATTCTTCCCAGAAAAGCCCTGAATGTGATGTTCTGTGGCGGAGATATGTCCCTGCAAGAAAAGGCCCGGTCATAGTCGAACGCAAGGAGCTCGGCGGCAGACAACCAGCTGTGGCCGTAGCTTTCCGTTTCCACCATCGACAGCCGCCCGGCTACCGTTTCGGGCAACGGAACCTCAGTCCACCCGATGTAATAAGGGGATTGCTGCAGAATTTCAGGGGCCAGGTGCTGCAGGGCATCGTCTGATATGTCCTCTGGTAAACCACGCGGTACTGACAGCGCAGGGCATCCGCTGTCGTTTCGGATATCCGCGAACAGGCTGAACATCCCGTAATGCTGAAAGCAGAACGGGGCCGGACTGAACTGGGGGACATCGCGTGTAGTGTGGGAAGAAGGAAGCAGAAATACGGCGTCTTCGCTGAGCATCCAACCTTCTGAGGTGCGTTTTTCCGCGCAGGTGCGCATGTAGGTTCCCATTGCGTTGACCTCATTCCTGCCCTAGCTGTGGCGGAACCGTCATGCCCAGTGCGCCCGTCAGTTCGTCGATGCTGAGTGGGACATCGAACCATTTCCCGTTCGACAGCACGACGCGGGAGCCCAGTACGTGTCGGGCGTCTTTTAAATAACTTTCTTCACGGACCCAGGCGATAAGCTCTTTCTGTATGATCCAGGTTTTGTTGTTTCTGTCCCGCAGGGCCACTAAGCTGGCCGGTGAGCAGGCTGCAGCGGTATAGGCCTCAGATGAGTTGTTTATGCTGGTATCTAACATGCTGTGCTTCCTTAAAAGGTGTACCTAAACGTTATTATTGTGTCCGTCCTGACGCGGACGGGCTGTCTGTTTATTTATCGTCGCCGCTCCGCTTTTCTTCATCCCTGTTCACGCGGCTGAGGCGTTCGTCCTGCGTCTGGCTGGCCGTTACTCTCCGGGCAGTCTGCTGACATAACTGCCATCCGGGCACCGGAGCCAGACCATGCTCTCGGGCGATGCGCCTGTCCTGACCACCGTCCAGGTTTCCGGATGCCCGGACGGCGTGGCGGCGCTGGCAACGATAACGTTAACCTGCTTCGTCACACTGTTTATCACTATGCACCTGGTCTTTGACCCGGCGGATTGCTCCTCCCGGCTGCAGGCATCCTGACCGAACACCCGACCAGGACGACCGTGATCGTCAAAGGTCATGCCCGGGGAGATGACGATGGCAGGCCGCTCCGGGTTACGTGCAGCATCCGGGACGGCTTCCGCCCGATCGCAGCCGGCAAGTACCAGCACGACCGCTGCCGCCATACTTAACCGGTGGTTACGGGTATGACGCTTCATCTCTGAAAATTTAATCGGGTAATCACTGGTTTTGTCTGACATGCTGCACCTCACGTTTATCAATATTACTGGCCGCCGTCTCCGGGACCGTCTGTTGTATCCGGATTAACCTGAACGCGTACCGGCAGTCCTGCCTGCTGGCAAATGCGGTACCACTCTGCCACCTGCAGGGCGTCGCCTGTCAGCAGCCTCCGGCCGCCTTCGGACCGCTTAAGTTGCAGGCAGGGGGAACCGTCGAGGCGGATCACGTACGCCGCCGCACGGATGTCGTGGTCCTCACCTGCCAGGGGCACGGTTACGGCGTGCATACCGGCGTCTGCTCCCGGTGCGGACGCCAGTATGCAGATCTGCGTTTCCTGGCGGCGGCGCTCAGCAGCTTCCCGTTCTGCCTGCAGCAGCGGCGCGGCAACGGCTCTGCCTGCGTCGGTAAGCTGCCCGGCCAGCGTCAGATCCCGTGCCCGTGAAAGACGCAGCCAGCCGGCAGCCTCCAGACGCCGGCAGGACGCACGCAGGTTGGCCGACGCAAAACAGCATACGCAATCCCACCGGCCGTTCTGGCCATCATCACAACCCTTCCTGACGCCTCTGCCCGAACAGGCGGTATACTGTGCTCAGGAGGAGTTACCATGTCACATAATATTGCAGCAAAAGACAGGCTGGATCGGGATAAAATAAACGTTGATCTCGCAGCCTCAGGCGTTGCCTGGAAAGAGCGGATGAATAAACCCGTTATCCCCATGGAAACAGAACTGCAGCAGCCAGAGGCGCTGCGGGAATATTTTCGTGAGCGCCTCGCCCATTACCGGCAGGTTGCCCAGACGCTGCCAAAGGGCACCGATCCGGTTTACCAGAAAGAGGACAAGCCTGAAGGAAACTGATGGCAGGCCAGTTAATGGCCGGACGGACGTTCCTGACCGTCAGGTTGCCAGTCGTCACGCGCAGCGTTATCTTCAGATCCACGTCAGGGAGATAGCTGCAGCTGAGGTTACGGGAGCGGAAAGTGGATACAACTGAAGAGCTGGGACAGACCTATTTCTATGCGGGACGCCCGAACCTCTCAGCCGGTGAACTGTTCTTTATGATTTTTTGTGAGCAGGTAGCCGTCCAGCTGGGAGTACGGGATTTCTCTGCCATTGTTGCCGTTCTCTCTGGTGCAAACGTACTGCCCACCCGCACTAAGCCGGGAGGGGCTGTCAGAGGAACGTCGCTGGCCTCGCGGGCAGCCAGGCGCGTTTTCGGTGATGCCACTTTTCCCTGGGGCATCAAACTACCCTAATTTGTCGGAGGATATCCGCCTTCCACGCTGAGAATACGCTTGGTCGCCAGAATTGGTACCTTTACCGGACGTGCAATTCCGGTTCTGGGCTGGGTTATTGTGGCTTCTGACGTGTCGCAAATCGCCTATCACAGCGTCCTTGAATACAACCGGATCGCGCGGGGAGAGGATAAACTATGGTAACCGACGAACTTGGTGAGAAAATTTACGCACTGGTCAGGCGTTATAACGGAAAAGGCGTTTTCACAGAGCACGAGCTCAGGCCAGAAACCGATCTGGATGCGGATCTTCATCTCAGTGAAGATGAGGCGCAGTCGCTGATGGATGAATTTTTTAATGAATTCAACGTCAGCAGGGAGAACTTCACTCTTGCAACATACTATCCGCCTGAGCCGCCCCTGCTGGCGATACTGAATCCTTTCCGGCGTCAGCGATGCGTTCCTGAAGTCCCTGACTTTACCATCTCAATGCTAATTGAATCAGCCCGTGAAGGACGCTGGCGCTACGAATAATCAGGCCCGTTCGGGTACGGGCCCAGCAGCAGGAAGGTTTATCCCTGCTCCCGTTCGTAGTAGCAGGTTTTGTCAATGCATCGTGTTCTGGCGGCTTCATCACCGCTCAGAGTGAGGTTATATTCTGGTTTCTGCACTGCAGTTCCCAGCTCAGCTCAGACACACTCGTCCACCGTCGCAACTTCTTCGCTTTTCAGAACCAGCACGGGCAGGTCACCGCCGCCAAAAAAGTGGCAGTCCGATTTGACCAGAGACAGTGTGCCGTATTCCCTGAGATGACCCTTGCGATATTTGTTAAGTTCCAGACCTCATATCGCCGATTTTAAAACCCAAAAAACGGAAAAACATAAAAACAGCCCAGTAAAAGAGTGGTGATTTCAGAGACTATTTTTTGTCTGCTTGCCGTTTTCCCTGTCATGTCGGTAACCCTCACAGATAATAAGTCAGAGCGCTGATGAAGAACCGGACGTCGTGGCACAGCAGCGCAGTCCAGGGTTTTACGGATACGGGGTTCAGGTATTTGTGCCGAGATTGTTCACCCGCGGAAAGTCCTCAGGCAGCTGCACGACAAACTACGTTCCCTAAATCCACTTCCGGAACAGGTAACAGATTTCTCGGAACATCAATCGAGAGAATGAGGCGAATAATAAAACAGCAATTATTTGACGATTTACGTATCGTTGTAGTATTCTTTCGTAAAAGAGAGGTGCCTATACTATGAACACTGTTGAAAAAAACACCTATAAAGTCTCCTGGACTCAGGGCCTTTCTAGTGAGAGAAAAGCCCTGCAGGAGCGTATGTTCCATCTTGTTGAAGCCATCGCAGATAACATGGCTAAGGATAAATCCTTGACCAGCGCACTGAAACTCAATGATGGCGATCTTGCTAAGCTCATTTTCGAAAAACAACTTGAGCGTGATGCCCATGTTCCCGAACGTGAACTGCGAGTCATTCAGCGCATTAATGAGGGTACCCGGAAATTCATTAACCGGCTTTCAGAACTGGGTGGAACGCTCAAAGCTGGCGAGGTTGCAAAACTGACTAATAAAACCCGACAGGCTGTTAATCATCAGCTGAAAACCGGCAAGCTACTGGCCGTAAGACCAGGCAACGATTACCTTTTTCCTGCATTTCAGTTTCAGGGAGAAAAAGTCGTTAATGGTTTCGGAGAAGTCATGTCTTTGCTGGGCCATGATATGAGTCCGGTCACGAAAGTCTCATTTTTTACTGCCATGTATTATTTTGAAGACACTGAACTCAATGTCATAGATGCTATGAAGTTGCCAGATGCAGATCGCTATATTGATGAGATAAAGCATCAGGCCGCACTGTTTGGCCGCCATATTGCTAAATAAAAAAGCCTGGCTTTACAGGCCAGGCCTTTCGGTTTAACTGTTGTTACTACTGATTTCATAATTCATAGAAAACAACAGAATTTCCTTTCCGTAGATATTTTCGTCTTTCCAGAACTCAGGGAAATTGCTCTGGTCTGCGCTGCGGTACTCTGCAACTGACGTCATATCTGAGGTCGAAAGCGGATCGTCAGCCCCCTTACGAACCCACCATGCAGTACACGTTTTGTCGTTCAGATGTCTTGATTGATATGTGATACCGTCAAAAGGCAATCCTGGCGTGTTTGCTGCCCACTCAGTAATACTCTGAGTGATGCTATAGTCCGGTCCCATAACTTTATCTGCCGTAAGATGGAGCAGTGGCAGTAAGCGGGAAAGATTTACTGTGACAGTCTGCCGTGTAGTCTTCAAAGTACATAATTGAGCGATGTAAAGCGAGTCATCGCCAATGAAGAAATTAGAGGGATCAGCCTCACGCTTTCTTCCATACGATTCAGCCACTGCGATGTACGCATTGTCAGCGGTATAGCAAACCCCCGCTTTAAATGACGGATCGTTGAAACGACCCAGATTTGTAGTAGGCACCCCGTAAAATACTGCGGAAGGGTGTGGTTTTTCCTGCCAGCGAACCTGTTCAACTTCATCGCGAACTAACTGTGGAATACGGCCTTCTTGAAACAATTTGTTTAGCGTGTCATGGAGATTGTCCCCATTCAATTTGAATAATTCCATTAATATTGCCCTCGACTAAATACTTGATAATGTCCATAAAATCACCATTTAGGTTATTATGGTTGAGTGAATGACCCGTTTTCTCTGACGGATGTTCTACAGTTACTGACATGCTTGCCTGTCAGCGAGAACAACGTTTTGAGAGCCTGGATCTCATGCCTATTTAGGCGTTTTCATCATAGGGGGGAGCGGGATATTTCAGCAAGGAAAATGAAGGAATAATTAAGGAAAATTTATGCATATACTGTAATACCGAATCGCCCCAGCATTCACAAACACTCTGGGAATCACTTATTCATTCGGATGAGCTGTGCGTAACCACACGGCGGGCATGCCACCTCACTTTAACGTCATTTTTTTCCCCGATGTAGTTTCTATATCTGAACCTGATTTGAGTATTAAACGCTTAATCTATCTTTACCTGCCTACCCTGCCTGAACCGCTGCATCCTACATATCCTCCTTGAAATAATTTTTCCAGAATCCGAAGAAAGGCAACCCCGGAAATTTTGCGAGCGCGAGGTTTTTGAGTTTTAATGCAATTCTTACAGAATTCTGACAGACGGAGATTGACATGGCCAGGCAGTTAAGTAGGCGTTCTCAGATTGAGATTGAAAGAATGGTCGAAACGGGAGAGGCTATTAAGGAACCTCCACGTCAGCCAATAAGAGAGACTATCACTGGGCGGATCATTTCCAACGAGCGTATCCCTGAACAGCTTCCTACCTATCTGATTGGTTTGCAGACAAATAACATTGTTTACAACGATATAGATGTTAAGGCTTTTAACCGAGAAGTAAGTCAGCAGGTCTCTCGAATACTAGACACCATCAGAGATGAGAGCTTTGGCAATGCCGGCATCGCTTACCAGCAGTTCATCGATTTGTATGATGCATGCATTGAAATGCCTTCCCGCGAGGAGCTCAATTTTGTTAAACGTTGCGGCGTAAAGCTCTATGCCGTACTGGAGGATCAGGGAAACCGCCTCTCAGCAGAGTTAAGCTTGAAGAATCAACCCAGTGGCGAAGCCGAGTTGCGCTTTAATGCCGTCACCGAAGCCCATATTAATTTGTGTTTTTATATGCTTACGCTCAATCTGGCGCTTCATAACCAGATTGACAGTTTACAGGGGCAATTACGTTCCAAAATTGCGCTGCTTGAAAAGCGTCTCGCGAACTTACTCAGCGAATACATCTATAAAGGGGAAAATGGTCGGACAGCGGCTAATGGGATACACGAAAGTCAGACACTTTATGGCTGGATATTGCTTAAGCAGAATAAACTGGATGATGCAAAGGCAATATTCCAGCATGATAAAAATACAAACTTTACTGCTCAGGGTTTTAGCCAGTTGCATGCGAAGGTGTATTCTGTCTATTTGGATGCTCCGGATTACAAAGATGCCACTGAAATAAGACGTTCAGCATTCTCTAATCGTGGAATGACGGATTCCAGAGCGCGCATCGCTCTCAGACTGTGTTATTACCTACAGCAGACGGAACAAATCCGCCAGTATATTGACGAACTGACTCAAGGCAGTGATGACCAAGGGACTAACGAGGCGACGGTCGACATCCGGTCGCACCTTCTTGCTGAGGAAACGTGATCACGCCACCGTCATTTGGTAAAAGGCGGGCTCTATCTCCCTCAGTTTACGGATAGCGTGATCATCTATCTGAAGCCACTGACGAACTTGACCGGCAGCGTGTTCGTAGGCTGATTCGCTGCTATAAGGATGGCAATGTGTTTGGGAGGTGAGCCATCATTCCCTTCTGGATACCAGATATCCGGACCATGTTCACGAAAATCAACGGCCAGTAACGTCTAGGATCTGTCCCGCGCTCTATAGTGATCCTCTAGCTCGGTAAGCATTTCCCCGGTGCGTGTGTTAAGTTTTCAGGAAAGCCCTTCCGGAGGCACTCTAATGACGTTCCGGAAAAAAAAACTCACGCCTGAAACGTCGCTCAACCTGGACATGAAGCTGGACGCGGAAGATGCGGCCAAATACCTGCAGAACGTCTTCGAAGCGTTTGGAATGGATTCCGATCAGGTGATGTTCGGCCGCTAATATCCCAGAAACCCGCGCAAAGCCATCCCCCTGACGATCGAAATGCGCATTGAATCCGTCCGCGCAGGTCACTGGTGCTACGAATAATCAGGTCCGTCAGGGGGGCGGTTCTGGAAGCAGATGGATTTCCTCCTGCTCCCGATAGCAGGATCTGTTTTTCAATGTGGCATGTCCCGACAGCTTATCAACAGCCTGAATAATCAGGTCGTTGCAAGTAAAAATGACTGATTCATTTTGAAATTCTCGGGGTGCCCTGTGCACAGAAGTTTGGTAACGTGAGATTGAGGTGTATGCAAATCTGTCTGCTGCCCGGCTTAATATGAACCGCTGAATTTATGAGCACTTTACACAAGATGCCTTACGGATTCAGTCAGGTTATTACATTAATTCGCCCGGGCAGATACCTCAGTAACCTCGTTTCTCGCGTGTTAGCCCCGCCTGGCGTATTTTCTGACGATTTCTGAGGAAACTTTTTCTATTCCCGGAAATACGGTACTTTCATTGATCCCCAGTCTGTTAAGCTGTCCCAGTAGGCTTGTTTTATTCCGGATAATTAGCCTCCTTACTGTAAAGTCCCGATTCCCGGTTTCAGGCAAAAAAGTGTCATCACCAAACAGCAGAAATGCTCCGGACTGAGAGCTAATCCGCTCGTTGCTTAACCGTCCTTTAACCAGAAGTATTTTATTTAAGTCAGATGGATTAATTACGTCTTTGAAATGGCTTTTTTCATCGCGTATAAAATGCAAAAGATGGGGCGCCACCTCTGTACTTTTAAACTCATCAGTGGTCATCATCCTGGTTTGCAGCTTAAATTTCAAACTTTCTGGAAGCCGTGAGATATTGGCTATGCAGCTGACAGTGTCAGAATCGAAAAATTTTATTTCTTTATTTTTAGCTGTAATAATCACAACGCTGCCGTCAATTTCGCTGCCTTGACTGTCTTTTTTTATTCTAGAACAGGCAAAATACAGAGCGATGAGTGGATTAGAGGTGACATCCAGAAGGCGAGTAGGCAGTCCATAGTGCTGCATGCGGACCAGCTTGTCCAGCATGTATCTGTCATGAATAAACTCCTCTGGCCTGGCCGCAAGCAGTTCAGTTATCAGGTCGGATTCGTGTCTTCTGTAGGGATAATTACCGGTATCTTCATCCCGCCTGAACAGCGATGGTTCAAGCTTGTAGGCCGAATCTGAGTGCCCCCTGTAAAAGAACTCTTCGCCTTCAGAGGGTTCTTTCGACAGCACTTGATCTATAAATTGACTAATATGAGTAATCGGAACTTGTTCAGTCTTATTCTCAGTCTTTAATTGTCCGGCATTGGTCTGCATGTCTATTCCGAGACTGGAAAATATTTCAGTCGAACTTTTTTATGTGAATGACCAGCCACTGCGGATATCTCTTACAATAAAATAATCAGATTTATTTCCTTCGACTAATTCAGCCAGAACATCACTCTTTACTGCTGCTTCAATAAATTCACATCCATTGTCGTGATTTTTTTTAAAAAAGTAAAATGTCAGGCATGGATTATAAGAGTTTGCTGATTCATTTATTATTTTTAACATTCCAGTCCATATCGTAACATTTTTGTAGGGTCGGCAGCTAAGCCCAGAAGATCCGCTGTTTTCTACCTGAATTATGATTGCGGGGTGTTCTTCCGCAATATCAAGATAATTATCTTTTGGTTCGATTTTTTGTTCAATATCTTTTTTAAGTTTTTCTTTGTAAATATACCCATTGAAAGTGCCTATTCCTGAGTGAGGTTTAAAGTTGCACTCGTTAATGTTGATTTCGTCAAAAATAATTACATTAAGCATATACATATCCAGTTATGAAGAAAACAATATTCAAAACACCATTTACGGGAATTTAACAATTTTGCATGCGTCAGACTCTTATTAATCCTGAAAAGCTGTACATTTTCTGACGCCAGTTAGGCAGTTCTGATTCAGGCACCCTCAATCGGTTCAGATAAAGTCAGAGTGCTGTGCTACAGGCTACACGAGAAAGTGCTTACGTGTGCAGCGCCATGCAAAGCCTCCCCGCAGCGGTCTGGCGCCAGCGGGAAGGACGGCACTGCGACTTCAGGTAACTAAAAGGGCTTCAGCAGTTCATCAATAAGCTGTTGCGGTACATTATCCAGACCGGCGTCTTTGAATGTTGCTACCGTCATTTTGAAGAAGGCCGGCTCTTTTTCTCTGAGTTTTCGTATAGCGTGGCCATCAATCTGGAGCAGCTGCTGAACGTAACCGGCAGCATCAACGTACGTTTGTAGACTCCCAAAGCTCTGTCCGGGGGGATGGCCACAGTGACGTTCGATGATTTCCATTGAATAAAGCTTGGCAAGCCCTTCCTCCATCACTGGCGCATTTGCTCCTCCCGACGGGGAGAGCAGGTGTACGCACTCATGGGAAAGCTGGTACATCGCTTCTTTATGGTCTGTGTAAGCTTCAGGGCTCAGCCTGATGGTAATGTGTTTAGGAGGAGGATTTTCATTTCCCCTTGGGTACCAGATATACGGTCCATCACCGCAAAATTCAACGCCCAACAGCGTCCAGGATTTATCACGTTCTCCGTAACGCTCTTCCAGTTCCCTGAGCATTGAGTCTGTGTGCGTGGTGATCGTCCTGCTCATTCCGCTCTCTTTCGTCTCTTCCGAAAAAAAATGGGCCGGAATGCCGTGTGTCTTATTCATTATTCATTTCTCCTGTTAATGGCGCTCTGCCATTTCATTTATCCTGATTATTATCTTGATTTGTAGCATCCGGCTCTGCCGCCGGCGCGGGAAGACGATTTCTGATGAATCTGGAACGGTTAATAATGCCCGGAAATTTTTCCTGGTTTTCGTTAACAACCTGACTCACCGTTTCAGCTTCGGCTACTGGCCAGTTGCTGAAAGTGTACTGCTGTGCGTCAAGCCACGAACGTAAGACTTCATCATCAGTCGCGATACTGAACAGGGCGGCGATTGCCCGCCGTGAGGTATTTCCCTCTGGCTCGGTAAACTGAATAACATCCTGAAAATCATGGATAACTTTCACCCTTTTTTCTTTTGATGTATCCACTTCCATCAGGATGTCGTGAAGCTCTTTGAGTATTTCTGCGCGCTGTTTTTCCTCCAGAAATGACCATAACAGCCTTACACTGTTAGTGCTTTTCAGCTGTGCGCCATCCATGCCGCGGTACCAGTTTGCGAAAAGGCTGATACCTGTGGTCATGTGTACGTGATTCCCTGCAGATGCCATCCGGCTGAGGATAATGCTTCTGCGGTTTTCAGTACTTTTGAAGGCGCTGTAAAGCTGCTCCTGACCGGAGAAAATATCCTGACTGAGTGCATGCAGTTTTTCTTTCAGGTTAAGCAGCCGCTTATCGGAAAAAAGGTCAACAAGAAACTCTGTACTTATGCTCCCGATGTGTTCTTCTGTAATTTTTCCTATCATTCTATCGTTACGTTCGATAACCGGGCGCATATAATCCACGTCCTCAATTTCACTCTTGACTACCGGATAATAAATAGTGATGTAATCGATTGTGTTGATGTAGTTAAGGTGATTTTCTTTGAATATTACTTTCAGGGACTTACTGACACAGGCGGACGAAACCGGGTCTTTTAAAGAGTCCATGACCATACTGAAATTCTTCATGTAGCGGAAATAGAAAGACAGATATTTTATGTAGTTTTCATCATCCTCATAACGTTCGCCATACACAGGGATTTCAGAATAATTTTTTGTTGCCACCCGGTGGGCGACCATATGCGCCGCGTATTCTTCCGGGAAATCTTCGCTGATGACGGTCAGTTTTTTCAGCGGGGTTGTGGTTGAAGCCTCATACCATTCCGGAGTGAAAATTATATACCGAAGGTCCTTGATGTCTTCACTGGGTGTTGAACTGCGCAATACTGTCAGCTTGCCAGTGATATTTTCAGGAAAGTTATCCTTGCCGTTGATTATATTTCTAACTGCTTTTGTTGACAGCCCGAAAAAACGAATAACGTCAGGATTAAAGGGGTTGTGCGATTCAGTCTCCAGCAAATGACGGAGCATGTTTTCCTGCTCAGCCTCAGACAGCGGAAGAGTATTGATGCGGAGATGAGGTAGATTATCCTTTTCATCCAGCAGGAATCTGGAATAAAGATAGCCGCTCAAACGATTTTTTATCAGTTTAAACAGGTTTTCTTTAAAGATGGCTGAATAAAGATCTGCCTCTTTCAGAAGATTTTTAATATACACATCATCATTTTCCGGATTTTTCTGGAGACTATTAAGATCTGTAATAACAAAATTTTTCTGACGGATCATGAAGTCTTCCGTACTCACATACCACTTTTCTTTTAATAATGTGAGGCTCTGGCTGAACGTTTCACGAAAGTTTTCCCGCTCAGACAAGGCATACGATGTGTTCAGCCTGGCCACTGCGCCTCTTATCTCCTCCCTGATCTTGCCTAACTCATCGTCGGGCAGTTTGGTGACGGTTTCCATCCAGTCCTGCATAGTAAAGCGCCCGGCACAGCGCTGCCATGCATGAGAGAATCCATACAGGCCAGACAGTTTCCCGAGGGTTTCAGCATCGTGATTTTTAACGGCATCGGTCAGAGGGGTATCAAAGAGCTCCGTCCGGGCCAGTTCACTGTCTGTCTGGAAGTGGATGCTCATTAAAAATTCGCTCCAGCGCCGGGTGTCATGACTGAATATTCTGCCTAGCTGCGCCTGGGTTGCATACATCCTGTCCTCTTCCTGACTGACGGGAAGCGAGCTCTCGTCCTGCTCCCGGATTTCAAGCAGGCGGGTCACGGGTACCTCATCAGAATAGCGCACCACAATGATATAGAGCGCCAGCAGCACGTGCCGCAGCGGTTCGCCGGCCGGGACCGTCATGTCCAGAACGTGAATATCGTTGACCAGCTTCTTGAGCAGTCTTGGCGTGATGCGGGGATATTCAGAAGGACGCCAGCGTTCCAGCAGCTGTATGGACTCAGTGCAGCAGATCCCGTCATCTTCGCCTACGGTCTGCTTCCACATTTCCCGGAAAGCATCCTGCCAGCCGGCCGTGATGAGTGGCGGGACGGTAAACGTTACGGGAATGCGCTTGGCGATAAATTCCCGTCCGCTGTGCCCCTCAACCATCAGGGATTTCGCTACGTGCCGCGCGGAATAAGGGACTATGATCCTGAACTGTTTATGTGTGGTTCCCGCGATCAGCTCCATGTCGCTCCACAATTCTTTCACCTTGTCTGCGCTGATACGGTCAAGGTTATCTATTATGAGAATAAACCTGGCGTCTGCAGGCACTGTCGGACTTTCCGTGAAGCCGGACAGCGCGTCAGTTAATTCAATCGTGCCAATCTCTTTGCTGACAAGCCATGTTTCTGAAATCCGGTCAACGCTGTTTTGCTTAAAAAGGTCTCCAACGGTAGTCAGATAACCAGGATTTCCAGATGCTTTATTTTTTTTTGTTTTATGTCCAAGCCAGAGTAAAAGCAATCCGGGTGACAGCAATGCCAATATTTCCAGTGCAGCCACCCACAATGAAGTTTTTTTATCGCTTACCAGGTAGCTGTTTAGATCCAGAAGAAGGTACCGGACCATCTGAACGGCGAGCAGAGATAATAAAATAAAGGTTACCGTCCACCAACTCAGCCGGCTGCTGACCTTTTTGTCGTACTCGACGATATTTCCCAGTGCTTTATGTTTCAGCTTGTCCAGTGATTTGTTATCAACGCCCTGCCTCGCCTGTATTCCGCGATGGATGACCTCGATTAACGCCTTTTTCGTGTTGCCGTGATGATAACGCTCTGCGTCAAACTCAATAAAGGTGTAATCGTCAGAGAGGTCTTTCTTAATCAACTGGATTATCGTCGACTTTCCGGAACCGAGCTCCCCTTCCAGGCCGATGATATTGATGTCGGATGATCTTATTACCTCCGTCATCTTCCGTGCCACTTTATTATGGCTTTCTCCTCTGAACAGATCGCTGTCCGCGGGATATTCCTTCTGCAGCATTAGGGGCATGCACTCTCCTTTGCGCCCGTCTTTCCGGGCAAACAGTAAGGCTGTCGTTATGTCAGGCGGCGTGTGAAATGATAAGCCTTGCTTAGCTGTTCATGATAATGCAGGAGTTGAGAATATTCCTAACAGATTTGACCTTTTCCCATGGCAAAGGCTGACTGACACTTTATCGGTCCTGTGACGAAAATGGCCGACACCTAGCGCTGGTTTTCACTCCCTAAGCGTAAATACTTCCTGTAAGATTTTTACGTAACGTCAGGCATGCTTTATGCCTGTAGGGATGAAGTAAGTCATGAGGTGCATATTGGGCTGACATGAAACTTTTCTGATTTATTCACTGTGTACTGTATTAAGGTTTCATTCTTCATCGCTCTCCGCCGTTTAATCAGCGCGTCAGTGGTGATGGCCAGAAGCACTTCTGCCACCGCCAGTCTGCCAGCCGTCTTTTTCCGGTCTCCGGACCGGAAAAAGGAAAAGGGCGGTTTCAGGATGTACCCTGCAAAACATTCCATTTTGTGGCGTCATCAGTCCTGCCATCTTTAATCCTGCATGCGGTGGTTGATTCTGCCGTTATGCAGGATTTTTATTTTTAATTCTCAAAGTTGCTTTAATGTTGTTTCTGGTGTCGTATGAATACTTACCGCCTGATTCACTGCATGCTGCACACGTCGCTTCTTTTACCTCACGCAGATCCGAAAAGAACCAGAACCGGAACCCCTCTTTCATCTGTGAATCCTCCGCGTGTTTCTCACATCGCCTGTGAGTAATTATGCGGAAATCACCCGGTAACAGAAGATATACTCATGTTTATTCCTATATTCTCTGGTGAAAAACATGATGAAAACCCCACGGCTGGAATCACTCTGGCCTCTATGGAATGCAAAAAATCCTGAAGAACAGGAGATTACGTACAGTTATGACGCACTCACTCCAACTTTAATGGAGGATGAAGACGCCAGACACTACGCAGAAGCGCTTAACTTTGCCTGTCATAAACCGGATATAAGAAATATCGCAGTGACCGGCCCGTACGGAGCGGGAAAAAGCTCGGTTCTCCTGACCTGGACCCGGAGCCGGAAGGACAGAAACAAGATAATGACGGTGTCGCTTGCTGACTTCGATATGGCCCGCACCGGTGATGTCACTGCAGACAAGCACGGCGAAGACACAGCCAAATCGGAAAGGAAGGCCCGGCAGGAAGAAAAGTCCATTGAGTACAGTATCCTGCAGCAGATACTGTATAAAGCGCGGAAAAGCGACCTGCCTTACTCCCGGATAGACCGTATTGCCGACTTTACCTCGGCTCAGGTCTGGGCCAAGGCACTCCACTTACTGGGAATGTCTGTCTGCTGCCTGGCCGGTCTGATACTTCTTTTCCCTCACTTCTTCAGGAAAAAGCTCTCCCTGCCCGTGAGTTTCAGCGAGCATCTGCTGTCTTTTCCCCCGGTGTGGAGGACAGGTCTGGCCGGTGTGGCGTTTTTCATTACCTTTTACCTGCTCATCAGCAAACTGCACAGGATGGGGATATTTGACCGGCGCCTGAGTATCGACAAAATCGATCTTTCTAAAGGAGCAACACTCTCTACCCGGCCTGCAGATCCTTCCCTGCTTAACGTTTTTATCGACGAAATCGTTTATTTTTTCGATAAGAAAAAATACAAAGTGGTTATTTTTGAAGATTTAGACCGCCATAATGACGGCGCGATTTTTATCAAACTTCGTGAAATAAACCAGATAATTAATAACAGTCTTTCTGATGAAAAGCCTGTGCGCTTTATTTATGCTGTAAGGGACGATATTTTTGACTCGCCGGAAGCTCGCACGAAGTTCTTTGACTTTATTGTACCTGTGGTTCCTGTTCTGGACAGCCAGAATGCCACTGATCACTTTTCAAAAAAATTTGAAAAGGATGATTTTAATGTTCCAGGGTTTGAACAATGCGTTGCACGGCTCGCCATTTTTATAACCGATATGCGCCTGCTTAACAGTATTGCTAACGAGTTCAGACTTTACAGGAAGCTGGTCAATAACGGGCAGGATATTACGCGGCTTCTTTCGCTGATTGCCTATAAAAATCTCTGCACCCGTGACTACCATCTGATCGATGCGAAACAGGGCATTTTATATGGCACCATGAGCGCGTATGTATCCGGACAGTTAAGGAAAAGTTTTGAAGAAAAAATCACCCGCGAGATTAAAAGCCTAGATATTGAAATTTCAGAAATCAGTGATGAAGAAAAAAACACTAAGCCTGATATTGTAAGAGAAATCCTTAATGATTACATCAGTGAAAAGACTAAACAACAGCTACAGTTTTACAGTCAAAAAGGTGCGTTATATAATCTTGACGACGTTGCGAATGATGAAGCTTTGTTTTTGAATATGATGAACTCACCCGGACTTCATGTAAGGGACAGGAGTTACGGTGCAAATATAGCAAATCTTGACACTTCATCAGTAACGCAAATCCTGAATGAATATAGTTTAAGATCTGAGCTTGCCAGCTCAAAACATGATGGCAAGCTCATCGCCTTGCACCTAAAGAAAGAACAATTTCTTAAGCAGATGCGCAGGCTGGAGGCCAGCAGTCCGGGAGTGTTAATACAGAAGATGGGCAGCGAGGGATTCAGGACATGGGTCAGTGAACATCTGGGAATTGCCCTCGGGTCTGAAAGTGAGGACGATGACACTTTCCAGTATGACTTTATTTACGCCCTCTTACGCTGGAACTATCTCTCAACGGACTACATGTCGTACCGCTCCGTATTTATTCCCGGCAGCCTGAGCAGCCACGATAATGACTTTGTCCACGCGGTGAGCGCAGGAAAAGATCTCATACTCACCACGGCCATGCCGCTTGACAGAACCCCTAATGTGGTGAAAAAAATCAGGGAGTTAGGACTTCTCCATCAGGAGAATGCCTGGCATGCCGACGTTCTGCTCCATCTCCTTACACACGACAGAAGTCGCCTGAGCAAAATCATGGAGTCACAGCTTGAGGAAGGAGAGGAAGTCAGGCTCGTGTATCTGACTGAGGGATCCTTCGGCCACTGGACGACACCGGATGTTATCCTGTATATCCAGATCATGACTTCTGACAGCCTTAAAACGTCCCGGTTTGTTAAAGCGCTTGTTCACATAATCGAGTTCGATGCGGCCGTGCAGTTGCTGGTCCTGTTTTTCTGTACTCCTGCGGTAAAATGGGATACGGATGACACGGATATGAATAATGCTTTCATAAAGATATTTTCCTGTAAAAATAACATCCCTGACCGGGTTCCGGATAGTTACGGTGAGCAGTTTGTCGCTAACCTTAAATTAAGTCAGAGTCAGTTGCCGCTGATTGGCCAGTGCGTTTCTGAACAGGGAAAAAAAATTGTCGTGGAGATTGCCAAAAACCAGCTTTGGTCATATTCGGCAGATAATTTTGAAAGTATCATCCTTCTTCTTTCTGAAGAAAGCGGGCTCACTGCAGAGCAGATTATGAAAAAACCGCTCACTGCCGTCAGAAAAATCAAAGATAAGGGGCTTGAAAAAACCATTCAGAATAATATTGAGCAATTTATCATAGACTTCGTTCTTCGTTCCGAAGATTATGATCTGGTCCCTGAACTTCTGAATAATGTGGGCGTTGGTTTTAAGCTTGTATCTGACATTATTTCGAAAATGAGTTTCCTGGTTGATGATGTAAGCGAAATAAAAAACCGCGAAGGAGTTTTAGAATCATTACCAAATAGAAATGCCAGCTATAACACTTATGAATTGCTGCTTGATAATAATCGTGTGAATCCCGATTGGGACAACGTATTTTTCCTGGCCACAAAGCAGGAAGAAGAGAACACCCCCTCTCCTGAACTGGCAATGTGGTTCGACAGATACCACAGTGAATTTGAATCCCCGCGTTTACCCCTGACTAAAGACCATTTACATCTCATATTCACGATACTGTTTAACTCCGGTGCGATGAGTGATGAAGGGCGTATCTCAATTCTGAATCTGTTCGGATTTCCTTATTCAGATGTTCCTTCATACCTGCATTTTGACAGTATTCGTTGTTTAATTAATCAAAAGCTTCTGAATCCTTCCCAGGAAAATTTTGATGATATCAGGAAGAGGTATAGTGACGAGGGTAAAAAACGGGCACCACTCCTGGCTGGACTTATTTTCCAGAACCCCCTTCTGCTGCAGTCTCCTGAATCAGTCATTCTGGATGATGAGGAGTTTGACAATTTTCTTACCGAACAGCTTTTCCTGGACGACAGTCTGACGGAGAAAGTTCAGGCGCAGACCCTTACATGGATCTGGGATCACGACGAAGAAATTTTCCGTGACACGGTGCATATACCTGCGGCATGGCTGGCACAGCTGGCCCCGAACCTTGATAACGAAAGCCTGCGACGTACACTCCTTTTACAGTCACTGAAAGCAGGCAACATTTCTCACGACGCACTCTCACGAATTATAGCCTCTTTCAGCGATCCGGCCGTGCTGGCGTTTGCCAGCGACTCAAAATTCCGATCGATGGATTTAAAGGATGACGAGCTGGCGCTGGCACGTCTGCTCGAGTCCGCAGGTTTCATCCGGTCGCTGAAACCCGAGAAGAAAGAGGGCCGGTTCCGGTTTACCCCGCACAACAGTCCCGCCTTCTGACGAAATTTTCCCTGTCATCTATTATGCTGCATACAGCATTGATTTCATCCTGTATGCAGTTTTTTCCTAGAAAACCCTTAAAAAGTTATAAAGGCGTTTTTTCATATTTTCCTGTGCATTCCTGTTTTATTCACTGCATGCTGCACACGCCGCTTCTGTTAACTCCCACAGATCCGAAAAAAGGTATAACCGGAAGCAAGTAACGCAGGAACATGGAAATGTTTCACTCGATCTCAAGGATGTTGTTACTGAAGACAGGGTCAAGACCTTACGGCACAGGTTGAATAAAGAGGGTTTCCATGGGGCATGAGCAACGCCACGCAGGGGGACCCTTCAGCTATCAACCGTCGCGGGGAGAAAAGCAACCGCCCCATCAGGTAACTAAAAGGTCTGCGGTAGTTCATTAATCAGCTGCTGTGGCACCTGGCTTAAAAAACCGGCGTCAGAAAACAGTCAATGGAGACGGTTCTGGCTGGACGCTTACGTACATATAGGATAGATGAGAGTAAGATGGGCTGACTCAGGTCAGCCCTCAGCATTCCAGCAGTAGATGATGGTCAGGGAGTTGCGTTTTAACCAAGAATGGACGGACGGAAACGACTCAGCCATTCCTGGGCAAAGTGAACATAACCCGGCTGGTCATTTTGTTCCAGTTTCATGAATACACTGAGCTGATCGGCCTGAGAGCGGTGCTGACCCAGTTTTAATTTACCCTTCATTTCTGTGATTTCAATGCCTATGCCGGTTATTCCGGGAATGAGTTTCTGCCTGAACTCATCCGGAAGCGATTGTTTATTATGGAGCAGCTCTGGCTGGTAATGCGCAAGCATTCTGTCCAGTGAC
Source organism: Pantoea allii (assembly GCF_046529425.1). NCBI lineage: Bacteria > Pseudomonadati > Pseudomonadota > Gammaproteobacteria > Enterobacterales > Erwiniaceae > Pantoea > Pantoea allii. The sequence goes on along the minus strand of NZ_CP125960.1, from coordinate 151,048 downwards.
TGTTCCAACTCACCGGGCGTCAGGTAACGGCTTTTACCTCTGATGCTGACAGAGGCATAGTTCCAGGTAGGTACAGCGGGACTGGCTTGGTAATAATCAGTTGAAATAAATGCATGAGGACCCAGCACTGTCAGCAGGCATGTCTGCTCATCCAGAGATTTAAGCTGGGGATTCCCCGAAGCCAGGTGAGTTTCTATGAGATTGTCACCTGAAATAATAAATGGAATATGACTGATTTGCAGGTCATGCGAAATCAGAGATCCAAAGGAGTATTGACTGAGAAAAAAACGGCATTCTTCAGGGCTCATAGCCGTACCCTTAATATCTGACATCATATTCCCCCGTGAATTTTTTGATCATCCGGAAATTATACAGATGTGAGTATAAAGGGTTCTCAACTTCAGGGCAGACTACCCCTGCCAGCTGATAAAGGAAACTCCATGTTTTACGGTCGGATGATACCAGGGCTCTGACTGCTTGATTCAGATGGGTAGTAAGCTTAATGCGCATTTCCATATCGAGCTCATCGAAGGCCACTGCCATCAGGTCAAGGAATAATGAAGAGTGTGAAGCTTCATCCTGACGGTGCATTTCCGTAATAAAGCGAAAGGCAGGTTGTACACTGTCCTCTCCGGGTAAAACGGAAAGATATTTACTAATTGTTGCTTCACACACTGTCGTCAGCGCCAGCCAGGCCAGCTCCTTCTCAGCCACAGGAAGTGCCTGCAAGGAGTGGATATACAAAGCCAGATCCGTATCGGGAAAAATACTGAGGTTATGTTCAGAAAGGCGCTGGCATAAATTGATCCCTTTATAAGACATCAGCGTATGGTAGGTTTCATCTACCTGAACCTGAGCTAAACGGGTTATAAAATTCCGGGTAAAAGAAAAGGACGAATTACCGGATAAAACCAGCTTGCAGTATTCGGTCAGCGCCGACTGCTCAATTATGATGGTTTTCTGATTGTACATAAACCACCCGAAGGAAAGAAGCAGCTTCCTGCTTTCGGATTCAATACTTTCCCAGTGGTGCTCAGAATAAAAAGGGAGGTATTCTTTAACAAAATCGTCATATTCAGGCTGATACTGCATGCCATCGATTTGCAGAAGAGTCTCTCTGTGCTCTGTGACAGCGGCATTGTCCGGCCACAATTCTTCATGGCGGAACTGCCTTTTAAATATATTTTCTATATTCATTTTTTTGCAATTCCCACGCCTTCTGTCGATTCAAAGTGTAAAAAAGACCGGAATTTATCATGCAGAAAAGGGATGAATTTAGAGAACATTTTCCTGTTCCACTCGATTTTTTCGGCAATGTAATCCGAGTCAGTGGTGTTCTCAAGGAGAATGTTATGGGCGATCATTAACCCTCCTTCACGCAGTGAGTCGTAACCTGCCCGAATCATGGGGTAATATATGGCCTTATCGATAAGATCTTCATCATCAACACCGGACTTAGGCCCTTCAGCGTCCAATACAATCCAGTCAAGATCGGTTAACGTCTTAATAGACTGAATGGCATCTTCGCTGATCTGAATAATCTCCACATCCTGAGCCACTGTCAGATTACTGAGGTTCTCCTTGGCGAGAGCCTGGCAATTCTTGTCAATGTCCATGAGCCAGACGGTAGAATTTTCAGGCAGGGCTGCCAGCACCCATACGGCCCAGAAAGCATAATAAGAACCCATGAAAGCAATCTTCTTTGGTTTGGTAATATCTGCAAGTGCAAAAAGAAGACGTGACTCTTCCGGGAAAATGAAGGTTTTGTTATTTCCATGGATGAACTTTTCAGAAACTTCTTTTTGCGTCGCGTTATAAAGCTGTTTGTTATAGACCGATGTTGGAATAACATCATGCTCAAAAAGCGCCTCCAGCAATCTGTCTACGTATTTCTCAGGTTCTGCTGGCATTCTGGCTGAAAGATTGAGCATGTCTTCATTGAACTCACGGTTCAGCAGATTTACTTTTTTTTCGGAGATCTTCCCGAAATATTCTTTTGCGTGAATTTTTCCATCTAAAAAAGAGCGAAAATCTTTATCTTCTTTTAAGTTATCCAGGATAATATTATGGGCGGTTCCGGGCATGGCTAATTGCTCCTCATAAATTTCTGATAAATAGATAAGGACTGATACTGTCCAAGCTTGAACGCGACTTCACTCATTTCGCCTTTGGGTACATACCCCAGGTTTACACATATATTCCGCATGGCTGCGTTTTTGGTGTTGAAGAGCGCCAGAATTGTGTGAAGACCGGCTGTGCCTGCATATTCACTGACATGCTGACAGAGCGCCGTTCCGACAGATTTACGTTGTGCCGACTGGTGAACGTAGCAGGTTAATTCTGAAAGCCCTGCATAAGCTTTTCTGCGTGAAAACGGATATAATCCAGAAAATCCAATTATGCGGCTCTCTTCTTCTGCCACTGCAAGATAGAAAAAATATTCCGTGCTGCCAAGAAACTCCCTGAAATACTCTGGGGTTTTTATTTCTGTATCAAAGGTGGCATCTGTATGTAAAACAGCATGATTATAAATTTCACATATGGCGTTGAGGTCATCTGATTTGGCTGGCCTGATCAGCATGCTCCCTCCTTTATAAAACTGATGGCTGCTTCATAATCTTCGCTCTGAAATATTATGAATCCGGTTCTGTTCACCACATTTCTTGGGCTGCGTTCAGATTTGCTGATATACTTCTGCGCTGAATCCTTCTGCACGACATGGATTTTTTCCGGAACTGTCACATTCTCGCCAAACAGGAATCGAATGCCGACAAAGCAGTTTGCAGGCTGGCCCATCCTCTTTTCCTTATGTGATTGTGCTTCATTACCAGAACGGGACAGAAGGTAGAACTCTTCGAGGGAACAACCATGTTTAATATCGACTAAACGGGAAATAAGGTCCCCGGCTATCCGAGAGGCAACTTCAATCAGATAAAGCCTGCCATTTTTATCCTGACGAAACTCAATATGAAGCACGGCGCTGGTCACCTGCATCGTACTGATAACTTCATCAACCAGCTTCTTACATTCATCGGGATAATATTCCGGTGAAAGAGAGATATGTCCAATTTCATCGAAATAAGGCTCATCTGAAAGAATCTTGCGCGTGACATAAAACCCGGCACAGGCGCCGTCATGAACCATCACTTCGGCACTGTATTCTGTTCCTTCTATATACTCCTCGAGAAGTGCAACGCCATCAAATTTGACGCCAGTTGCCAGTGAGACCTTATGTGAAATAATCGAGTTAACTGCATCGTATAGCTGATCCTCATGCTCTATCTTTTTCACGAAAAAACTTGCTGCCCCATCAACCGGCTTGATGATCAGAGGGTATCTCAGCTTCGCGGCGAGGAATTGAATATCTTCCTGTTTAGAGGCCGTCCCGTATTGTGCTGGCTGAAGTATATTTCCTTCTGAGAGCCAGTCACGCATGATTTTTTTGTTTCGGAAACGATTTATGTCCCCATGATTAAAAGGTAAACCTAAAGCGTCGCAGATCTTTTCTGTGACAGGGACTGCCAGTTCGCCTCCGGGTACAACAGAGAATATATGACTGCTATGAGCACTGAGGCTTTCCATAATCTGATTAATACATTCGATAGCAAGTCCGTCGGCGATAACATAATTCCCATCTTCCAGTAAAGATGAGTCAGGTATGTGTCCTTTATGAAAAAGAAATATGGGTTTCTTTTCCAGTTGAACGGCAGCGTCATAAAACTGTTTTACGCTATAACTGCTTATCGCACCGACGACAATTACTTTATTTTTCATTTAAACACCCTTCCAGTTTCAGTATGCATAAAACAAGTAATATCGCTCCCGAAATGATAAAAAGGAGAAGACCTTTGCTCCCTGCATGATAGAGAACCCCGGCAACGGGAGCCGACAGGGCTCCACTCACACTTACGCTCAGGAGCGTAACGTCTTTTAGCACGGTTTCTTTTATTTCAGATTTCAAAGATGAAACAAGGGATACAACATAAGGCAAAAAAATTATTTCTGACAGCGCCATCAGGACCGAGGATGATATAATTCTGTATGCCTCACCTTCATAGCTGATAAAGGGCGCTACAGAAGCCAGAGCGGACACAGCGGCAAACAGTATGACTCGCTTATCTTTCAGTCCGGATTTTTCGATAAGCCATAAAACGGGAAATGAAAATATGACTATCGAAAGCGAGTTAACCGTGAAATACAAAGCTATATACTTCTGTGCTTCCGCAATTTTATCAGGCGTGACCTGAATAATTTTTAGTGGTACATAAGAAAAGATGAATGCATAAATAACAGTATTCATCAGCACGATAACATACAGGGGGGAATATCTGCGGAACCGCGTCAAGGTTTTCCCCGGCGAAGGTTTACTCTGCACGACAACGGAATTCATTGATGGATTGCGGGCGAATAGAGCCGGGGAAAGTAACGCAGATAACAGGGCAATAAATACAGCCGTGCCGACCAGGCCAGTTGTTCCCTCCTTTTGCAGTATCGCGGCTGCTGCAAGCGGAACGGAGCAAGAAATAACGTTGGATACCACATTGGCCATTGAAAGCGCACGTTTAATACCCCGTTCCGTGTTGGTCTGCATGTGAATCTGACGATTAAAGTCGCTGAAATTAACCAGTGAAATTCGCATCAGAGCCACGCCTGCCATAAGCACCCAGGGTAACCTGTATCCCATTCCTGCTAATACAGACCCGGCTCCTGTCACGATCAACACCATGATTAATGCCAGCAACTGTGCCGGATGAGAAAACACTGGCCGCAGATATAACGTCAATGCGGCAAGGGCATTGCAGATCCCTAATCCGAGGGTCATCTCGCTGACGTTCAGGCCCGCTGAGGGCGCAATTTCTGACATCAGATAGGGCATGATGAGGAAACTGGATGTAAGAAAAAACGTAAGCAAGATGATACAGTTAGTGCTGCTTCTGCTCATTTACTGACTTCCCTGATTTTCTGAACTTATAGCAATATGCTTACAAAGCAGATTTTTAGTCAATATATGCCCGTTAATTTGAATTTCCATTCACTTATTTGTAAGGAAAAGTAAAGGGGGGCAATATTTTCGAACGTTACGTTATTACTAATTCTAATGGAAATTGCTGGGGAGGAAGTTCAGATTCATCTCTGAACAGAGAGCTTGTAATCAGACTCCACCTCTTCCGGCAAGCACTTCAGCGCGGACTCTTAAGATAACAGCTCTTTTTTAAGCTGCTCTGGCTAAACAAGTGAAAGGTAAGAGCCGGTGAATGCGGCTCATCAGGTGTCATTATTAATTTTATGGCAAATATTATCCGTCTTATCAGCTGTCTGTCCGGAAATAAATGATTCGAGTACTGTGTTTCGGTGCTCTCTTCAGCATTCAGTATCCGGTTCTTGACATACCACCGCCCAGCTTTCAGACAGAAGCAAGTATGATGAGAAGCTTTTGTGCAGGTATGATAAAATATGCCCTGTGAGCCGTACTGCTACTCAGATAGTAAAATACATTCTAAAATTATTTTTCCTTCCTGATTCACTCTACTCTACATACTTCCCTACAGTTAAATCCCGCAGATCCGAAAAAAGACAAAGCCGGAAACCTCAGGGCTGATACGCTTGTTATATGGCTTTCTTGCTCATGCATAAGGTGTGATTCAAAGCTGAGGCTTTTAATGCAAAATCGTGTAAGATAATTCCTATCAGAAATGCTTAAGGAAATCCCCAGCGTGGCAACTCTTCGGGCTTACTATGGTCAGGACAGGGATCGCGAGTATTTTGAACGCATATTCCAGTCGGCGAACATAAATTTCATACTTGGGTCAGGTGCCTCGCTGCCGGCTATCAATGTCCTAGGCTCAATTGAAAATGAGCTGGAGACTCTGGTCAGAGCCGGTGATGACAGCGAATACTTCAGTAAATCTGCGTCTTTCCTTCAGACTGTCTGGAGAGCAAATAACGCACTGCTCGGACGAAACACGCCCGGAAAAAAATGGCGACCATCATTTGTCGAAAAAGTTGAAGCAACCCAGAAAAACTACATGAATTTTATCCGGGCGCTCGAAATGCTTCTGACCAGGCGGCGGACAGGTCTGTTACCGCGACGCATTAACCTTTTTACGACAAATTATGATCTATTCACAGAAGATGCTGCGGTAAAAAATAACAATATCATTCTGAATGATGGATTTCGTCAGCGGGGTGATCTTTATGGCAGAATGATATTCGACCCGAAGTCTTTTTATCAAACGATACAGGCTACTGGAAATCTATATAATTATAGCGTTGAAATCCCTACCGTTAATCTGATTAAACTTCACGGATCTCTTTCATGGAAACACAGCGGAAATGATATTTATTACGTTATTCAGAACATGAAATCGGGCCAGTTTGATTCTCCGCAGGAAGAGCAGGGGTGGGTAAGGTCACATCAGCTGGTTTTACCCCGCAAGGATAAGTTCCGTGAAACTGTGTTGGATAACGTTTATTACGATTTGCTACGCACCTACTCCAATGAGCTGGATAAAGAAGGCACGCTGCTTATTGTTTTCGGGTTCTCCTTTGCCGATGAGCATATTGAAACTCTTACGAAAAAAGCATTACGTAATGCGACGCTGAAGGTTGTTATATTTGCTTATGATGAAGCGGCAAAGGTAGTCTTTACAGATAAGTTCCGCGATTACTCAAATGTGGACGTGGTTTTCACGCCCGGCGCTCCGCTGGATTTTAATAAGATGAACAACATAATTACCAGCTTTCTTGGAGGCGTGTAATGAATTCTGACTTGGTCAACCAGGAGGCGATATTAAGGATCGGGGAGGTTCGTGAAGTCTCGGGCCGGACTCTCAGCGTGCTCGTCGATAAAAATAAGAATTTAAGTGACCTTTTCTATCACGGTAAGGTGCTAAAAAATGTTTCCGTGGGCAGTTTTATCGAGGTCAGAAAGGGTTTTATAAGCCTGATCGCCAGAGTCGAAACTGAAAAAATTACGGAGGAAAAAATGCCTGTAGGCAGCGGAAGCGATGCCGTACGCTACCGGCGCTACCTCACCGCTTCGCTGGCAGGCTATGTTGACCGTGATGGACGGTTTACCGGCGGAACACGCGAACTTCCCCTGATTGGCAATGAAGTCTTTCTGCTGACCGAGGAACAGCTCCATCTCATCCATTCAGTTGCGCCCCGGGGCTCGTGCGGGCTGACTTTTTCGCGTACGGATCTTGAAGATATTGATATCACCCTTCCGGTCAGTGGGCTTCTTAACTCACACATTGCCATCTTTGGTAACACCGGCAGCGGCAAGTCTAATACTCTCGCCGCGCTTTATCAGCACGGTTATGCCACCCTGAAGACTATGCTGGGCGAAGGTTTCAGAAAACAATCGCGTTTTCTGCTGCTCGATTTTAACGGTGAGTACGGCGGCAAGAGCTGTATTACAACCGATAAAAGGGTTTACCAGCTGAATACGCACAATGATGACGGTGACAGGATCCCGATGCCTGCAGGAATACTGCTTGAACATGAAATTCTTTCCGTTCTGACCGAGGCAACCGACAAAACTCAGAAGCCGTTCCTGAAGCGGGTGCTTGAGCTGAAAAGACTCGTGGAGTCAAAGCAGCAGCCCCTAGCCTACTTTCGAGAAATTCTTACCCGGCGGGTCACGGAGACGCTGTCCGGGGGGGATAAAAAGAAGGGTGACGACCTTATTGATCTGTTCCGCCCCGTACTCAAGGATAATGACCTGATAGCCGACATTGAGTTTTATTTTAAGGACGGCGTGTGGCGGACTAAAGCAGGCGTATATTTTACTAAAGAACAGAATACCCTTCAGTGCAATATGCACCGGCGCGCTCAGGATTACGTGTTTCCGGATGATCTGATGGAGGAGCTTCTGGACTATATGTATGTTCAGCTCATCGTTGAATATCTTTCAAACCGCTCTAACCCTGAACATATTTCGCCGGTCATTAATCGTATGGGCGGGATCAAAACAGATATAAGAAAGATCTTTGATACTGCCGCGGGAGGCGATCTCTGGGCGGATACTAACTTTGTCGTGCTCAACCTAAACATGGTCAACCTGACCATGAAAAAAACGCTTCCGCTTTTAATCGCGAAGTGGATTTATTCTGCGAAAAAAATGGACAAGAAATTATCCACTCTTCATCTGATAATTGATGAGGCACATAACATACTTTCAAACACATCCTTCAGAGAGTCAGAAAGCTGGAAAGATTACAGGCTTGAAACTTTTGAAGAAATCATAAAGGAAGGAAGAAAGTTTGGCGTATTTGTGACAATATCAAGTCAGCGTCCAAACGATATTTCCCCCACGATCATTTCTCAGGCGCATAACTATTTTATTCACCGGCTCATTAACCAGAACGATCTTTATGCGATAGAAAAATCCGTCTCCTATATAGACCGCATGACCGAAGAGTCAATCCCGACGCTGGCAACCGGGACCTGCATATTCAGCGGCGTGATCTGTCCTATGCCACTCAAGCTCCGGATCAGCGAACTCTCCCCCCTGCATAAGCCGCAGAGCCGTACCCTGAATTTTGAAGATCTGCTTTTATAGCGTGCGGCCCTTCTTAAGTGAGGCTACTGATTTGAGCAACATGCACAGGTAAAGCACGCATGCGATCCTGTGCATCTGACCCTCACATGTCCCGGCTATCAGCTCAGCCCGGATTACTGCATAGAGTTCATTTTTCAGTATGCGGGCACTGATGCTATTTGTATGAAGGATTTTTGTTTTTATGACTGAAAATGGTTTTCAGTCCTCAATGATGCTTTTATTACTTCTTTATTCACTCTTCACTGTATGCTGCACACAGGCTTACTTTCCTTAACCGGGATCCGGAAAAAGGAAGAACCGGATCTTCCCCCCGCCACCGGCGGTTTTCTGCGCACACCCCCACATGTTGTGGCTCACCCGGCTGCACCTGACACAACATAGGGGATGCGTCAGGCGAAATGCCGTCTCAAAACCCCGCTTCCGCCCGCCGCGCCGCCGTGCTACCCTTCCGGTTACTGCCCGATACGGAAAAAGTCGGATCCGGCAACTACGGCCTTCCGGTAATTGCGATTAGAGAAAATGAGCAGGCTTATGGATAGGATAGTAATTATCATGGGAATGACAATTACATGAGCAACTAAATAAAGTTCAGGGCGTGATAATTAATTTATCAATGGTTACTTTGATGACATAAAGGGTATCTATGGCTCGTGGGATGAGTGTGACAATAGGAGACCTGACGTTCTCCTCAAAAAAAGCCGCAGTCGATTACTTCATGGATCAGCGTGAACAAGTCAGGGCCTCCGGTCCGGTTACCGAAGGAGCGCTTTTTGACCAGCTGGCCGACCTCTTTACGCGCTACTGCAACGTTACACCTGGCTACGCGCTCAATGGGCGTCACATAACGGGCTTTGAGGTGGATTACGAGCTGCGGGATAACGGGGGCTACGTGCAGCACCTCTGCTATAAGGTGAAATTTACCAATCATGAGGTGCGGCCTTTTTCCGTTCATAAGGCGGTCAGCGCTATTATCGAAGCAGAGCGAGTCTGACATGGGCAGCCTGAGTTCATCAGCCAGCGTGGTGGCGGATGCCATCACCCATCCTGTTACGGTTCAGGTTATAAATCAGGGACCCGGGATCTGGGGGAACGTGGCCACGGGGCTTATCACTGCCGGCGCGGCGATTGCGGCGGTGATGCTGACCCACCGGTTCACGCTGCACCGGGAGAAACTGGCATCTGAGAAAAAACGGATTCAGGAGCGCCTTTTCATCTCCACCGAGCTGGTCTTCATGCTGGAGCAGTTTGCAGAGGGTTGCGCAAGCGTCGCAACTGACTGGGGGGATGAAAATCAGGATGGTATTTCCGTTCCGCAGGCACCGACACCTGTGATTGATTACTCTGCCGTCACCGGCGACTGGCGGGCCCTTCCCGGAAGACTGATGTACCAGGTCCGTGGCCTGACGGTCCTGAAAACCACTTCCGACCGCATCATCAACGATGCAGAGTATTATCCTCCGGATTTTGATGAGTTTTTCTCCGAGCGGCAGTACCAGTACACCAGGCTGGGACTCAAGGCGGTGATCCTGGCGCGCCGGTTACGCAGGCTTGTCGGTTTCACGGAAACGCCCCTCAGTGCATCGCCGTGGTCTGCCCAGCACGTTCTCTGGCAGGAATGGCGAAAGGAGCGGCACAGACGTGCAGAACAGGCGGTCATGCGGACCCGTTCGCAGGCGACCTTTCAGGCACTAAAGGCCGCTGAAGACAAGACAGAAGTGCCGCACAAAGGTGACATTCCATGACATATTCCGCGTTGCCTGCGCTGGCCGGCGGCTATTCCGGCGCATCCCAGTTGCCGGTTGCGATTGACTACCCGGCTGCGCTGGCGCTGCGTCAGATGGCCGCCCTTATTGATGACCTGCCCAGATACCTGCTGGCGCCGGAGGTCAGCGCCCTGCTGCATTACGTGCCGGATCTGCACCGCAAGATGCTGCTGACCACGATGTGGAACACCGGGGCGCGCATCAACGAGGCGCTGGCGCTGACACGGGCAGACTTCACCCTGACGCCGCCCCATCCGTTCGTGCAGCTGGCCACCCTGAAACAGCGGGGTGAGAAGGCGGCCCGTGGGCCGGGGCGTGCGCCGTCCGGTGTGGTCCCTCACCGCCTGGTTCCGCTGTCCGATCCGCAGTACATCGCCCAGCTGGAGATGATGGTTGCCACGCTGCGCATTCCGGTGGAACGGCGCAATCCTGACACCGGCCGGACGGAAAAGGTGCGGCTCTGGAGCGTGACCGACCGCACCGTCAGGACGTGGATCAACGAAGCCGTGGCGGCCGCTGAGGCCGACGGCGTGACCTTCTCGGTGCCGGTGACGCCGCACACCTTCCGGCACAGCTACGCGATGCACATGCTTTACGCGGGGATCCCGCTGAAGGCACTGCAGAGCCTGATGGGTCACAAGAGCCTGAAGTCAACTGAGGTGTACACGAAGGTGTTTGCGCTCGACGTGGCGGCGCGTCACCGGGTGCAGTTTTCAATGCCGGGCAATGAGGCTGTGGCTCTGATCAGGAAAATATGAACGTATATTCGTGTCATGCGGTAAGGATTTGCGTATTGAATATTATTAATCGTTTAAAGTAAGGCAGAGGTGCACATTGATATATTATGTTTCTTAATCTTTGTTTTAAAGAGTGAGGCTGTTTAACTTTAGATTAATTTGCTATAAAATTCTAAATTCATTAATTTGCCAGATTGTTGATGTTGTCAGGTTGATTGTTGAATATGAATTGAAGTATGTTTCAGAGACTGAATCTGAAAGGAAATACTTTAATTATCTTTTGAGGGGAAGTAGATGAATACGTCGTCTGATCTGCCTATAGGCACTATAATTGCAAGTATTCTCAAAGCGGAATCTCTCCCAGATGGTTGGCTTCCTTGTAATGGGTCAGTAATTCCATCAAAATATCAGGAGTTAATTACATTATTAAGTTCAGGGAAAACGCCTAACCTTATCGGGCGAACATTGGTAGGTGCGGGTGATTTCTCGCATGCAGACGTATCACAGAAAGATGGTCTTGATCCAAAGTTTACGGATTTTAATAAAGCAGGTGGATTACTGATAGGTGATACTGGAGGAGAAGCGTCACATAAACTGGTCACTGACGAATTGCCTTCTCACAGCCACAGCATCAATCAAGGTGACTTTGGATACCACTTCAGGAGCTATGAACCTTCCAATGAAGGTCCTGACAAGCCATTTGAAACCAGCCCATCTACTAAACTTTCTGGTACTGATGATACCGGGAGTGACAAAACGCATTTCAATGTACAGCCTTACTATTCGGTCAGTTATATAATTAAAGCCATCTCGAATGTAAGTTGAATAATATAAATTCAATGAGGTAGGTTATGTTTAAAATAAACGATCCATTTACCTTTTCAGTCAGTGGTAAACTAACTGCTGCATCAAATACAGTTGGTTTTTTTATAACGGACTACACAGCTGCACATTATGATGATTTGAAGTTAAGCAGTGGAACGTCGTCTTCCGGTATACTATCGGAAGGGACGAGGCAATATATCCTGAGCTGCACTCAACGTATTAATATTTACAATCCTCACGGTTCAGAACTCAGACCGGAAAAAGAAATAAATTTTTACGACAACTATCCCGTTCTTCTCAATACATTTATGGAGATTTCCGAGGATGAAAATATTGAAGTAGAACTGATTGAATATTCTCCGCAAACTGTTAATACCGTTGTACAGAGTTCGTCTACAAATGGTGAGTCATCGGGAAAAACATCAGGAAATTCTAACAGTCAGACTGTTGGATCCACTACATCACAGACAAACAGTTTCAGTGCCTCGGTAGGTTTTAGCGGTGAAATGCCTACAGCATCAGTCACGGCAGAGAGCAGCCTGACCAAATCTCAAGAATTTTCAAGTACGAATAACTCAGAACAGTCCAGAACAAGCAGTACTGATAACTCATCTTCAGCGTCAATGAGTATCAAGGACTGGGGCTCTTACAGCTTCATTAATCCTGAAACCAAGAGTCCGGGTTGGACCTTTGGTCAGGAATATCCCTGGGATGCTATAACTTTCAGGAAAACCACAGGACGGATCTATGATAAGAACCCAGACCAGACCCAGATGATTTTGCCAGATGGAATGAGGTTACGCCTTTATGATGGCGTTTCATTATATCCTCCAAGTCATTTATCAATGTTTGGTTTTAATTTTGTTATGAAATGTCAGTGGAAAGTCGTTATCAAAAATAACGTCAGCGATATAGTTTCACTGCAACATTTTATTAATTATTTTACTGCCTCTCACTTACTGGAATCCTCTGGTGATGAGGTTGTCTCCGTTCAGGTGTATCGCGATGACTCTCCAACCGTATTGTCTTCTGATGAGCGGGGTACGCTGAGTAATGAAATCGATCTTGGCATTGTTGCACTTTCCCCGGTAAGTTTTCAAAGCGGTGCGGCAGTTGTTGGATTCTTACCCTCAAAATTTACTGTTAAACCCGCACCCTACGTTAATAACAGTTCACCCGTTAATTTCAGGATTTTTTCAGCAGCAAATAATCTGCGTGTTACAGACATTACTCAATATACTCCGAATGGACCTGCGGGCGCTGGATTTTCTACATCTAATACAGGTCTCAGAGCTGTAATGCTTGATGGATGTAAAGCCCTTACCCTATCTGTTGTCTTTAAAGTCACTGATGAAACATCTGACTACGCTCTTTTCATAAAGCACTGGAAAAATACGATGGATGGCATCCGTCTTGATATCACAATCAATGGTGATAAACAAAATACGCTGATAAAATTTGTTGATGCTTACGAGTCTGAAGGTGGAGAAAATAACGTTCTGAGTATAAACCTGCGGAATCTGGATATTTTATCGAACGACTATCACGATTATTTATCTATGGGTCTGAATTCAATAGAGATCTACATAAGCCCTCTGAATCAGGTTTCCGCTGACTATCAAATTCGTGCCATCTCGGTTGAGGAGTCTTAGTTAACCGGTAGCATGATATTAACTTTCTGAATATCAGGAGTCAGATGTGCCACCAAAAAAAAAGGCTACTAAGGTTACTAAGGCTGCTTCAGGAAAGAAGAATAGTCTGAGAGCAGCTACCTTACTGGATTTCAGTAAGATGACTCATCCAAAGCTTGATCGTTTTCTAACGATTATTGGAGAGTCTTTCCGGGAAAAAGCTATTGAAGAGTCCGGCAAGCGAGGGTTTAAGAAAATCAGTCTTAAGAACGCTAATGCTAAAGTTGTGCGTTTAATGACCAAAACAGAAATTATTTATGATAATAAAAAATTTGGAGAGCAATTTAGAAAGGTAGAGAAGGGTCGTGATGAAGCGGTATCAACGTCGGCTCACAGGGCAATATTTAAAGGATTTCACTCAGCTAAATTCAAAACGCCTCTGACAGAAAAGTCTCCTGAATTCCCTCACCTGTATAATGAAATAGAGAAGATGGCTTTATCCAGGTTCAATACTGAAGATATTGGAGTAGCTTTTAAGAACCGACGCTGGCAGCACCCTTCAAACGAGTTTGCTGTCCACGCTGATCCAAAATCAAGAGAAGCAGCTAAGGGTCATAGTGCTTTTGATTTGAAACGTAAGCAGAAAGTGACGTCAAAAGGTTATCAATTTGCTTTGAATAGAAAAGCTTCCCTCCGCGAGAAAATTAACGCTTTAAGGCGTGCTTCTTTGGCTGTAACGTTAAACGAAGGCTATGCACCACCGACAGCCAGAAATGTTAATCCTTATTTGAGGTTGAAGTTAAGTAAAAAGCAACTCAGAGAGAAGAATAATATCCGTGAAGGTTTTAAAAATTTATTCGTGGATCTAGGAGGGGGTAGAAAATTACAGCCGGGGAAAAAAATAGATGATAACTGGGATGACGACAGCAGCAGCACTGTAAGTGATGTGAGAGAGGAAAAAGCGATCAAAAACAAAGTCTCTCGCGCTGGCCGAAAAAAAATCAGCAAGAGAAGAAATTGATTTTTCCTAAACTCTTTTTAAAGGTTAGATTCATTTTTGCTTTGAAAACAATTAAAAAAAGAGTTGATTTTTCTGTTGCACAGGAAGTGTGCATTCCCTTCTCTGCAGCTACCTAAGGCGCAAAACTCACGCATAGGCGCTGCGTCAGAGAAAGTTTTACACAGAACTACTGTTTTGATGGTCTCTCAGTCACAAAGAAATAGACTTTTCCACTTTGTAAGATTATTGCAGGCATTCCCGCGCGTTCGTGCGGTGAAATATAGAAAATCACCCACGAAGGAAGATGCTGACTCACCTTTTGTAAGAAATCATAAGCCATTCGTGTCCTCTCATCATCAGAGAGAGTAGACGGTTTATCGAAGGCGTCGGCCACGAAGCTCGAGTTCAGGCCGTCAGGACGGATAAGGTAGCTTTTACCCGTGGCGTTTGGGGTAATGAAAGCCGGCGTACTGACAATTTTTTCCGGATCATGGAATTCGGCGAAGAAAGCGCAGCTGGGAAGTTTTATCCGTTCGATAGAAGGCACATTTTTATCCGGGAATTCACAACCCGCTGCTGAATCAGCAAAGTGAACTACGACATAGCGCGGATCAGTTATCTGCAGGGCATATTTGTTTATCCACCCATTGTCCCCTGCTTCGTTTTTTATCTCTCCAGTCGGGCGTTTTGTTTCTTTCAGCGTGGTCAGTACGGCTTCCTGAATCGTATTTGCCAGAACCGTAGATGCCTGTTGGGGGGTCTTAGCCAGTTCTGTGGGGATCCATGCCAGTATGCGGTTAAACCACCAGTCTTCAGGAGCCATTCCCGTAGGCGTAAAGCGTAACAGCGGAGCCAGTGGAAGGGTTGACTCATTTAACGTCTGAGCCGATTTTACTGGATAAGACAGATCGTAATCTTTGCGGCTGTATAGCGTGCTGAGCTGTGGATTAAACTTTGCATCTTCGAATGATGTCATGCCTGCAGCGGTGCTAATATTCCACGCCAGGCTGTGTGCATTTTCATATTCATAATGCCGGTCTGAAACATCACGTACACCTGAGCATGCCGATAAAAGCAGCATCATCATTGAAGCAAGCGTACCTGGCAGATAATTGCGCATTTAAACTCCAGTTACTGCAGTGAGGTTATGTGACTATCGGCCAGTATTTCCAGGAGTTTAACTACAGCCCTGCCCTGCTCTTTTATCTTAATTAAAATTAAAACTTTGTCCTTTGGAGTTGCGTCAGGGAAAATTTTTTGGCTGAACACGGGGCTTTGTGTATTTATAAACGACGTAGCGGGATTTTTATCATCACGCTATTGGCATTACCTTCCCCAGGAAGTTCACAAAGCTGGCATGCAAATTAGTGGCTGATATTTGCCATAGCATTATTGATTCTGTTTTGGTTTTTTTATTAACTGTTTTCTTGACCGGAGGTAATAGTATGACCATGTCTCTTGTAAAGAAAAAAAATCCACGGGGTGCTCTTCTTCGTGAGCTGAAAGATGAGGAAGAGTCAGCGGTACATGATTTTTTTGGCCGAGGCAGGCCGGAAAAACGTCACATTGCAGAATCGGTCATACTCACCATGCGTCAGAAAGAAGCATGGCTGCAGTGCGGCTGCGTGCCGGGTGATTCTCCAGCACTGAACAGTGCGAAGATGAGGGAAGATACACGTAAGCTTTTCCTTTCGGGTTTTAACCACGAACATGCCCTTACCTGCCCCATGTACCGTGAGTTTAAAGCTGAGGATGATGTAGGTGCAACGCGAAACGGCACCAGAAAATCAGCGGGCAGCAGAAGGATTAATTTTCGCAATTTTCTCCCTTCAGACGATACAGACGTAACCATCCGTGCCGCAGGAACGTCAGCCGCTGTCAGCACTGACAGAACACGACGTAAGCGCCGGACCAGTCTGGCCAGAGTGTTACTGACACTTTTAGATGATGCCGGATTTAACAAAATCGAGCACTTACATCCCAAACCTACAAGACCTCTCGTCGAATCCCTTCGCCTGTTAACGGCTGTAACCGATGAACAGGAATTCATGCGCGGCCGCCCTCTTTCAGAAATTATTTTTTTCAAACCCTGGATGAGTCAGCATGCTCTTGAAGCGAATATGGTGAAGCTTGAGAATCCTGATTCCTGCTGGCCTGCTAAAAAAGCACGGGTTTTCTACCAGATTTTTGTCACTGATGAAGTCAGCCGGGAAGAAGCCGTGTATGAAATCCGGGGTGATAAATATCATTTCACGCCTGAAAAAGGCGTCAGCATTAACGGAGAATCGCAGGATGGTGTTCGCCCACCTTACCTGGTCATTGCGTCATACCGGCGTTCATCTACTGGAGAGGTTATCTGCAGCGAGGCCTACGCGCACGCTATATACAGTCGTACCTGCCCCGTTCCAGTAGACAGTAATCTTGAACGACAGACGCTCGACAGCCTTTTCGAGGCAGCAGAGTGGTTGTCTAGGAAAGATTCAGCGCCCAGGTTATCACTGGAACGTCCCCTCTTCGATATTGAGGTCACCGTTGACGAGGAGAAAGGTTATGTTCTTCCTGACTTTCTGGTTAATGTGATTGAACCAAATGGCGTCAAACATGATGTTGTAATCGAAACGATGGGATATACGGACGAAGATTATTGTGAGCGAAAATCTGAACAACATAAAGGAATGCGTCAGATAGGGGTATTAGTAACGGATCCGCAAAACTGGCCTAATGAACCCGACAAGCCATTCGAGCGGTTCATTTTTGGTAAACTTCAGCACCTTTAGCCTCTCTTCTGCATATGCCTGCCCTTTTCCTCCCCTGCATACCTGGCAGGGAGTTATTCAGTTCAATCATAACTCCGTTAAACACTCTGCTTTGCAAATTTTCATCAGGTTTGCACTATTGGTGTTGCTTTGCTTCAAATATCAAGATTTAATATAAAAATGCAAAGTTAATTAAAGGGTGCAGGTTATGAGTTTAAAGAAAACGTTAGACCAGTGCATTACTGCCGGCCATGCAATGACTAAAGCTATCGCCGTCGCACAGTTCAATGATGATAGCCCAGAGGCGCGAAAGATTACACGTAGGTGGCGTGTAGGTGAGGCTGCAGACCTCGTAGGTGTAACACCTCAGGCCATACGAGACGCTGAAAAAGCGGGACGACTGCCCTATCCTGATTTGGAGATGAGAGGACGCGTCGAACAGCGAGTCGGATACACCATAGAGCAGATAAACCATATGCGAGATGTGTTCGGAACTCGTATTCGTAGACCCAATGAAAGTATGCCACCAGTCATAGGTGTGGCAGCACATAAAGGGGGCGTTTACAAAACCTCAGTTTCTGTTCACTTGGCTCAGGATTTGGCTCTTAAGGGGCTAAGGGTATTACTTGTTGAAGGTAACGATCCTCAGGGCACTGCCTCTATGTACCATGGTTGGGTGCCCGATCTTCATATCCATGCTGACGATACTCTCCTGCCTTTTTATTTAGGTGAACGAGATGATGCCTTCTATGCCGTTAAGCCCACATGCTGGCCAGGCCTCGATATTATTCCTTCCTGCCTAGCTCTGCACCGGATTGAAACAGAGCTGATGGCGCGTTACGACGAAGGAAAGCTGCCTACAGAGCCCCATATGATGTTGCGGCTTGCAATGGAGTCAGTCGCTCAGGATTATGATGTCATCGTCATTGATAGCGCGCCTAATCTTGGCATAGGCACTATAAATGTTGTGTGCGCTGCGGATGTTTTGATCGTCCCTACACCTGCTGAATTGTTTGACTATACCTCTGCTCTTCAGTTTTTCGATATGTTGCGCGACTTACTCAAAAACGTTGACCTACAGGGTTTTGAGCCTGATGTACGCATACTTTTAACCAAGTACAGCAACAATAACGGTTCGCAGTCGCCGTGGATGGAAGAACAAATCCGTGATGCCTGGGGCAGCATGGTGCTTAAGAATGTTGTTCGTGAAACGGATGAGGTTGGGAAAGGCCAGATAAGAATGCGTACTGTTTTTGAACAGGCGATTGATCAGCGTTCTTCTACAGGTGCGTGGAGAAATGCGCTGGCTATCTGGGAACCTGTCTGTAACGAAATTTTTGACCGCCTGATTAAACCTCGTTGGGAGATTCGATAATGAAGCGTGCGCCGATCATTACAAAATCATCCACTCCTGCTTCCCCTGCATCTGGAGACACCTCTCAGAGTGCTGCGCCGGTTGTGGGATCTTTGATTTCACGTGTGGGAAACATGTCCAAGGGCAATACGATTGTTTTACCTGTTTGTGGACGTGATGTGAAATTCGTTCTTGAAACGATTTCGCCTGATAAGATTGCTGATGCTACCTGCGTCTGGTCAGGTAATGAGCGACTCCAGGATTTTTTGACTGAATCTGCTCTTGATGATTTGATCCCTTCTTTTCTTACCAGCGGTCAACAAAACCCAGCTTTTGGACGTCATCAGAATAATATTATTCAGATAGCTGATGGCAGCAGGCGCCGTATGGCTGCTATCCTCACTTCCACCTCTTATCGTGTTTTAGTTGGTGACCTTGATGATGAGCAGATGAACGCGCTCTCAAAACTAGGTAATGATTACAGACCAACCAGTGCTTATGAGCGCGGTAAGCGATACGCGCAGCGATTAGAAAACGAATTTGCTAATAACATTTCTGCTTTAGCAGACGCAGAAAGTATCTCAAGAAAGATAATTTCGCGGTGCATCAACACATCAAAACTCCCCAGGGAAGTAATCGCCCTTTTCTCTCACCCTGGTGAACTTTCTGCTCGCGCGGGTGAACAACTTCATAAGTTGTCTGATGGTAAGGAGGAACTTTTAATTTCTAAAGCTAAAAGCTTATCTTCAGAGAATAAACAAGGAGAAGTCACAGGTGCAGATGAATTGATAGAAGCACTTATGAACAGCCTTAGAGAAAACCCTTCACGCGATAAAAAAATTGTGCAAAAACGGGATTTTGGACCTGGTGTAACAGCCAGTTATAGACACGACAAAGTCACGATAAATCTGGATAAACGTAAAATACCCGCTGAGCTAATTCAACAAATTGAACAATTGCTTTCAGAACATTGTGTTAAACCAGCTTAGTGTTCTTATCCTGGGACCATGGTCCCAGTGCCAACCCTGCGATGACATTTTCAACTGGGACCACGGTCCCAGTGCCATTCCTGAGATGACCAGTTCAAGTGGGACCACGGTCCCAGAATCAATTTTTTGGTCACCTGATCAGCTGTGACCATGGTCCCAGTGCCACCCCTGCGATGACATTTTCAACTGCGACCGTGGTTCCAGTGCCATTCCTGAGATGACCTGTTCAAGTGGGACCACGGTCCCAGAATCAATTTCTTGGTGACCTGATCAGCTGTGACCATGGTCCCAGAGCCAGTCCCGTGACGACCTGACCAACTGGGACCGTGGTCCCAGTGCCAGTCCCGTGACAACCTGACCAGCTGGGACCATGGTTCCGGTACAAATGCTGTAATGGACTGATCTGCTGATATTAAGGGCTATGATTCACGGCAGAGATTAAGTTGATTCGAAATTGATTTGAAGGTGAGGGAGCCTGTTGAAGATTTAAATACCTTGGGCTGCCAGGGTTGCTTTAGCCAGGGCCTTTTTCTTGGCCTTCCTTTCAGTTAGTAATCTCATAACAACGCTTATAAAAATCCCCGCATCAAGCGCAAAGATGAGAGGCGCCATCATAGTGACTGACCAGAACTCGGCAAATCCATGGGCACCACAGAGATAAGCAATGATAAGTCCGGCATGAATCAGGCCGTTTGGAAGTGAGATGATGATAAGGCCGATATCTGTTTTTCTCATGATTAATGCATCCTGATGGGTTTACATTTTTCCGTAAGTCTGTTTTTAGCGGCTCTGTCTTCATTTGAAAGGGAGCCATATTGAAGCCGGTCAGCATCAACAACAGAACAAGTCGTCTTCAGTAAACTGCTTATTTGCTGCGTATCTACGGTACCCTTAGAGGAATCGTTATTAAGATAAAAAAGACTCAACAGGCAGACCACAATGCCTGCGCTAACCATGCACAGGGCAGTACATTCAGAATCAGGCTGGTTAAGATTAATCATTGTTATACCAGTGAGTTGTGGACGCGTAAGTTATCACTTATTAGAGCATGTGCAGATCGGCCGCGCAATAATCACACAACTCTGGCTGTGGGGATGTCGCTCCAGCGCGTCGTCCACGCCGGTGACAGCATGTCCCGCTTCATCTTCCACTCGGTATCAATTCCCTGACCCGCAAACCATACCCGACCCAGGCCTGACTGGTTGATGCCGTCCAGCACCTGCATCAGCTGCGCGCTGTTCGACCGCGGCCGGTTGTCGTCAAACAGATTAAGCTGGCTGACGCCATGAGGCGTGAAGTCATCGAGCATGACGCCGGCTTTCATATACCGGTGACCATCAATCCAGATGCGGTCCAGCGCGCGCATGGCCACACCGATAACATCGCGCGTATCCTGCGTGGGCAAGGAAAGTTTTTCCCCGGCCGTGTTGCCGTAAAACGTCTCGCCGACCGCATGGGGCGAGGTCCGGACAAACACGCTGATGTGCCGGCAGTACTGTCGTTCGCCCCGCAACTTCTCCGCGGCGCGCGTGGCGTACTGGCAGAGTGCCTGCTGCATGGCCACTTTGGTGGTAATGCGCGAACCGAAACTGCGGCTGCAGACAATCTGCTGCTTTGCCGGCGGCATCTCCTCAAGAGGAATGCATGCCTCGCCGTTCAGCTCGCGGATCGTCCTTTCCAGCACCACCGAAAAGTTCTTCCGGATGAAGGCGGGGTGCGTGCGTGCCAGCTCGAGCGCGTTAGTGATGCCGAGCAGGTTAAGTTTTTTACCGATACGGCGCCCGACACCCCAGATTTCCTCGACCGGCTGGCGCATCAACAGCGCTTCGGTCCGCTTGGGGTTTCCGGGCGTCAGCGCCAGTACGCCCTTAAACTGGGGCCACTCTTTTGAGGCCCACTGGGCTGATTTCGCTAAAGTTTTACTGGGTCCGCTGCCGATCCCGATGGTCAGTCCGGTTCTGGCCAGCACGTGGGCTCGCAGCCGGTGGCCGAAGTGCTCAAAGTCCTCACAGCCATCGATGCCGGTCAGATCGAGGAACATTTCATCGATGGAATACTGTTCGACTTTAGGCGTCATATCTTCCAGAGCAGACATCACGCGCTGGCTAAGGCTATGATTTATGTGGAATGCAATTTAAACAAAAAAAATCAGTTACCATTCCTCTGAAGTTTATTTTCTGAACAGGAATTATTCAGCCTTGAACTACCTCAGTATGCTTACTGACAGGGGGGAAGGTTGAGGGTGGTAAGACATAGTCGGAAAATCGATTTCCCCGCCAGGATTTAATCTGCCACGCTTACTCTGAAGCCCTCAATCGGGCAATGAGTCTTATCCCTTACCCACCCCAATGCAGGAAAAATGATGATAAAAAAATACAGGATCCCGGGACTGACCGCGGTGGCGTTTCTTCTTATCAGCACCCTCGCCGGTGCCGCAGAGGAACGCTGGACGTTTGACGGCGATATCCACAACAATTCCCTTGCTGTCAGTCCCGATGAGAAAACGGCGGTGGCGTCCTACAGTGAGCGCTCTGAGGTGGTGGTCTACGACCTGGCTGCCGGGAAAGTCAGAAAGGTGCTTAAGGGATACGTCACGCCCCGCAATGCGCTTTTCTCCCCCGACGGGAAGGCCGTATATCTTTCAGACAGCAGCCTCGGCGTGGTCAGAAAAATCAGCACCGGGACGCTTGACGTGGAGACCTCGCTGCCGCTGGGGCCCGGGGCATTCGGCACAGCTATCAGCCGTGACGGTCAGCGCCTGTATGTGAATAACGAGGCCGCCAGCACGCTCTCGGTGTATGACCTGACGCACAACCGGCCCGTTGCGGTCGTGACGGGTTTTGCCCAGCCCCGTCAGGGCATAAAAATCAGCCCGGACGGCAAAACCGTCTACGTCACTAACTTTAAGGGCGATAAAATTACCCTGGTTGACGCCGTAACGGGCGAGATTCGCGGCGAGATAACAGGCTTCAGCAAGCTGCGCGCCATTTCAGTCAGCGCCGACGGCCGCACACTGTACGCGGCTAACAGCGGCAGCAACACCATCGCCGTGGTTGACACGCAGAAGCTCGCCATTACGGCAACCATTCCCGTGGGGCAGGATCCTTACGGTGCCGCCCTGACGCCGGATAACCGCTATGTTTACAGCGGCAACCTGGGCGACAACAGCCTCTCCGTTATTGATACCGCCGCCGGTAAGGTGGTCTCCACCGTTACCGGACTGGATGCGCCCCGTCAGGCCATCGTTTTCAGCAAAGACGGTGCCCGCGCGTGGGTGCTGAATAAAGACCTCAGCATTGCGGTCGTTGACCTGAAACAGAACCGCGTCACGGCCACGATTAAAAGCCCGCCGCAGGCCTGATTCAGTCCTTCCCTCACTCCGGCGGTGTGACGGTCCTTCCCGGAGTGGGAGAGTCTAACCACTTTTACTGGTTTATTTTAACTGAATAACCTGTTTTAAAGATTTAACCCGACGTGCCTATACTCTTTCTGTCTACTCAGGAGATTACGGCATGAACGATAAAATATTTACCCTGCATAACGGAGCGCGCCCGCTGAGCGCGCTGAGCAGCCCGAAAGAGGCTATACGTCAGTTCACGCCTAACTGGTTCGCCGCGACCATGGGGACCGGTATCCTGTCTCTGTCTCTGGCGCAGTTCCCCTGGCCGGTTCCGGGATTACGCCTCGTCGCCGAGGGACTCTGGATGTTTAACATCTTCCTGTTCAGCGTCTTTGCCGTGATGTATCTGGCCCGCTGGGTGATGTACTTCGGTGAGGCAAAGCGCATCTTTGGCCATTCAACGGTGTCCATGTTCTTCGGCACCATCCCGATGGGCATGGCCACCATCATCAACGGGCTGCTGGCGTTTGGCCTCCCCCGGTGGGGGGCTGACGTCATTCCCGTAGCGCACGCCCTGTGGTGGCTGGACGTGGCGATGTCGCTGCTGTGTGGCGTGTGTATTCCCTACATGATGTTTACCCGGCAGCAGCACAGCATTGACCAGATGACCGCCGTCTGGTTACTGCCGGTCGTGGCCGCCGAGGTTGCGGCAGTCAGTGGCGGCCTGCTGGCACCGCACATTGCCGACCCCCACGCGCAGCTCGGCATCATTATTACCAGCTACGTGCTGTGGGCGTACTCGGTGCCGGTGGCGCTGAGCATCCTCGCCATCCTGCTGCTGCGTATGGCGCTGCACAAGCTACCACACGAAAGCATGGCGGCCTCAAGCTGGCTGGCACTGGGGCCGATTGGTACCGGCTCGCTGGGGATGCTGGTCATCGGCGGAGATGCGCCCGGGGTGTTTGCCGCGGCGGGCATGCCGGAAATCGGTCATATCGCGCAAGGCGTGGGGTTCGTTGCCGGCATTCTCTTCTGGGGCTGCGGCCTGTGGTGGATGCTGCTGGCCACGCTGATAACCGTGCGATACTTCCGTGAAGGCATTCCGTTCAATCTGGGATGGTGGGGCTTTACCTTCCCGCTGGGCGTGTACACGGTCGCCACGCTGAAGCTGTCCACCCTCGTTGACCTGGCGTTCTTTAAAGGCTTCGGTGCGCTTCTTGTCGTCATGCTGGCCGCCATGTGGCTGCTGGTCGCGGTGAAGACGGTGCGCGGGGCATGGAGCGGGAAACTGTTTGTTTCCCCCTGTCTGGCAGGCCTGGACCGGAAGCCGTGAGTGAAACCTGCACGTCGCTGCTGGACCCGTTTTTACGCGAGGAACGCCTCGCGGCAGTCACCGCGCCGCACGTGGCCGCGCTGAATCGCTGGGTCAGCGGGCTGCGTCAGCACGGCGTGGAGCTGCCGTGGTTTGATCCGGCCGACGGCGGGACCGGGGCCGGACTGCTCGTCCTGCTGCAGTCGCCGGCGCGCAGCAGCCCGTCACCCCGGTTTGTGTCGCGGGATAACCCGGGGCCGGCCCAGCAGAACCTGGGGCGGTTTCTGGCGGAAGCCGGTATTGCGCGCCGGGACAGCGTGCTGTGGAATACGGTGCCCTGGGTCAGCGACGGGCCGCAGAAACGGCCCTCAGCGGCGGACATCCGCAGCGGCTGCGCCTGGCTTGAGGACGTGCTGGCGTATCTGCCCGCGCTGCGCGTGGTGGTGCTGGCCGGTGCCGTAGCGGCTCAGGCCCGCGGGACGGTCAGTCATCAGTGCCCCGGCGTCACGGTGCTGAAGATGCCTCACCCCAGTCCGCTTTCACTTTGCACAAGCCCGGCGGTGCCGGAAAACATCCGCCGGGTGCTCCGCGAGGCACGCGCTGCGCTGGCGGGCTGAGGGTGCCAGCAGAATAATACTGACAGGCTTTCCGTCTGGCTCTATACTCAGAGTACAGGGTGATGGCGTTCCACCTTTCCCAACCGCTCCGTTCCGGAGCTGATGACGCCTGATGTGACTCTTGATTTTCAGGAGGTACGTCAGGCCGTCCTTACTTTCCTCCCGGCCTGCGTACTTCCCTTTACGGGGAGAGACCCTTGATACACGTTTTTGGCCACATCAATCCTGACAGCGACGCCATCTGCACGGCGGTCGTCACCGCTCACTGGCTGACCGGGCGCGGCATGGACGCCCGCGCATGGCGTCTCGGCGAGGCTAACCGGGAAACCCGCTTTATCTTTGACACCGCCGGTCTTACGCTGCCGCCGCTGCTCGCTATTCCGCTGCAGGATGAACGGGTGTGGCTGGTCGATTTCACCGAGCCGGCGCAGGGGCCTGACGACCTGCTCCGGAGCAACGTCGTGGGCATCACTGACCACCACCGGCTGGGCGGGCTGATAACGCAACTGCCGCCGGAGGTGCATATCCGCCCGGTTGGCAGCAGCGCCACGCTGCTCTGGCTGCTGATGGACGCTGAAGCGCGCCGCACGCTGCCCCCGACGCTCGCCGTGCTTCTGCTGGGCGCACTCCTGAGTGACACCGTGAATCTTCGCTCGCCGACCACCACCGAAGACGATATCCGTTCGGCGACCGAACTGGGCGTGCTGTCCGGCGTAAACCGCAGAGCCTTCGCCCGTGACCTCCTCACCGCCAAAACGGACGTCAGCGGCCTCAGCGCCCAGCAGCTGCTGGGCAGGGATCTCAAGGCCTTCGTCATTGCCGGCACCGACGTGCGCATTGCCCAGATTGAGGTCAGCTCACCGACACAGGTTGCCCCCGTGATGGACGACCTGCTCGCTGCCCTGGCGTATCTGGCGGACCAGTCGGGTGCCGGGCTGACGGTGCTGATGTTGACCGACATTCGCGCCGGGTTTTCAACGCTTTACTTCGCCGGGCGGGAGAGCGTTAACGCGGCCTCCTGCTCCGTACCGGGCATGCTCAGCCGCAAAAAACAGCTTCTGCCGTGGCTTGAGTCCCGCCTTAACCAGAACGGGAGTTCATTATGACCTGCTACACCCACGCACTGATACTTGTGAACGACAAAGACGACGGCACCCTCCTGCTGAAACGGGCGGTCGCGCTGGCGCAGCCGCTCGGCATGAAAATCACCCTGGCCCACATCAGCGACGACTACCGGGAAATGAACTACGTGTCCGACAGCCTGATGGACGACGTCGTGTCGGAAGAGGTGCTGAAAGCCAAAGCGTTTATGAGCGAGCTGGCGGCCTCCGTGCCTGAGGCGGTAGACACGCGGGAGCTGGTGACCATGCGCCGCTTTGAGGACGTGGAGAAGTGCATCAATGAGCTGGGCGTGGACCTCGTGCTTGCCGGGCACCGCAACCGCTTTATGGGAATGCTGACGTCCCGCTCGGCGGAATACATCAACCACCTCACGGTGGATGTGCTTATTACTCACCTGAATGACTAAACCGGGAGAAACGCTATGCACTTTACACTGGATAACGTGACCGCCCGGGAAATTCTTGACTCTCGCGGCAACCCCACCGTTGAAGTTGAGGCCCGGACCCCGGACGGGATGATGGCACGCGCCTCGGTGCCTTCCGGGGCCAGCACCGGGTCGCGCGAGGCCGCAGAGCGCCGCGACGGTGACGCACAACGTTTTGGCGGCAAAGGCGTGCTGGATGCCGTCAGGGCGGTTAATACGGAAATCTGCGAAGCCGTGCGCGGCCTGGACGTGCGCGAGCAGCGGCAGCTGGACAACATCATGCTGATGCTGGACGGCACGGAGAACAAGAGTCGCCTGGGTGCCAATGCCATTCTGGGCGTATCGCTGGCGGTGGCCCGGCTGGCGGCACAGGCCTCGCACGAGCCGCTGTGGCGCTACCTGGGGGGCCTGCAGGCGAATCTGCTGCCCGTGCCGTGCATGAACATCATCAACGGCGGCGTGCACGCCCGCGGTCAGGGCGCGGACTTCCAGGAGTTCATGATAGCGCCACACGGGGCACCCACGCTGCGCGAGGCCGTGCGTCAGGGCAGCGAGGTCTACCAGGCGCTGCGCCAGATCTTGCTGGACAAAAAACTCTCAGCGGCAGTGGGCGACGAAGGCGGTTTTGCGCCCGCCGTGTCGTCGAACCGTGACCCGCTGGCGTTTATCGTACAGGCGATTGAGAAGGCGGGATACAGGCCCGGAGAGGACATCAGCATCTGCATGGACCCTGCCTCAAGTGAGTTTTTCGCTGACGGTCAGTATCATCTGCGCACCGAGGGCAGCGCGCTGAGCGCGGCGGAAATGACGGCATACTACGGCGAGCTGATGGACCAGTTTCCGGTCATCCTGCTGGAAGACGGCCTGGCCGAGGACGACTGGGCGGGCTGGAAGCATCTGCACCAGCAGCTTGCGGGCAGGGCCGAGCTGGTTGGTGACGACCTGTTTGTAACCAACGTGAAGTACATCCAGCGCGGCATTGACGAAAACCTCGCCAGCGCCGCGCTGATCAAGCTCAATCAGATAGGCTCGCTCAGCGAAACGCTGGACGCCGTGGCTCTCTGCCAGCGGCACGGCTGGGGTGCGTTCATGTCTCACCGCAGCGGGGAAACCACGGACACGTTCCTTGCCGATCTGACGGTGGCCCTGCGCGCGGGACACCTGAAAACCGGCGCGCCGTGCCGCGGCGAACGCGTGGAAAAGTACAACCAGCTGATGCGCATTGAGCAGGCGCTGGGTGAGGACGCGCACTACGCGGGGCTTCATGCGTTTGTGCGCCGCACGTAACACATCCGCCGGACGGTCCCCGTCCGGCAAAGAAGGAATGCCTGTGGCCCCTGCAACGCTGATCCTCCTGCGGCACGGCGAAAGCCAGTGGAACCGGGAAAACCGTTTTACCGGCTGGACGGACGTGCCGCTGACGGTCAGGGGGCGGCAGGAGGCCGACCGAGCCGGTGACGCGCTGCGGGCAGTGGGCCTTATGCCCGACCGTGTCTTCACCTCGGTGATGACACGCTGCGTTCACACGGTCTGGCGGGTGCTGGACCGTCTTGACCGAAGCTGGACGCCCGTGGAAAAGAGCTGGCGACTGAACGAGCGCCACTACGGTGCGCTGCAGGGGCTGAACAAGGACGACGCTGCCCGGATGATGGGGGAAGAGACCGTCCGGCTATGGCGCAAAAGCTTCAGCGGCATTCCGCCCGCAGACGCGGAGGCTCCGGCGCAGCTGCGTCGGGATCTGCGCTATCGCCGCGTTGCGCTGGCCGACCTGCCTGCAACGGAAAGCCTGGAAATGACCCTGCGTCGCGTCATGCCATACTGGCACCACGTTGTGGTGCCACAGCTGCGCTGCGGAAGTACCGTTCTGATTGTGGCGCACGGCAACACGCTGCGCGCCCTGACCGCCTTTCTGAACGGCATGCCCCACGACAGCGTGGCACAGCTGCACATCCCGACCGGCGTGCCGGTTGTATATGAAATGGATACGGCCGCACAGGTCGTGTGCCGTTATGTTCTGAATATTAAAAAAAAGGAATGAACGTGAATCAGCTTTTTGCCGTCATCACCGGCGGTGCTTTAGGGTGTGTTATCCGCTGGCAACTGGGCGCACGCCTGAACGCGCTTTTTCCGGACCTGCCGCCGGGGACGCTGCTGGTCAACCTGCTGGGTGGATTTATCATCGGGGCGGCGCTGGCGTATTTTCTGCGCCATCCCGGCCTCGATCCGGCCTGGCGGCTGCTCATTACCACCGGGCTGTGTGGCGGAATGACGACCTTCTCCACATTCTCAACTGAGGTTTTTGCCCTGCTGCAGTCAGGCAGCTATGCCTGGGCAGCCGCCTCGGTGCTGATACACGTGCTGGGTTCGCTGGCCATGACGGCGGCCGGATTTTATATCATGACGCTGTGTGGTTAACCCGGACCGTACGGCCTCTATCCAGGGGAGACCTCAGTGCAGCGACCGCTGCACTGAGGTCAGACAGTTCAGTATATTGTTCAGAAGCGCTCTCTGCGGGCCTGATCCGACAGGGTTTACGCCTGTAAGGCTTCCCCTAAATCCGGGACACTGTCGTGACAGAGTTTCAGGTCTGCCTGTTCTGGTAAAGGTCCCAGCGATTGCCATAGATGTCCTCAAACACGACAACCATTCCGTATTCTTCCTCGCGCGGCTCCTGACAGAAGTGGACGCCTTTTGCCTTCATAGCATTGTAGTCGCGCCAGAAGTCGTCGGTCTGCAGGAACAGAAAAACCCGTCCGCCGCACTGGTTGCCGATAAAGCCTTCCTGCCGGTCGTTCGACGCGCGGGCAAGAAGAATAGCACAGTCGCTGTCAGGGTCCGGCGTCACCACGACCCAGCGCTTACCCGGCTGCGGCGTGTCCTCAATCAGGGTAAAGCCCAGCTTATCGGTGTAATACTCAATTGCACGATCGTAGTCATCGACCACGACAGCCACATACCCCATACATCGCTTCTGTTTTCTCATCTGCTGTTCCATCAGTTACGTCATAACGCCCGCTATAATCAGATTCATATCAAATACGACGTTCGGTCGTCTGTACTGACTCTGAACTGACACCCTCAGACCGGACATTGAAAGCATTTGAGCACTCAGGATTTTGGGCCCAATTTTGTAAGAGCCTGCTCAACCTTTTCAGCATCCTGCTCCAGTACGGCTTTCTCATCGGGAGTGAGCGGGACCTCTTCGAGATAACGCCGGATGGATGCTTTACTCTCCAGAATAAGCCCGCGCGCGCTGTCCTTCAGCAGGTTAAAATCGCAGCCGATGCAGGCCATCCGGTGCGGGCAGCTGCTCCAGAACGGATTTGTGCAGTATGAATCACCTAAATCATAATACGTTGCAGGTCCGGTCAGGCTGGCGGCGTCAGGGTCGCGATCAATCAGTACGCTGATCATGTGCGCGACTCTGTCTGCTTTTACAAACGAGGCGGCCAGCTGTGTCGGGCGGATACGGAGATAATGCATGGTGGACTGGGGCGTTGAGTGACCAGCCCACTGCATCAGTTCATACAGTGACATGCCCTGCGGTACGCTGGCCAGTGCGGTCACGGCTGAGGCGCGTCCCCGATGGCTGGTTATCACTCCGCCGCTGTCTTCAGAAGGAACGCCCGCTCTTGCGCAGAGCATCGGTATCACCGTGCGGTTGAGGATAGCGCTGCCGGCAGGCTTCCCCCGGTACTGAAACAGCAGCCGGACCTTCTCACCGGTCCGCTCATCAGCCAGCATGGCCTGTTCTGCCGGGCGTTCGGCCAGCCAGATGTCGACATATTTTTTTACCACTGTCGCCACGGGTTTAACAAAGGCTTTTGATGTTTTTCCGGCGGGGACATGCAGGTAACAAAGGGTTCCGGCCGGGATGACGCTGCCGTCATCTTTCGTTATTTCATCTGCCTGCGGCGCGATGCAACCGGTAGTCAGGCGGAGCAGCTCATTTTTCCTCAGCCCCGCATGGGTCCAGATGACGGCCATCGCCTGCAGCATGGCCAGCGGATAATGTATTTCAGTAAGCAGGTCTTCCTGACGCAGATTGAGGCTGGCCCAGATGAGCTTGAGCCAGACCGGATCGTCGATAACACGGGGATTGACGTCGCGCCGAAACAGGGTGGTATCCGGTGTGGAAAGATGACGGGCAGGGCTGAAGCGCAGGCGACCCCAGCCCCAGTTTTCGTAGTCGACCATAAAACGGCGCAGTGAGTAGATAAAATGCGCCCTTGAATGCGGCATCATAGGCTCACCGGATCGCACCGATTTTCGGGTGCCCCTTTCCGTGCCCAACTGTAGCTCATCCACGTTCATCCGGCCGACCGCAGCGATAAAGCTGGCGCAGATTTCCATGCTCCAGTCTGACGGTTCACGCACCTCCGGATGCGCCTTTGCCAGCCAGAGGCCGCAGCGCAGTATAAAACTGTACTGGCCTTCACGGGTGCGAGGCCTCAGCACAGACGTTTCCCGCCAGCGCCGGCACCACCTGACCCAGGCCGGATCGATCCCGTCTACGGGTTTTTCATACCATCGGGTATAATTACGCATCCTCATCGGGGCGCTGAAGATGCCCAGCGCAGCAAGGCCGTGTGAAATCCGGCCAATGTACCGGGATGTCCCGCTATCTGTGTTGTTCTGGGCTTCCCACAGCAGTTCAGGCGTAAAGGTTTCAAGACGGGGATCTCTGTTCATGACCATCAGCGTGGCCAGTATGCCCGACAGATGCGTGACCTGACTACCCGCAGCATAGCCCAGCGATTTCAGGGTTTCAGTCAGGCGGTGAAGCTCCCGGAAGTAAATAGCCTGACCAAAAATGGCACAGGTATACAGGGCAGGTTTTCTGATGTCTGGCAGGCTGAGGGGATCATACCGTCCGGCGAAATGCCATGCAAAGGCGGCCATCAGCGGCCGTCCTTTTCCGTCCGTCCGGCTGAATGTCTGCCAGCGTTCCTGCGGCCATCGCCAGTACGGTATACCCGAAAGGTGCATCTCACGCAGGAGGTCCAGTATTATCAGGTCAGCAACCTCGCGGCTGCATCCGCTTTCTGCTGCGATGTCTTTCAGCGGCCTGATAAACTCAGGAGCAGGTTTCATCCGCAGCAGCCTGCCCCGGCTGTGAGAGGTGGCCAGTGCGGCCTTTTCAGGCTCAGTCAGTAAAGCATCAAGCCTGTAAGCGGAGAGATCGAAGGGAAGCCACACATTCTCAGGCTGTTCAGACGCTGCCATATTATTCCTCCGTGCCGAAAATGAGGTTCGCCATCCTGATATCTGCCGTTTCAATTGCTCCTGCCATCCGGGCGGCAAGATCCCTGCCGGAAAGGTGAATATAAATCTGAGTGGTGCGCGGATCACGGTGACCTGCGTAGGTGGCAAGTTCGTGCAGTTTCCAGCCCGCACGGGCCAGATGCGTCAACCGCAGGTGGCGGAAAGTATGGGTTGAAATGTCGGGCAGCCCTGACTCAAGCGCCCATTTCCGTACCGTTTTGCTCCAGCTCCAGTAAGAGAGCGGTGCCCCCTGATTACGATCGGACTCAGAGCGGAACAGGGCTCCTTTTACCATCCCCGACAGCTTCATCTGTAAAAGATGAGCCGCCAGCACCGGCGTCAGGGCGGGACTGTAACAGACGATCCGTTCATGACGGTTCTTGGTGGTTTCAGCCCGGACGCGGATGAGGCGGTGGGCAAAGTCAAGGTCATCAGTACTCAGCGCGGTGACTTCCGATCGTCGCAGCGCACCGCAGTAGGTTAACGCCAGCATCAGCCGGTCACGAAGCGGAGAATCCGCGGCATGAGCCTGAAAAAGCTGCCACTGTGCATCGTCAGGAATACGCGGCAGCTTTACGATACGGGGAACCAGCCCCCGTGCGGAACACAGCATGCCCGGCGTGCCGGAACGGGGCAGCGGATTTACCTTACACAGGTCAAGATACATCAGGAAGTCGTACCAGAGACGGACAGCCGACAGGCGCAGCTGGAGCGTGGCGCTTGCGGCCGGGAAAGGCATACCGGGTAACTGAGGACGGATGTAGGCAGCCATGTCATCAAACCTGACCTTTTCAGGTTCAATCCTGTTCCGGCTGCAGAACGCAAAATAATGACAGAGGGCTGCGCGGTAGGCGGTCAGGGTGGCGGGTGCCCGCCCCAGGTCGGACAGCAGCTTCAGCCAGCGTTCCGCCAGTAAAATGGCACTGTTGTTTAGTGGAGTCGTCATTGCGTTTACCTCTGAGGTCAGCGTTGCTGTTCAAAGTCTATACGATCAATGTTGCATTCCACTTAACTTACTATAGAGCATAATTTGAGCTGAAGACATGCACTTTCTCAGGGAAGTCCTGTGTTTTAATCTGAAACCACGGAATTCCCATTTTTATGCCCAGGAGTTTGGCTGCTTTGCTTCTTGCGATTACACAGCCGTCGTTGTTCGAAAGGACGACGACGGGCTTTCCCCGTAAGTCAGGCCTGAACAGGGCCTCACAGGACGCGTAGAAACTGTTGACGTCAGCCAGACCAAACATCGGCATGGTTACCTCCGGCGCGCCTCAGTATTGTGGAAAAACCAGGTGACCACGCCCAGCAGGTGCAGCTCCTCCGGGTATATCACCGGATAGGCGGGGTTCATCGGGCGCAGCGCAATCTGTGGGTGCAGCTGCAGGCGCTTGACGGTGAACTCCCCGCCGACCTCCGCGATGACGATATCACCGTGTGTGGCTTCTTTCGCACGATCAACGACCATCACGTCCCCGTCGTACAGTCCGAGGTCTTCCATGCTGCTGCCGCTGGCGCGCACAAAAAACGTGGCGGCCCGGTGGGTGATGCAGAGCTCGTTCAGGTCCAGTTCGCTTTCGACATAATCGGTGGCAGGGGAGGGGAAGCCGGCCGCGCAGCGTTCCACAAACAGCGGGATGCGCATGACGGGACGGATGTCGGCAGGCCTGAATAGCGTCAGCCCGCCCTGAGAGGATGTCGCTTTCATGGCGCCGCTCTCCGGACTGAATGGCCTGAGGCCGGGGCGGTTGTGAGTGAGTCTGACATAGTAAATTTCCTCCCTAAATAACACTGTATATAAAAACAGTATTATTGAGCCGGAGAAACATGGCAAGAGGAACGAGCCGGAGCACTGGTGAGGAAGTACTTATCTTACTGAGCAGGCTAATTATTTTTTTGTCGGGCAGTTTCAGTCAGGGGAGCGCGTAAGCAGTCTTTGCTGGCATAAGCGAAATGACGCTTCCCCGACACGGCTGTTCGTTCCTCGCTCCGCTGCGGTATGCCTCAGCCTGGCTTGCGGCGAGCGTGGCCACCTCACGTTTTAAGGGCGGGAATATCACGTTTTATAACGTTGAACGGGCGGGGTGTGTATTTTATGCTCGGGTGAAAGTTACGGACAAAGGAAGGTCTTATGGGTGAGCAGGAATCGGTGGGCCGTTTTCTGGCGGCGCTGCTGGCCGAATACAACATGAGTGTGGACAAATTCTGCCGGCGTTCCCGGCTGCGGGAGCATGAGGTGCGCCTCATTCTGCGGGATATACAGACAGTGACGCCGGCGCTGGCGGAAAAGCTGGGACGGGTGTTTTACTCTCCCGGCTTCTGGATGGTCCGCCAGGCGATGTCTGAGCTGAAAAAACTCAGTGAGGACAGCTGAAAAAGGCCCGGCATGCCGGGCTAAATACATCAAATAAATGCCATCTTCAGACTGACACGTCGGTGTGCAGCGACATAAAGCGTAGTCACTTTTCCCTGTATGTCTGTAAGCAGACTGTTTCACTTTGTGTGCAGGTATAAGGCATTTGCGTAGAAGCGGGAGGGATCGTGTGGCCGGCCGGAACTGGCGTTTTTTCCCCTGATGAAGCGTGGTGCCCATAAAAAAGCCCGCCGGTTTAGTCACGGCGGGCGCGCCATCAGGCGCTGAGTAAATTTATGACAACGAATGCAACACAGCCGCTATACAGTAATCCCGGGATCTGTTACAGGCAATTGTCAGGTGTGGTCAGATTTTATCGCGGCCTGCCGCTCCAGACACCGCATAAAGTTCTCAATGATGCCTACGGCGTGCGTCATGGCCAGCAGCTCTGCCGTGAGCCGCACATCAGTACGCAGCAGCGTCTCCGTGACGCCGGGCTCACTGAGTACCGGCGTCATTTTTTTGACCCGGTCCATCAGATGCGCCCAGTTGTTGACGAAGGTGTCCGGTTCAGCATAGGTTCCGTCCCTCAGCTGCGTGTAAATCGCGTCGACATCCGCTTTCATCATCCTGACGGCCGTTATCAGTCTTTCCTCATGAGAAGGTTGGTTTTCATCAGACACGAAACGCCTCCACCATCCCCCTCAGCGCGTGGGCCTGCTCAGACAACGACTGTGAAGCCGACGACGACTCCTCAACCAGTGCCGCATTGTTCTGCGTCACGCCGTCCATCTGACTCACGGCCACGCTGACCTGTGAAATGCCCTGCATCTGCTCTGATGACGCGATGGAAATAGTGTCCATCGCCTCCGCCAGCTCGCCGACCAGTCCGACCACTTTCCTGATGCTGTCCCCGGTGGACGCGGCAACGGTGACGCCGCTTTCAATCTGCTCCACGGCCTGCTCTATCAGCGCCTTGATGTCCTTCGCAGCCGTCGCGCTGCGCTGTGCCAGCGTGCGTACCTCACCGGCGACCACGGCGAAGCCGCGTCCTTCTTCACCTGCCCGGGCCGCTTCCACCGCAGCGTTCAGCGCCAGGATATTGGTCTGGAACGCGATTCCTTCAATCACGGCGGTGATGTCGCGCACCTTCGTTGCGCTGACCGAGATATCCTGCATGGTCACTGACATGCGCTCAACGTCTGAACCGCCGGCGTGAGCCAGGTGTGCCGTGCTGCGCGCAGACTCCGCGGTCTGCTGCGCACCGGCCGTGTTACTTTTCACCGTGGCGGTCAGCTGCTCCATGCTGGCGGCCGTTTCCTGCAGCGCGGCGGCCTGCTCCTCTGTCCGGGACGACAGTTCGGTGTTGCCCTGCGCAATTTCGTCGGCGGCCAGCGCCACGGACGAGGCGGTATCCTTTATCTGCGTCACCAGGCCGCGCAGGCTGGCCTGCATGGTACCGAGGGAGGCAAGCAGGCTGGTTGTGTCGTTTTTGCGGAGCGTGACCGGCGTGGTCAGGTCACCGGCTGCGATGGTGGCGGCCAGCGCCTGTGCCTGTGCGGGTTCGCCGCCCAGCTGGCGCATCAGTATCCGGATGACCACAAAGCAGGCTCCCGCCGCCACAAGGACGGAGGCGCCCGTCAGCAGCATCAGGATGAGCGAGGCGTGCGCGGTTGCGGTGCTGTTCTGCTCCACTGCGGCCTCGCTGTTGTACTTCTGTACCTCGGTCATATCTTTCAGGGCTGCGAGGAGCTTACCCTGAACCGGGCGTACCTCTTTAACAAGATAATCCGTTGCCTGCTGGTCAAGGTTGGCCAGTCCGAGCTGGAGGGATTTATCCAGGACAGCAAAGGTCGGGCCCTCCGCGTCGGTGATGCGTCTGAAGACTTCACGTCCGGCCGGGGTTGAGTCGGTCTTCATGATGTCGGCCAGGGCCTGGCGGTTGGCAATAAACAGGGCTTTCTGTTTGTTGATGCGCTCAACTTCTGGCTTCATCAGCGCCGGGTCACTGAACAGGGTAACGTTCCTGACCGCAATCCCGATATCTCTGATCTCCCCGAACATCTCCTGAGCGAGCTGGTATTTCTTCATTTTGATGTTGACGGTGTCGTCCATGCCCTCACGGGCATGGTGAAGCGCCCGTAGTGCCGTGCCGGTGCACAGCGTAAGCAGGACAATGAGCAGGCCGAAACCTGCGATAAGGCGGGTGGAAATTTTCATAAACGTTCTCTTTTTTAAGTTTTTTCTGCTGTGTTTGCGTCTGCTGACGACAGGTTACTATCGGCATGCGTTATCACTTGTTCTATGTCTTTATTGGCAAATATTTCTTATCACTTGACGGCCTTTCATCACCGTCTCCTGCGGACGTCGCTGCGCTCCGCTTTTAACCGGCGTGGCGGCTTCGCCTGACGCCGGACTTCACCGCCTCCTCTGACGCATTTCTCTCTGTCTCTCTTTTTCAGGGCCTGCACCGTGCCTTCACGTTAGCCGGGCCGCTGCGCAGTCAAGTGACGCTGGCGCTCGTCCTGCTCACCCGTTCCCCGCCGTGCGCGGGACATTCAGTCCGCTCCGGCGGCGCGTGCGGCACGGCGCAGGTGAGGCCGTGCAACCACTGACTGAGGAGCAAATCATGCCGAACTGGTGTGCAAACAGGCTGCGTGTGACCGGCCTGGCGGAGAACGTGAGTAAGGTGCGGGCGCTGATGCAGGGAGAGGTGCGTCCTCTCTACGCGCGGGCAGAGGGGCAAGGCATCCAGCTGTTTCTGGCGGGCTGTGCCGGGCTGCTGCGTCCGGTAGCGGACGAGACGTATGCGCCGTATCCGGCGCTGACGGCGGCGGGGCAGGGAAAACATACACCGGAAAACGCCGCATTTACAGCGTGGCTCACGCAGCTGCGTGACGGTGTGAACCTGACGGAGAAAAACTGCGACCGACTGCACGACCTGTGGCTGGCCACCGGACTCAGCAGCCGGACGTGGGACACGCTGGACAGTGATGTGCAGGCGGCGATGGGCGACATCTGGCGGAAAAAGCACTTTGACTGGGCGGGCCTGAGCGGGACGGGCCTCAGCGAATGCTGGAACCGTATATGCAGTGATGACGGTGAAGGCACAGCGGAATTCGACATGCGCCTGCTGCTTCCGACGCGCCTCGACGTGGAAATCAACGGCTTTAACGGCGGGTTGCTGGCCGGTGTGCCGGGTGGTTACGAATTCTACATCGCCCGGTACGGTGTGAAGTGGCCCTGCGGTTACGCGCTGGAGATGAATGACGGCGGGCCGGAGTTTCTGGAGGTGGACTTTGACACACCCTGGTCTCCCCCGGAGGGCCGCGTATTTGCTGCCCTCAGTGAGCGGTTCGGCGTGGCCATTGAGCACTGGTACGCCGAAAGCGGCTGCGACTTCTGCGGCTACGACGCGTATGCCGGAGGGTTACTGACAGACAGCATGAGCAGTTCGCTGGAGTGGAGTGAAGAGGACGAGGACGGTTTCGCCTGCGTAACCGGTCCGGACTGGATTGTGAACAACGTCGGGCATTACGGCGGCTGAAAGGAGGCGGCGGGGGAAACCCCGCCGGACAATGACATGAGAGATATGACGGTACGTGAATTTAAGGTGCGCCTCGATGCCATCGGGGATGACGAACTGTGCTGCGGAACCTTCTGGCTGGCAGACGATTTCCTCAGCATTGATCCGACGCTGACACGAGAGGAAATCGCGTCGGCAATGGAGACTGCCGAAGACAACCACGACGCCAGCGAGGGGTTCAACTGGTGGCATCTCGTATGGGCCATCAGCGAAATGAAACAGGGCGGTGACGTATGAATATCTGGCTTGTCAGCTGGCAGACAGACGCAGGCAGCAACACTCATGACTATCACGCCTTGCTGAAGGGTGCCGACTGTGCGCTCGCAGAGGCAGCCTGTGAGCGCATGGGGGCCACATGGTGGCCAGACGAGCAGCCGGTCAGCTCAGAAGGCTGCTACTGGCAGTTTACGCGCGGGCAGGTCTGGCTGAAGAGTCTTTTCCTGCTCGATGGCCAGCAGGGTAAAACCCTCAGCGACCTGGGCGTCTTCGATGAGTGGACAATCAGCGGTACGCCAGATGCACCTGTGATCTGTGATAACGGTGGCAGCCGCTGGGAAGACCACCGGAACTGACCCTTTCACCCCGATGCCGCCCCGACCGGCGGCATCACCTTCAGACAACCATGAGTAAGTCGCTTCGCTCCGCTTTTATGCCGCTTCCCGTCCTCCAGCCGGAAACCGGCAGAGGCAAAGTGCCGTGCCCTCACTGTAGCCGGGCTGCTTCTCAAACAAGCGAAGCTGACGCCGGTCTGCTCACCCGTTCCCCGCCGTGCGCGGGACATTCAGTCCGCTCCGGCGGCGCGTGCGGCTTCGCGACCGCGCTTGTTTGCTCAGCCGGTCGCCCGGCTGGGTGATGGTCACGGCACCACAGGGGTGCCCCCTGAGACTGAGGAGCAGAACTATGTCCCGATTCATGCGTGGCGACAGCGTACAGGTAATGGCCGGCTTTCCGGATAACAGCATTGATTTCATTCTCACCGATCCGCCGTATCTCGTCGGCTTTAAGGACCGGTCCGGCCGTTCGATCGCCAACGACGTTAACGATGAGTGGGTGCTGCCGGCGAGCCAGCAGATGTTCCGCGTACTCAAAAACAACAGCCTGGCGGTGAGTTTTTACGGCTGGAACCGCGTGGACATTTTTATGCAGGCCTGGAAGGCGGCGGGCTTCCGCGTCGTAGGGCACCTCGTTTTCACTAAAACCTACGCCTCGAAATCGGCCTTTGTCGGGTATCAGCACGAGAGCGCCTATCTGCTGGCCAAAGGACGCCCGCCGCTGCCGGCAAACCCGCTGCCCGACGTGATGCCCTGGCAGTACACGGGCAACCGCCACCATCCGACGGAAAAGCCGGTAAGCGTGCTACAGCCGCTCATCGAAACCTTTACGAAGCCCGGCGATCTGGTCCTGGACCCCTTTGCCGGCTCAGGCTCGACCTGCGTCGCCGCGGATCAGAGCGGGCGACGCTGGATTGGTATCGAACTGCTGGAGCAGTACCACGCCGCCGGCCTGCGTCGTCTCGGCGAACTGCGCGCCGCCCGGGCCGCCTGATTTATTCCCCTTAACCAGACCAGAAGGACAGCACCATGACAGACCAGACAGTGAATACGGAACTGACTCAGCTCACCGACGACGTGAACGACCTGGAGGAATCGCTTTACGAGTTTCATCTGAGGCTGCGTGACATGGTAAAGCGCAACCTGTACCGCGGCGCCTCGCCGGCGCAGAAAATGGCGGGCGTCCTGATTGAGGACATGGATTTGCAGCTCCTTGAGCTTTACCGGCGGGCCGCCCTGATGCGCAAGCACCTGAACTGACATGTCGGAGTGGTCATTTAGTGACCACTCCTTTTTACATCGCGGATACTGCCGCCGCTGCGATTTTATCCACAGGGTTACGGACCGGATATGCACCCGGGCTGTGGACAACAGGGAATGAGGATGTTGCTGCGCGCCGCTTTATGCCGCCTGACGGCGGGACAGGGCAGAAAACCCGGTCCGTGCGGTCTGCGGCCGGTGCCGTGCCTTCACTTTAGCCCGACCGCCTCGTGGTAAAGCGCGCCTCCTCCCCCGTTCGCACTCCCTCCGCCGCGCTTACTTCCGTCGCGCTTCCGCTCAGTTTTCGCGTCAGCGCCGTGCGTAATCACGTCTCCGCTCGCTTGCGCTGCGGCCTCGTCGTCGCGCTTGACCACTCCGGCTTTTCGTCGGGCTGTCATTCAGGCACGGCACAGGCCGGAACTGTAATCCCCTTTGACTGCGGAGATATCTGATGAACACACAATTCCACGTTTACCCGCCAGCGTCTGTCCTGGCAGATTTTGTGAACCTGCGTTTTCTGCCTTCCCTGTTTGGCCATGACTACGCGCAGGCTGAAAACAACGTTTACCTCTATGCCAGCCGCTATCTGGCCAACTATGACGGCACGGTGTGGGGCTTCGTACAACTGCCAGGCGGCGGGGGCTACATGAAGCCCGAAGGGGAGGAACGCTACATGTATTCAAACCCTTACCACTGGACGGAACTGGAAATCAGCGCCGACGCAGCGGGGATCATCATCACGGCGCTGGTACTCAACCACCGTAGCTGGCTCTACGACCGTCACGACGATGAGGAACTGTGCGCGCACTTATGCCAGCGCCACCGCCAGCTGATGGAGTTTGTGAAAACCCATCCCGAAGCCGCCGCCATTTTCTGCGCCCTGAACTGATAACCAACGGGGCGGCGGGGCCGCCCCCACAGAGGAAAACACCATGTACGGAACCGTTAACGAAATCTGTGAGCAACTGCGCCTGCGCTACAAATCCGACGAACTCATGACGCTGATTATCTGGACGAAAGAGGACGTACGGGACGTGCTGGATAGCGCACAGATCACCGACGAAACCGCCGACGAAATTTTGCAGCAAATCGACGGGATCAGCGATCAGCACGAATATGGCGTGAGCCTGGAAACGCTCCAGGCGGTACTGGATAACATCCGTGAGGAAGAGAGGCAGGCCCGCGAAGTGACGGTGCCCGCCGCCGCGCTCGAAATTGCGCTCAGGGTGGCGTGGGATTTTATGCGCCTTAAGGACGCACAGAGCGGCGAGGGGGCGGCCGCGCGGCTGTATCCGCACGAAACACAGGCGCTTTTTCATGTCAGTGCCGCGCTGAGAGCGCAGGCAGACAAATAACAACCCAGTGACCGCACGGGGGCGGCCGCGCCGCCCCCGATAAGGAGCCAGAAAATGTACGGAACCGTCAGCCAGCTTTGCCACCGCCTGAAAACCGAATTTCAGGGCGAGGAAAAAATCACGCTCATCATCTGGCGTAAAGAGGATGTGATGAAGGTACTCAGCGAGGAGCACATCACGGAGGAAACCGCCGCCGAAATCGTGTGTGACCTCTCGACATGGGACAGGGATGCACAGCACGAAGCCGGCGTGGGCGCTGAAACCGTCCGGTTTATCGCCAGTGCCGTCCGGCACGCCGCCGCTCGGCGTAACCGGCTGGTGACCGTTTCTGCCAGCGACCTGGAAATCCTGGCTGAAGCGGCGGGCCGGCTGCTTGAAACCGGCGGAGATGATGATCCGCGCGCCATTGAAGACGCGCTCAGTCGTGCCTGGGAGGCCATTAACCCGTAAACGCGGGGAGCAGGGCAGGGAAGCCCGCCGCCCTTTCCGGCCCGGGCGAAAACCCCGCCGCCTGCGGCGGCAGTACGGCAGAAGACGCGCCTGGCGGCGCGCTTCCCGCCGTACAGCTGATTCCGGCAGCGTGCAGGGCATCAGGGAAAATAGAACCAGGCCGTTGAGATGAGGCCATCGTTAATTTCAAAAACGGCAATGCTTTCAAGCGGAGAGGGTGACAGGCCGTGAATAAATTCATGATCGAAAACTTTATTACCCAGCACCGTTCTGGAAATCAGTTCCGCCCGGAGGGCGGGATTGTTGAAGCGGTTGTTGATGTAGAAATCACGCAGCGCCTGTTTTCCCCGTGTTGAGGGCGTTTCAGCAGGCATACGGTAGCCCTTAAAATCATCAGCAAAGCAGGCCATGAAAGCGTCGATATCATGCGCATTGTACGCCTCAAACTGAGCAGCAACGGGACGGGTGACTGACATGCCGGACCTCTCTTTATTGAATTAATATGCTTTTTATTAGCATTAATATTCACTAGGGGCGGGCATTTAACAACACCTTTTTCAGTCCACCTGAGTTTAAAAGCAAAAGGTCCTTTACCCCGGGCGTCCGGGCGGCTGTCATGCTTCGCACAGAGCCGGCAGGCCGTCTCTGCCCGGGACCGGCCCCGTTCCGGTTCCGGTCCAGCGGGTTTCCATCCTGACGCAACGGCTGCAACCGGCTGTCGCCGGTGCTCTAACCGCCCCGGCAAAAAGCCGCCGTGGCTCTGTGGCCAGCCCGCGTGGCGGGCTGCAAATCCCCCTCCTGACGCCTTTCCCGCTGTTCCGGCCGTGCCTTGCGCGGAGGGCCTGTCGTAGCACCGCCGGTTCGGGCAGAAAGGGGTGAAATGTACGCCGCCAAAAACTTTTCGCCAGGGGCCGCAAAAACTTTTTGTCGTCGCCCCTTTATGCCCTCTCTTCGTCGTCGCAACTCTGCCCTTCGCCGCGAAAGGCCAGACCGGAAAAGAAAAAATCCGCGTCAGAGGAAGTCTTTTTTCGGCCCGTCTCCGGTCGGCTGCTCTGCCAGCGCTTCAGGAAACGGAATCTTTCAAGCAGAGAAAAGGAGTCTTGCCTGTGATCACGATGAAATCTCCCTACCGCGCAAAATCGGGTCAGAAACCGTCTGTCGGACTGCCGCGCGGCCCCCTGAACCGCCAGACCGCCAGCGCAATGGTGAATGAATACCGCAACGTCTTCATCGAAGACGGGAAGGGCGCACGCTTCCGGCTGGTGATCCGCGATGCGCGGGGCGGTCTTGTCTGGCAGGCATGGAACGACGAAGCCAACGCCGGATTAGCTTTTGCAACGTACATCAGCGAATACGGCGTCAGGCGCTGAAAAACAGGCGTGACAGCGCAGCCACGCTGTCACGCCAGCTCACCATCATTAATCAGGAGAACAACCATGTCAGATAACAAAACCGGCGCAAAATGCCTGCCCACTGCATCCACATCACTGCCGCTGGTAACACAGGCCGATATAGCCCTTGTCATGGGCGCGTACTGTGTTATTCAGCTTGATAACGGCGATGAGGCTTTTTATCACCATGGCCACTATGTCGCCGGAACCGATGCATCCTGTAATGACCCTTCTGTTATGGATATCGCCCGCCACGCAGCCCGCGCAGGGGGGAAGTCTTTATCTTGTTTTCAACTGCCCGTTCCCGACGCGGATGACTGGTGCTGGGGTGATATTGAGGAAAAGCTGGCACGTTGTGCCATGACCGAAGACATGCGCGGTTCAGTCATAGTGACGGGTTCTTTGACCAGACCAGGGGGCAAAGGCATTCACTTTTGCTCTCATCCCCTCCTGAGTGGCATTAACGGCGATTTATGGTTTCCGGTCGCAGAAGGTGAAGACTGGTTTGCGGCTGTTGAGCGGGTTCTGATTATGAATGGTCTGGCCGTAAATCTTACTGCTTTGGTGCATCTGCGTGACTGCCGGGATTTCACCGACTGGAAAGCCACTTATAACCGCAAAGTTGTTATCTGAAATAACGCGGCCGGACACGTCCGGCCTGTGCTCAAAACAAGAGCGAGGAACGTCCGATGCTTAACATTTCAAACCCGGAGAATCATGCGATGACAACGGCCGCAGCCATGACGTTTGCCGATTTATCCTGCCTGGCGGAACAGGTGACCGATTGTCTGCCGTTCGATGCGGACAACGCCAGCCGCGCAGGCGCTGCCGCAGCGGCGCTGACTGCGTTCGCACGCTATACGGGGCTGAATAGCGACTGCGAGCCTGCCGAAACCGTTATTGTCGATTTCCTGGCTGACCTGATGCACCTGTGTGATGAAACCGGCATACCATTCTGCGAAATGCTCCTTTCGGCCAGCCGTCACTGGCAGGATGAACAGGACGCGTAACGCACCCGCCTGCACGGGTCATGCAACGGCGTGACAGGTGTGGCTTTACCCGTATTTCCGGAGACTGGCGATCATGATCACATCACTGAGCTACACAGAACAACGATTCAAGGAAATTAAGGCATGTCTCAGTTTACTGCGCGAGCTGGTAAACCAGCCGGATGAAGAAGACCGGGAGGAATTGATTCAGGGCACGCTGTGGCGTTTAGCCAGTGAGATCACCGGAACCGTGACGGACTGGACACTGGCCCGGCCCAGGCTGCCCCTTTCTTCCGTCCAGGCGTGGTCAGAGGCGCGAAGACTTGTGCTCACCGAGGCGGATGACCTCGCGTTATATCTCTGGCAGTCAGCAAAAAATGAACTCAGAACCCAGCTCAGTGAGAGTTATGCATAACGAATGTGTTGAACTGTCCCCAATATGGGGATATACTATCCCTTAGTTGGGGACAGGTAAAATTATGCAAGCGACATTCATCGAACTTACCAGCTTTCAGAAGTACCGCGCTGACTATCTTGACGATGATCAGTTTCGTGTCTTCCAGAACATGTTGCTGGCCAACCCTGAAAAGGGCGACATCATCCCCGATACGGGCGGACTCCGTAAAGTCCGCTTCCGGGACGAGCGCAGGAATAAAGGCACCCGGGGCGGGATCAGGGTTATCTATTACTGGACGGACGAAAAAGGCCAGTTCATCCTGTTCACCATCTACGATAAAGACCAGCGTGACGATTTGACCAAACAGCAGCGTGATGCTCTGGCAGACGCGCTGAATGTGATTAAGAAGGGGCTGAGACATGACTAAACGCGATATTTTCAGTGAACTCATGACAGGGATGCAGGAGCTTAAAGACCATCAGGACGGCAAGATTACGCTCAAATCCTACAAGGCGACCCGACGCGAGGCAGCCACGATAGCGCCGCAGGAGCTGCGCGACGTGCGCGAAAAACTGAATCTGTCTCAGGCGGTTTTCGCCCATTACCTTCATACGGGCGAAACCACTTACCAGAACTGGGAGCAGGGCAGGGCAAAGCCCAACGCGCAGGCGGTTTTGCTGATCCGTATGGTGCAGCAGAATCCTGAAACCCTCCAGACACTGGCACGGCTCTGAT
Organism: Pantoea allii; assembly: GCF_046529425.1. NCBI lineage: Bacteria > Pseudomonadati > Pseudomonadota > Gammaproteobacteria > Enterobacterales > Erwiniaceae > Pantoea > Pantoea allii. The sequence continues at coordinate 106,286 of NZ_CP125960.1, read as the reverse complement.
CCCCATACTTCCGGACGGTACAGCCGAAAGACCGCGCGACATGGCGCGGTTTTTTTTTGCCTTACGCGGCCAACCTGACCCCGCAAAAAAGGCTGCCCTGCGGGCCGGAATAAGCCGGTGCTGACGCACCGGCCTTATCCGTTCAGCTGCTCATGTCGTCAGTTTTATGACGGGGTTCTGTTTTACCTGTCTTCCGCTTCCTGCGTTTCCTTCTCTTTAACTGATTTAAAAGCCACTTCACGGGCAGGGCCATGGCCCCCTTCGGCTCCTGCCCTGGCGGGCAGTCGTCAGCCTCACTCCGCTAAGGCGGCAGAGCCGCCAAGCTCCGCCGAACCCGCAGGCGGGTTCGTGTAGAGTCTGATGGCGAAGGTCAACGTCAACGTCTGCAACCGGCTGTCGCCGGTGCTCTAACCGCCCCGGCAAAAAGCCGCCGTGGCTCTGTGGCCAGCCCGCGTGGCGGGCTGCAAATCCCCCTCCTGACGCCTTTCCCGCTGTTCCGGCCGTGCCTTGCGCGGAGGGCCTGTCGTAGCACCGCCGGTTCGGGCAGAAAGGGGTGAAATGTACGCCGCCAAAAACTTTTCGCCAGGGGCCGCAAAAACTTTTTGTCGTCGCCCCTTTATGCCCTCTCTTCGTCGTCGCAACTCTGCCCTTCGCCGCGAAAGGCCAGACCGGAAAAGAAAAAATCCGCGTCAGAGGAAGTCTTTTTTCGGCCCGTCTCCGGTCGGCTGGCAGTCAGCACCCGTCAGGAAGGGGAGATGACCCCGATTCAGCGGGAACATTACAGGGATTCAGACAGAGGGGGTTTTAGTGAAAGAGTCAGAAGTTTTCCGCCTGCCGGACGACACCTTTACGCGTGAGGAAGCGAAGGCAGTCGCAGCGCAGTACACCAACGTCGCCATCGAGGACGATCAGGTTACGCACTTTCGCCTGGTCGTGCGTAAAGACGGTCAGGTGGCCTGGCGCGCGTGGAATTTTGAGTCAAATGCGGGTTACTGGCTCAACCGTTATATCGGTGAGTACGGAATCCGAAAAACGCAGTAAGCCGTGAAAAGGTGCCCTGACGGAGCAGCCACTCCGCAGGGCGAGACAGTCATTAATTGGAGAACTAACGATGTCAGCCACAGAGTCTAAATCAAAAGCAGTAAAAAAAACCAGCGCTAAAAACGTCTCCGCAAAGCAGCAGGCAGCGGTAAAAGCTGCATTGGAAGCCGCCCCGGTCGAACTCGCGCCGCTGTCGGCGTTCGTGGTGTCGCCGCTTAATGCGCGCACCATTCCCTACTCATCTGAAAGCGTTGAGAGCCTGGCGGCGACCATCAAGTCGGTCGGCCTCTTGCAGAATCTGGTCGCCCACGCACTGCCGGACGGAAAAATGGCGGTGGCCGCAGGCGGTAAGCGCCTCAGCGCACTGAATCTGTTGTGCTCACAGCAGTTTCTGAATGCGGATTATCCGGTGCCGTTCAAGCGCGTGTCTGAAGACATTGCGGCGCTCGTGTCCTATATCGAAAACGCCCAGCGCAGCGACATGCATGCGGCGGAACAAATCGCCAGCTTTGGCACTCAGGCGGAGCAGGGGAAAACAGCCGAGCAGATTGGCATCGATATGGGCTACAGCACCCGCCACGTTCAGCGAATGCTTAAACTCACCAACCTCGCCCCGTCTCTGCTTAAGCTACTGGCAGACGATCACGTCACGGTTGAGCAGTGCCAGGCGCTCTGCCTGGAAGACAATCAGGAACGTCAGGTCAGGGTGTATGAGGAGGCAAAATCACGCTGGCACATTGCATCAGCGAACGTAATCAGGAATCTCATTACCGATAAAGAAGTTCCGGTCAGTGATTACCGTTTCAGATTCATAGGCCGAGATGCCTACGAGGCAGCAGGCGGCGTCGTGCGCGAAGACCTGTTCTCTCAACAGGAAGAGGCGGGTACGGCTGACGCTGTGCTGCTCGAAACGCTGGTCGAACAGAAACTGGGGATTCTGGCACAGGAGATTCAGGCGCAGGAAGGCTGGAAGTGGAGCCTGGGGCGGCTGAATATTGTCTACCGCTACAGAGATGCGGAAGAATATCGCCTGACGGATGAGCCGGATCCGGTTTACAACGGCGACGAAGAACAGCAACTCTCTGCGCTGTATGAAAAAGGGGATGCCTGTGCGGAAAACGGCGACGATGATGGCTACAGCGCCGTCGAGAAGGAGTGGGAAGCGCTTGAGCAGGCCGCACAGCTACGCGCATGGACGCCGGAAACCCGCGCCATATCGGGCGTGGTGGTGGGGTTTGACAATACCGGTGACCTCTGTGTACAGCGCGGCGTGATCCGCCTTGCCGATCTGGTGACTGACGAAAATGGCGGTTCGCAGGTATCCGGTGCCGGTAAATCTGAAGACAAGACGTCTACGGACGTCGCTGAAGGTATCAGCCTGCCACTACTGACCAAAATGTCCTCTGAGCGCACTCTCGCTGTGCAGGCCGCGCTGATGCAGCAGTCTGAAAAAGCGGTGGCCCTGCTGACCTGGCAACTTTGCCGGAGCGTCTTAAGGTGCGATCACTACAGCTACAACCCGTTCCGTATCAGTCTGACTGCCTCCCATTCCACGCTGACGGGCAATGCACCATCGGGCAAAGATGGGGCCGCCTTTCTGGCGCTCACGGCGGAGCGCAAAAGGCTGCAAGCGCTGTTACCGGCGGGCTGGGGAAAAGACTTCACCACGTTTTTTACCCTGAGCGGGGAAACACTCTTGGCCCTGATGACTTTTTGTGTCGCCTGTTCGGTGGACGGCGTCCAGACCCGCGAATGTGGCCACACTTCGCGCAGTTCGCTTATCGAGCTTGAGAGCGCCCTGGGTTTCAACATGCGCGACTGGTGGCACCCCACTAAAACCGGATTTTTCGGTGACCTCAGACACGCACAAATCATCGATGTCCTTAACAACGCCGGTTTCACGGGCGCGGCGCGGGATGCGGAAAAGATGAAGAAAGGCGACGCCGCTGAACTGGCTGAAGACAAAATGCGCAACACGCGCTGGGTGCCTGGCTGGATGAAAGGACCGGAGCCGGAAAAGGCCACTGATGACACTGCCAGCCAGAGCGACAGCGACAACCACACCGATTCCGCTCAAGCTGCCTGATAAGGAGTGCGGCCCTTCGGGGCCGCCTGGAGAACATTATGACAAATACCACTAATTCCGATCTGGCTTTGCTGAGCACGTTGCACCCCTGTGAATTCGAAGAATGGCGGGAACGTGGCCAGAGCGAACGCCACGTTCTGACCTGCGCCGTTATCAGACAGCTTCCCCTGCCGGAAGGCTGGACGGTTAACGGTGAATACGGCAGCGAATTTGGCGGCTTCTTTCCGGTGCAACTGCGCTTTATGCCACCGGATGAGGCGTTTTGCCTCTGTGTGTGCAGCCCTGGAGAAATCTCCAGCGAGTGGCTTGTTGTGTATGTCTCAGCGGACGGGGGGCGCGTGCGCGACGTCCTCCGGCTGACGCCGTTCGATCCGTCGCGCATCAGTGCCGTTCTCGCTGCAGCGGCGCAGGTGTGTCTGCTGGAGTACAACGTTACCGGGCTGGCGGATTACCTGGCGGAGATAAACGTATGATCCCGACAAACCGGTCACTGGTGCCGCTGTCGCTCAAAAGGCGGGCCGCCATGCAGGCGATTGCTGACGTTGAGCAAAAATCAGCGCGCAGGATTTACTGCGCTGAATACCCTTACGCACGGGCGTTTTTCCGCTTTCTGATGGGCAGTAAGCGGGTAACGCTGAAGGAAGTTCGTGTGTTCTGTCCCTGGCTACAGAAGTCTGATTTTCGGGGGCGAAAACAGTCGTGGCTCAGGGCCATTGATATGCTGATAGTGAGTGCAGGAGAACACTGCCCGCTACCGCTCAGCGGCTATGAGGTCTGGGATATTTTCCCTGAAAAACGTTTCCGGAAGACAGAACGGCAGCGAATGAAAACAGCACTACGGGAGGAGAAATATTCCAACCAGATAACACGCCAGGCTCATGACCAGGAACGTGCTTACCTGGCAGCCAAAGCTCAGGCCGAAATCGATCTGGCCTTTCATACGCCGGAAACGGTCGGTAGCTGGGTGTCACGCTGGGCGGATTCGAAGGTCAACCATTACGATCTGGAAAGTATGTTTCACCGATGGAGTGAGCGTTTTCCTTCGATGAAACAGCTAGACCGCTGGATGCTCAGAGGTGAGCCAGTTTGGAGACTGGGCGTTGAGGCGCGGTTTCTCTCAGACGAATCGACGCAGGCCGTGCGGGAGATGGACAGATGGTTGGTTCCGAACAAGCTGATGCCCGGTAAGGCGGCATGAGGTATGAACGTGGTTCCTTAAACTACAGTTACAGAATACTGAATTTTACCGCGTCAGTCCCACCAGACTCGGTCTGACGCAATTTTTAAAAACGTAATAATACTTAGCGTTCTGATGATTAACGCATTCTACGAGGTTTAGGCGCTCTTGGGTCCGCAGGATGCCTTAGATCGTGCTCTAATTTTTCAGGACAATTTATGTTTAGTACTCTGCCTACATCATGCCAGGTAAAATAGCATTCCCGTATTTCCACGCGCGCAGGGCTTGCATCAAGAACTTTTTGAGCATCGTCGATACTGAAGGGGTAGGGGAAGTTCTTTTCATTTGCTTTATCAAGTACGTCCTGCGCAGTACTTATGATTAGAATTCCGCCCACATCCTCCCAGATAAAATAGCAGTTTCCAAGGTTTACGCGCGCTGGGCTTGCATCAAGAACTGTTTGAGCATCGCTGATACTGAAGGTATGGGGAGAATTCTGTTGATTTGCTGAGTTGAGTACATCCTGTGCCTTATGTATGGTTAGTAATCCGTTGATATCATTCCAGGCAAAAATGCATTGCGCTATTTTAATGGGGGCAGGGCTTGCATCGAGAACTTTCTGAGCATCACTGATCCTGAAGGGATAACGGAAACTTTGTTGATTTGCTGCATTCAGTACGTCCTGCGCCGTATGTTTCATTTTAGCTCCCTATGTTAATTATTTCTTATCAATAACACTTCCTGACTTTATTTGAAATAACTGACGTCGTTAAGCGGTAGATTTCTGTAAGCAGTCAGACAGTATCACACCATCCGGAGGACATATGTCAGTCACAAAACTGAGGAAGCAGGGCAGGGGGCTTGTTCTGACCATTCCTGATGAGGTAGCAGAAAGGGCTGGCTGGACCGCTGGCACACTCATGAACATCACCACAGATGGTGATGCCGTTAATATACGCCCCTCCCGTCGGGTACCGCGTGGGCGGAAAACTGTAGCGCAGCTACTGGCAGGGATTGACCAGGACGAGATCCGCCTGTTAAACGCTAAAGTCACTGGCTAAATACAGTACTAAGAAAGCGTCTACCTTCAGGGGAAACAGTATTGATTAACCCGCCCCGCCCTAAACGGCACGTCTTATTCTTCTGAAGACTGCGCGGTGCAGCTGCGTAGCCAACACCTTAAAAGCCGTACAGACCCGGTGCTGACGCACCGGTCATGTCCGTCTTTTTTGTGCCTGTCATACGTTATCTGGTCATCTGAATTTTATCACCCGGCTTCCTTCGATTTGCTCACTTTCACTGACTCAAAAGCCACTTCACGGGCAGGGCCATGGCCCCCTTCGGCTCCTGCCCTGGCGGGCAGTCGTCAGCCTCACTCCGCTAAGGCGGCGCAGCCGCCAAGCTCCGCCGAACCCGCAGGCGGGTTCGTGTAGAGTCTGATGGCGAAGGTCAACGTCAACGGCTGCTGACGGCTGGCGCCGTCGCTTTCACCGCCCCGGGAAAGGGCCGCCGTGGCTCTGTGGTCAGCCCGCGAGGCGGGCTGCAAATTCCCCTCCTGACGCCTTTCCCGCTGTTCCGGCCGTGCCTTACGCGGAGGGCTGGTCGTAGCACCGCCGGTTCGTGCAGAAAGGGGTGAAATGTACGCCGCCAAAAACTTTTCGCCAGGGGCCGCAAAAACTTTTTGTCGTCGCCCCTTTATGCCCTCTCTTCGTCGTCGCAACTCTGCCCTTCGCCGCGAAAGGCCAGACCGGAAAAAGAAAAAAGCCGCGTCAGAGGAAGTCTTTTTCGGCACCCGCAGCCCTCCGGCCAGACCGCAGCGCGCTGCACAAACCGGATCTTACAGCATGAGGATTTCATGATGAAAAACGTATCAGCCCCCGGCATCCCGGACACGCAGGATCTGCCCGTCGATGCCTTTATGGACCTGTGCGATTACGTATGGACGCACGGCGAATTCCTGGGACCGTCTGGTCTTTCGCGTGATGATTTTAACGGGCTGGTGGTGATTGATGAGCCGACAGAAGAACCGGACGCGCTGAAAGTTTACATGCGCGATGGCTGGCCGGTCGCCGTCTACGAATTTGATATCGGTTACACCGTTATCCGCCGCCCGTCCTGACGGGCTGAAAGGAAAAAGGGCGGAAATTCCGCCCGTTCACCCCGGACGCCACGACCAAATGACCGTCCGGAACGTCAACAGCAATAAGGAGTAAATCATGAAAACTGCTGACCGCAGCATCATCACACCCTCCGCCGGGTATGTAAAGCCCGCCGGAAAATCATCTCATACGCGCCATCGTCACACCGATCCGGATGTGCGTGAGATTCCGGATGAAATTCGTGCCCGTGTCCGTCATGTTGCGCACTGCGTCCGCAAGCGCAGAGCCGTTCGTGTGCCTGCCATGAGCAGCAGTGAATGGGGCCAGTTTCTCCGTTCGCTGGAGATCCACCGGGCTGTTGCCTGACTGAGTGCCTGCCGTCCCTAAACGGGGCGGCGTTACCCGATAATCTCTAATCCGGAGTGTGCTAATTATGGCCCGTTTATTCGGTGGTTTTCGTTCTGCAAACAGCATTCGTCGCGACCGTCCACTTACTGATGATGAGCTGCGTCAGGTTGTTCCCAGCGTGTTTTCTGAAGACAAACATGACTCACGCAGCGACCGCTACACCTATATCCCTACAAGCCATATTCTGACGCGCCTGCGTAAAGAAGGTTTTGAGCCGTTCTATGCCTGTCAGCAGCGCGTACGCGATCAGGGGCGTGTCGGTCATGCAAAACACCTGCTGCGCCTGCGTCGTCGCGATCAGATTCTTGCCTCAGAAGTCTCGGAAATTATTCTGCTGAACAGCCATGACGGCAGCAGCAGCTACCAGATGATCCCCGGACAGTTTCGCAGCATCTGTTCCAACGGCATGGTTTGCGGAGAAGTGTATGGCGAAATCCGTGTGCCGCATAAAGGCGACATTATCAGTCAGGTGGTTGAGGGGGCTTATCACATCCTTGATCGCTTTGAGACAATTGAACATTCACGCGACGAAATGAAGCTTATCCGGCTTGACCGTCGTGAACAGGTTGCCTTTGCAGAAACGGCGCTGGAGTTTCGCTATGATGGCCAGCATATTCCGATCACGGCTGATACAGTTTTGCAGCCCCGCCGCAAGGCAGACAACCCGGATGACCTCTGGACTGTTTATCAGCGTACCCAGGAAAACATCATTCGTGGCGGATTACGTGGCCAGACTGCAAAGGGCGCAGTGACAAAAACCCGTGCGATAAACGGCATTGACGGCGACATAAAAAACAACCGTTTTCTGTGGTCCCTTGCCGAAAAAATGAAAGAACTCAAATCCTGATTCCTGAAACGGGGGCACTGAAAAGCCCCCGTTTTTTTGGGAGAATAATCACTTCGTTACCGCGTCACGCACCTCATTACCTGCACCGGTTCCTGCACTTCTCGCCTTCCTGTCACGCGCCTGTTTTTTGGCTTTTCCATTCTCTTTAATAACATCAGAAATGGCCTTTTCACTGAAACCAAACTGCATGTCATCCAGCGCTGATTTTATATCTTTTGCGTTATAGCCCTTTTCCTTTGCCAGCATCAGAATCGTGCCGCGAAGGCTGTCCAGAGCTTCATTTCTGGTAATGCGTGTGGGTGACAAATCCGGCAAATTTTCCAGCCGGGATTTTGCCTCGTTTATCTGTTCCTGCGTGAAAAACTGGTGTGTAGCCATAAAACCTCCTGGTGGGAAAACCTGAAAACCATGATTCTGCCGCGAACCCGCGGAAAATTCCAGCACCTGCCTCCCATGACGCCATTTACTTCATGGCGCTTTAGTGCCAAAATTCATGTTATGAATTTAAAAGCGGGACAGGAAATGTTTTGTCATTACCGTCTGCACGCAGACAGTAACGCCAAAACGACTGGTCAGGGCTTTGCCCCGACACCCCGGTCCCGAGCTGAGGTTGAGTTATGGCGAAAAGTGAAAAGCGTCAAAGGAACGTGATTGTCCAGCTTCGATGTACCGAAGCTGAGCTGGAGGCCATCGACAAAAAGGCCGCCTCAGCTGGGCTGACGCGTTCAGAACTGCTACGGCGATCTGCGCTCAACCGGCGCATTACTGTGCTGACCGATATCCGCATGATGAATGAAGTCAAACGTCTCGGTGGACTGCAGAAGCATCTCTTTACGCAGATGGAGAAAAGCATGACAACTGAACTGAGCCGCCAGTTTTCTGACGTGCTTGTGGCCATCACCCAGACACTTAACGCTCTGGACATGACGCCGGTACCGGCTGAAGAGATAACAGACTGATGAACGTCATTATTCCGCCAAAGCGTCGTGACAAAAAGACCAGCTTCAAAAAGCTGGTTGAGTACGTCAGCACGCGTCAGGAGAAGAAGGCCAGCGATATCGTCACACCGGATGGTACAGCGGAGCATACCCCCGATACTGAGTACGTGACGACTCCCGGATTCGGGCAGCTGGTAAACTACGTCGGACGTAAGAGCACAGCCTCCGTCACTCAGGTTCACAGCATTTCACCGGAGGGCATCCAGCGAGTGTCTTCCGGTGAGGTGCTGTGCGAGACCAACTGCTGGTTGCTGGGTTCTGCTGCTGCAGAGATGAACATGACCGCCATGCAGAACCGTCACTGTAAGGATCCGGTTTATCACTTCATCCTGAGCTGGCAGTCAGACGAAAATCCCTCCGATGATGCGATTTTTCAGTCCGCGCGTTACTGCCTGGAAAGCCTGGGCATGAAAGACCATCAGTATGTCGCTGCCATTCATAAAGACACTGACAATATCCACTGTCACGTCTCCGCTAACCGCGTTCATCCGGAAACGTTCAGGGCGCAGAACATGTGGAATGATGCGGACACGCTGCAGAAAAGCTGCCGCGTACTGGAGCGAGATTTAGGCTTCAAGGTCGACAACGGCAGCTGGCATATGGATGAGTTTGGTGACCTGCACCGTACCCCACGGGACATGCCCGCCGCGCCGCGAGGTGCAGCACGCCGTGAGATTTTTTCCGACCGTGAAAGTCTTCACGGTTACGCCGTGCGTGAAATGCGCGACGTCATCAGCAAGGCACAGCAGGATGACCGGCTTGACTGGCCATGGCTGCACACCATGCTGCATACCCGTGGTCTCGGTCTGCGTGAGCAGAGCGGCGGACTGGCTGTATATGATCTGCTTCAGCCTGATGGTGTGAGCGTAAAAGCGTCTGACATCCATCCGGCCATCAGTCTGCCGGCCATGGAGGCAAAGTGTGGTGAGTTTTCTCCTGCACCGCCGGCATTCAATCCGGAGCGACCGCAGGATGGCATCACCGGTATCCTGAGTCACTACAATCCCCAGCTTCACGTCCGCGATCAGGATTTGCGTCAGGAGCGTCGGGAGGCGAGGGCGGTGGCCAGAGAAATTCTGCGCGCCCGTTTTGACGCCTACCGTGAGGGCTGGGAAAAACCGGACCTGAGGGCACGTGAGCGGTTCCGTCAGATCCAATCACACTGTGTGGCCATGAAAGCACATGTCCGTAAGACGGTCCGTGACCCGCTGCTGCGCAAGCTGATGTACCGCATGGCGGAGTTTGAAAAGATGAAAGCCATGGCCACTTTACGGCTGCAGCTGCGTGAGGAACGCCAGGTGCTGGCGGATACCGGCATGTTCAGGCCACTGTCATGGAAACAGTGGGTGGAGCGTGAAGCGGTAAACGGTGATATTGCCGCACTCAGCCAGATGCGCGGCTGGGCCTATCGCGAAAAACGCAAAGCCCGCCAGAGTGAGAAGAAGAGTGTCACCCCCGGCGCCGTCATTGTCTGCGCTCATGGTGATGACGCGCCGATTTTCCGCTCCAGTGAGCATGACACGCAGCTGCACCGCGACGGTTCCGTTACCTACCTCAGAAACGGTCAGCCCGCTGTCACGGATTTTGGAAACAGGGTGGAGGTGTATACCTCCTCTGATGCCCGGTCTGAGCGTTTCAATAACGATCTTGCTGTTGCCCTGACAGCCTGGAGAAGTGAAGGTGCCCAGTTTGTGAAAGGCAATGCTGACGCAGTCAGGAGAGTGCTGTATTCCGGTGCGATGCATAATCTGCAGGAGAATGACGGCCGGCGTTTCACCGTCAGAGACAGTCAACAGCAGAAAAGCGTTTCAGTCACGGAGTCGTTCCAGCGCAAACAAGGCCAGGCCCTCGGGCAGCCTGCTGTTCAGATTGAGCAGGCGAGGCCACAGAACGATGAAATCATTCGCCCTGACGGGAAACTCCCGCGGCCTTAAGGAATTATTCAGATGTAGTAAACGTAAGAGAAGTGCCAAGTCGCTGATTGCACAGGGGTGAAGGCCTGTACAACCAGCTAACCATAACAACCTGTTGAGGAGGCTGCCATGGCTGCCGTCGATCCTATTCATTTTTCCGCCCTGAGCAAGTTTTTTCCTGAACTGACTGAACTGCAGTCAGTCCACGTCTGCATGCTCGTATTTGCAAATCTCACCGTTGAAGAGCTGGCCGAATTCAGAGGCGTGGCACGGAACACCATCAAAGAATCGGTGGAGTCCATTCAAAAGAAGTTACGGGTGGATTCGTTAAGCGATCTCCGGACACTTGTTATCAGTCGTGTACTTCTGGAAATTGCCGTATTCATGATTCAGAAGTCCAACCCAAAGCACGATAAAATTTGATTTAAATATACTTATTTTCAGGCCTGCAAAAATATTTGCAGGCTTTTTTATTTATATAACGATAAAAATCAAATACTTATATACACCCTGCCTCTGGAGGCAGGGTTTACATAATTAGGACCATTCTTATCTAATGGCGTCAGCTTACAAACTCTTTACATACGTTTACAGGACGTCGTTATGGTTCTCCAGCCAGTTGATAATAAGGCCGTACTGATTCATCTGCCACCTGGTGTCAGCAGGATACTCAGCCAGGCAGCTCGTCGTTCTGGCCGGAGTAATACCCGTGAAGCGCTCGTCCGGCTTGAAGATCACCTTATTTCGGTTGCTGATCTGGCAACACCGGGGAAGTCAATTCTGATTAACCTTCCTCCGGAGCTGGAAGAACTCCTGACACAGGCGGCGACTCTGTCTGGTCGCAGCAACGCTCAGGAAACACTGATACGTCTTGAAGACCATTTAAAAAAGTCTACCGACCTCGCCACACCAGGGCGTTGTTTTGAAGCTGAAAAGAATTAAACAATATTCTGGCTTCACCGGCATGAATAATGCCGGATCTTTTTATTCTGAAATTATGCGCATCCGCGCATGACATTGTTTTAAACGAATTAGCCTCCGCTCTTTAACAATGTGACCGAAACCCTGATCTCAAGGTCCTCTCTTGCCGGCATGCAGTAACGGTGCGCGGAAGATGTCCGGAGGCTCTGTCATGGCCTGCATTACATCAGGGGAACCCGTATTCATACGGGGTGGTTTAATAAGAGGAAAGAGGCTGAGAATATCCATTTCTTCATTACCTTTTATTTTGCCAACGGCACATCTCAAAGTCGGAATTAATGAACGTAACCGTCAGCCCCCTACGTACAAATTCGATGTATCCAGTTCGACCGGCGTATTGACTACGTCAGGCCCCGGCGCGCTAAGACCGGGCATAACCTGTATCTGGAGAAGATTAGCCCTGCACTGTTGTGCGGTCGCGAACGGGCATACCTGGCGGTTTACTTCCTTAAAACGCAAAGTGACACAGAGCAGTCTGTGCGGGCCCACTCTTTCGGGAGTGGGTCAGCCCGGAACAGGTTTATCAGCTTATAAACAGTAACGTCCGCAGAGGCGTACTGTATTTCGGGGGAAATGATGAAGCTTACAAAACGAAAGCGTGAAGAATTGCGTAAAACTTACGAAGGATGCTGCGCCTTCTGTGGGATGGAGCTTCCTGAACAGGGATGGTCTGCTGAACATATTGGTGAAAAATACGTTAAAGGCGGTCTGGTTACCGTATGTACTGAATGCCGCACCTCTAAGGGAAATTTATCACCTGAACGTTACCGGGTCGCTCTTACAGAACAACTTGAACGGGCGCAGCGGCACAGCAGTAATCTGCGCCAGGCATTGCGATTCGGTCTTGTCATCGCTGTTAAAAAGCCCGTTAAGTTTTGGTTTGAATGCATCAGTGAAGAACAGCCCACGCCCTCCAAGCTTATGAAAGATAACATTCAGCCACTTTTCAGAACGCGGCACCTTTCTCTCAGGGCAAAAAGGGAAACACATGAATGAACCTGGGTTCCGTCAAATCTGTCTGCTCGCTCCGGTTCATTCCCCTCTGGTTGTCTCTTCATGTTCAACACACCACAAAGACCTCAGCGTGGGTAAAAACGGTCTGGAGACGGTCCGTTTTCACGTTCAGGCCTGGCATTACACGCCTGCCAGAGGGGCGTCAGTAGCATCAGCACTGGAATTATCTGCCCCACTGCCTGAATCAGACACGATTTATCTGTCTTCTCGTCGGGTCATCGACATTCCGCAACGGCTCAGTCGCGCCGGTAAGGCTGATCTCCTTTTAGAAGGCCGGGCAGGTTCGTACCCGGGTGTCCCAGTCATTTTTAGCAGCAGCGGTACCGAAGGGCAGTTTGGGGCTTCCCTGACGTCTTATGTGTTCACGAGAACAGGCATTATGGATTTTGACATCATCGGGCAACTTCCTTCCAGAAACAGCGATATTCCTGAAGACAAGTTCCGGCTTACAGGCAGGATCAATCTCAATGCCGGAGAGACGATTCTCACTCTTCACGCTGTACGGGACAGCTGGCTTATCTGGCTTATCAGCCGGGAAATTTAAATAAAACGCTGTTTCCGAATCTTAAACCTGACTTCTTAACAGAAGGATGACAACGATGCATCCAGTGAAACTGGGCGGGCCTGCTGTGAAACTGTTTAAAATTATCGTCCTGCTTTCGGTCATACTTCTGGGCGCCTGTGACGATAAAGAAGCCCGCTTTGAAGTGGCAAAAACACAGGCGCTGAAAAATCCCGAACCCTGGCAGGCATACGCCCAGATTGGTGGTGATGCAGTTATAATTTTCAGGTGTGAACCCAACGAGTCTTCCTGCCTGAAGGACCCCCTCCATAAATACCATGACCTCGCACTTACGTTGTATACCTCTGCATTAAAGCAACATTCTCCTGCCGCCTTCGTGGACCTCTTCACCCGACCAGTCCCGCCTGTTGAGCTCAAAGGCCGGATGCCTGAACTGGCGGCAGAGCTGGTGAAAATGGCGGCCAGTTCCCGAGGCGATCAGGCATCAAAAGACATTCTAAGGGTCGCGGGCGGTCTTTTGCAGGAAGGTAAATGGGTGGAAAAAGACAGTGTCCGCGCAGCGGCATTTTATGCAAGGGCGTGGAATGCAGGTGACAGCTATGCCCCTGCCAGCCTGAGTCAGCTTTACAGCGCTCAGCATGATGATGCCAGCGCCCTGTTATGGCAGTTCCGGTGTACCGGTATCTGTTACAGCAGGCTGGCGCATGAAGATTTACCCGCTTCTTTAAGTACACGCCAGATTCTCAGGATTGAGTCGCTCGCCAGAGACCACAGCATCCTGACAGTAAACGGGCAGGCTGACTGGGAGGCGAAATGAAACTTTGGCTTAAAGCGTGTTTCATCGTGCTGTGTTTCTCAGCTTCCTTACCTGCTGTTGCCGGCAGGAGTTACTCCAGTTCATCGTTCAGGTCATCATCAGGTTTTGCTGCGCGCAGTCCGTCTTACAGATCTTCATCAACCCGTTCTGCACCGACTTACAAAAGTTTCAGGCCCGCGCAGAGTAACAGCCAGACAGCAGGAACACAGAGAGCCAGCACTTCTTCATCCGGGTACCCTGTCTATTCTGCGGCAACGACATTCTCAGGGGCATCTTCCAGTACAACACCGCGTCAGTCTTTACTGAGCAGGCGCGGTTCGCAACCGTCTCCCCGGCTTCAGACCATTATTCGTGAGAGGGAGTCAAGTGGTCCGGGCTGGATGGGAACGGCTGGTCTTGTCTGGTTGCTGAGTCAGCATGAGCTGTCATCCAGTGACAGGGACTGGATAAATAGCCGACTCAGTGAAGTCAGAAGCGAGAACGCCATTGAGCCGGCTGAAGCTGTTAACGAACAATCCGACGTCAGTTTTTACTGGTCATATCCTGCACACATTGTGAATGGTCAGTCAGTAAAAATCAGCATTTCCGCGGTGCGTCATGGCAAAGCGATGTTACCCGTGTGTGAACTTGGCGAGTTGAAAAGCCAGCCAGACAACAACGTTGCCGTTATTACCTGGAAACCCGAAAACACGGTTTCTGCCGTCGTTACCTGCCGGGCGGAAGGATGGGTAGATCAGCGCCTGCTGAACGTCAGCCCGCACTGACACGCATTAATCGTTAGTGCTAACAATTATCTTTCCAGCAAGGATTACAACATGAAACCCTTACTCATGGCCGGTCTGTTCCTGTCATTCAGTCTTTTTCTGCCAGCTGTCAGCTTCGCCAGTGATACCCCGGTTAAACAAAGCGCTGAACCCACACCGGGTACGTTTATCTGCCATGACTGCATTAACGTAAATGTGTCCGTATGGCAGTTTAAGCCTTCTGATTTGAAAGCGCAGATCGATATGCTTACCTCACTTTCTAAACTGCAATCGCCCCCTGTTTTCTATGGCCCGGGAAGTACGGGAGGTCCGACTGTCATCTTCCCAGGATCGGGACACACCTTTATAGACAAGATTGACCATCTCGGTTCGCTTCAACAGAGGCTTGACTGGAAGGCTGTTACAGTGTCCGGTCATCCGCTGCCTCTGGCCATTAGTTCTTTAGCCGGGAATTACAGCGCCGTTCTCACCATTAAAAACTTGCGCCAGTCATGGAGTCCTCAACCTTTTAACGGACTGATTCATTTATCCCTCCGTGCTGATGCTCCGGCAAATGGTAATTTTGAGACTCTGGCCAGCGAGGGGCAGGTGTTGGTCATTAATGGAAGTGAGATCCTCAACATGCAGCCCTTATCTGATGGCAGTTATATCATCTGGATCATTCAGGCTAACCTCTTGTAATACACCCGGGTCGGATTTTTTTCCGGCCACTAATTTCGATAATTTCTGCAACGCACAGCCCGCTCTTAACAGTGGTCTGTGCGTTGTGGTGAATGCGGCCAGCGCACGTGGGAAAACCAGCAGCGAAAACTCACTTTACGTCAAGTCTGAAGTCACCGTCCCGGGTTTGCCGGTTTACACGGGGCACCGGGAGGCACCCGGCATCACAACCCCACAGTTTACAACGGAGATTTCTGCCATGAAGCAGTAGCACGGTCAGACCGTGGCCAAATGAGCCAGTGCAGCCGTCATGAGGCTGCCCCGAGTCCCCCGAGGGAGCCAGATGCAGGTACGAACTGCAATACACGCTGGTGAGGGTTAAGAAAGAAGAAGGTGTACCGGTAAAGCAGCGCGACGGCCAGACTCGCACCGGTCATCAGCCGCAAGCGCGCACCGGTTATCGGTGGCAAGCGCGATGAGCACCCAAGGGCATGGGCGTGGCCACTACGGTAGTGGCATCCATCTAACCAGTCATTTCCAGCAAGCCGTATCCTCCCTGCTATCCGGAGTCTTCACTATGTCATTTACCGAACGGGCAGGGCTGCTAACGGCACTGCTGCTGACCGGCTGTGCATCGCCGGCTGTTATTTCCGGTCCGCCTTCAGGCAACGTGGTCGATGGTCTGCTTACGCGCAGCGCCGCTGACATCAGCGCCATGCAGTACCGTGTTTATCAGAGTGGTCCCACAGCGAAAAGACCCATATCAGCGTCTGCTGTGACCTCATTGATGCCCCTGCCTTCCCATTCAGTCCCTGTAACGTCGAAGGTTAGAAGCCATCAGACTATGCCAACTGAACCGTTCGGGCTTTCAGCCGGCCCCTCTGATAACTTCATCCGGCAGGGCGGGGCGGCTCCAACGCTCAGGGCCGCATTGCGAAAAATTGTGCCGCCCGGCCAAAACGTTGTATTCACTGCCGAGGTCAAGCCGGACGCACCAGAACTGTGGCAGTGGTATGGGAACGATCGCTGGCCATATGTCGCCAACAGAATGCTGTCCGGCAAAGGTCTGCGGGCAACAATCAATAACGCCACGCACACCGTGACAATAGGACCAGAGCAGAAAGGACAGTCGGTAAAAACGGCCTCTCCGTTGCCCGTCTTAAACAGAAGCGTGCCGGTAATGCCGGACATCAGGGCAAAAACGGTTACCGGACGTGACCCGTTCAGCGACGACCGTCTTGCGGCTAAAAACAGTGGGAGGGTCGTCAGAGAGACGCCTGTCGTGCCTGCTTATGTTCCCCCACCGGTTCCTGTTATACCCGTTAAGCACTGGCGCATTGAAAAAGGCACCACGCTACGAGACGGGTTTACATTATGGGCATCCGCAGAGCAGTGCAGTCCCCAGAAACAGTGGCAGGTACGCTGGGACGCTAATGCGAATTACCCGATCGACTACCCGCTCAGCTTCTCTGCAACCAGTTTTGAAGAGGCGACACGCCAGCTTTTTGCATTGTGGAAAACCGCAAAGATTCCGCTCTTTGTCGACGGATACGGTGCGCCACAGTGCCTGATTGTCGTTCACGACAGCCACGGTATGTAGGTGTCCTCCTGACGCCGCCCGTTCTGCTTTTGCCGCCCTGCGCGGCGTATCCAGGAAATATCATCCATGAAACCTTTTATCCGCCTCATGCTGGTTGCCGTGCTCTGCGTGGCGAACTCGGGCTGCGCGTTTAAACGCATCAATGACGTTGACCGCTCGGCGTCTGCTACCGGCGACCTTGCTTCGTCCCTCCTGAAACAGGCCACCGAAAACCGGCCGGTCGTGCAGTTCAGTAACAGCCAGTTTGTTAATCCAGTGCCTCTGCCGGTAGCGAAATATGACGCTCCCCCGGAGATCGTTAACTGCCACATACCTTATCTGACCAAATCACCACAGGATATCTGGCAGTTCAGTCAGGATGTTGCAACGAACTGTCATCTGCGTGTCCGCGTCACACCGGATGCGGTCGCTGTTCTCAGCAGTCAGGGAGATAAAAGCGGTTCTCCCACACAGCGACTGACGCAGGTGCCATCACCGGTTATTACCGGCGCGGACGGCATGCGCCCTCTGGATTCATTCGGGAACGGTGTCAACGAGAGAATGTCTGCCCAGTCATCTTCTGGCAGCGGCTCACGTAAATTTTCCGGGATCAACTACGACGGAAAACTCGGTGGATTACTGGATATTGTCACTGCCCGGCTTGGCATTTCCTGGAAGTATGAAAATGGAATGGTGACCTTTTTCTACCTCCAGACGGCCCGGTTCGATATTGAGCCGACGGACGCAAAATACACGCTTACCGGTTCTGTCGTCAGTGGTGTGTCAAACAGCTCCTCCTCTGACGGATCGACAGGAGGAGGAGGGGGGTCAAATAACTCAGGGGGTGTAACAGGTCAGAGCGGAACGAACCTCAAATCCGATGTCACCATGGGAAATAACCTCTATGCTGACCTGAAGTCGACCGCTGAAAGTATGCTGACCCCCGGCGTCGGCCGGCTCGATATGAACAAAACCACCGGAACAGTGGTGGTGACCGATGTGCCCGAGGTGGTTAAGCGCGTTGGCGATTATCTGACTACCGAAAATACGGCATTGAGCCGTCAGGTAAATCTCAAGGTCGTTATTTACTCCGTCAACAGTGATGCCAGTGATAACGTTGGCATAAACTGGAACGTCATCTATAAAACGCTTGCGGGCAAGTACGGTATTAACCTTGCCGGGCCCACAAATCCTGTGGGCGATGCAGGAACACTCAGTTTCTCCGTACTGGATACAGCAACAGGCGCTGCCCGACAGTTTGCCGGATCTCAGTTCCTTCTTGATGCGCTCTCCAAGCAGGCAAAAGTGGGGGATGTAAGAACTATTCCTCTTATGACCACCAACATGGCTTCCGCTTCAGTCGTGGTGGGGCGCCAGATAACGTATCTGAAAAGCGTCTCCACTACTGCCATCGCCAGCGGAAGCAACACTGTACCTACACAGACACTGACGCCAGGATCTGTCACGACCGGTACCAACATCACTATATTCCCTAAGATCCTCAGTGATGACCGGATGATGCTGAATATGTTCCTGAACATATCCAGTCTTATCAGACTTCGCGACATTTCCTCCGGAAGTAGCGGAGACAAACTGGAAGCGCCGGATATTGATTCCCGTTCTGTACCTCAGCGTGTCTGGCTGAAACCCGGTCAGACGGTTGTCATCAGCGGTCTGGAGCAAAATGTGGACAACGCCAGTAAAGAGGGACAGTTCTCTCCGGACAATCTTGCGCTCGGCGGTAACCGATCAGGTGAGAAAACCCGCCAGTCATTTGTTATCACCGTCACTCCCTTCATCGGGTAGGTCAATATGAAAAAATCAACAACCGATGGGGGGCCATTACCCTCACCGGAGGCCGAACACATTCATGTGCTGACCTTTCATCAGCGGCGTTTTGTGGTCGGCCTGGTCTGGCAGACCATCCGGGCTCAACGCAATCCCATGAAGGAAATTCGTCGGGTCGGTAAAGAGAGGGGACTTGACCTTGTTGCCGTGCGTCAGAGTGACAGTATTCAGGCGGGGTTTGCACCTAAAACCCGCCTTAGACTCCGTGGGGCCTATTCACTTACTGTCGCGTTGAGTTCTCTGCTCAGAGAGTGTTGCATTGCGGTGGTTCCGGTTGGTACCGGGCCTGACGGCGTGGCGCACTATACGCTGGTCGGCAGGCTGGAAAAGGGTGGGATTCATCCCTTTTCAGACCAGATTTATACCGAGGATGAACTGTCGCAAAAGGTTATCGACCTTAAGGATGAGCTTCGCGGCGCAAGGGGAAATCTCGACATTCCTGTTTACGGTGCGCTGACGACACCTGGTGTAACGCGTGAGCTGAATTTCAGCGAAGTACTTGAACCGTCAAGTCTTAAACGGCAGTTTCGACTCAGGCCCCTTACGTGGGGCATGACGCGCGGACAGCTGATTGCGGCTGGAGGTATTGCCGGTATTGCATTAGCCGGTGCGCTGGTCTGGCTTCATATCGAGCATCAGCGTGAAGAAGATGAGAGGCTTGCACGACTGCGTGAAATAGCCCATCAGGCAGAAGTTAACCGGCAGGCACGTTACAAAGCGGCGCTTGATGGCCTCAAGCACCCCTGGACGGAACAGCCCTCGGTGGCCACGTTCATCAGTCACTGCCGGGGAATGCTCGACAAAATTCCACTTTCAATAGTGGGCTGGATGACGACCAACGTAATGTGTATGCCGGATCAGGTGAGTGTTCAGTCATTGCGCCGGACAAATTCCGCAGCCACCACCGCGGCCTATGTGGCGGCTGTTAAAAAGCTGTTCGGCGTAACAGCTGAGTTTAACTTTAAAAACAGCAGCCTGACGTCATTTACCCTCAGACAGACTCTGCCTCCCGAGGGCGACGATCCCATGGTGCCGGTGGGCGAACGTCTGATGAATTTCATCTCATTATTTCAGGCACTCAATATTGACCTGGGCGTGTCATCTGTCCCGATAAAAGACGTCAAGGAGAATAAGGAAGGAGAAAAACTGCCGTTGCAGGACTGGCAGTCGTACACATTCAGTGCTTCAACGGACATCACTCCCGAACTCATTTTCCCCGGCAATCAGTACACAGGTATACGCCTTTCCTCCATTGCCATTGACATCAATACCTCCAGTGGCTCCAACAGTTACAAGATTTCAGGAACGCTTTATGGAAAACGTTAAGTACACCTTGCTGTTTCTGCTTGCGTTCGGCGGCGCTGCGCATGCTGCAGAGGAAGTCAAAACGGTTGGTGACATCGATCGCCTGCAGAGTGGAAGAGTCCTTTATGAAGCGCAGGCCGCTTACAACAAGGCCAAGAATGAAGCCGGTGCGGGAGATTCTTTCTCACAGCCGGTGACACCCGTTCAGGGTGGTGCTCAGCCAACGTCGGGCGGGCCGGCAGTCGCACCGGTAAACACGATGCCGTCACTTGAAAAAATTGTCGGTCAGGAGGCCACACTGCGTCTGGCAGATGGTTCATTGGCCACCGTCAGGGCCGGGGATTCGCTGAACGGGTTAACCGTTGTCTCTGTTTCGGTCAGAGGCATCGTGGTGCGACGTAAAGCAGATAACAAGCTGCTTACGCTTAACTGAGGGCCCTCCTTATGATTACGCTGAGTGAAAAAACGCACAGTCTGTTGCCGCTGGAAAAACCCCTAAATGGTCGAAGCGTCTCGCCGAAAATACGTGAAAATATCCGGCTTATCCGCAACAACCAAAATGAAGACCTGTGTCTGTATGTGCTGACTGAGCTTGATCAGGACACGGAGTTTCTTGACCTGAGGCAGTATCTGAGAGAACAGAAACTGCAGGCCGGCGTAAGGTTCTGCGACCGCGAGCAGTTGTCAAAAATTTCAGAACAGTTCAGTGCCACGTCAGACTCGCTCACCAGCGCGAGTGATTTCCAGAATGAAAATCTCAGTCTGATTGAAGAGGCAACAAAGCGTCGTGGCTCGGACATTCACATTCGCATTGAATCCACTTTTACCCGGGTGCTCTACCGCATTGACGGCAATTTAAGACGTGTACGAACCGAGTCGGTGGAGTGGGGGGAGCGTGTCTGCAACACGCTGTTCAACTCCATGAGTGAAGAGCACAGTCAGCCCGTGCTGAGTTATACCGAACCCTGTGTCGCGCGTGTAAGGGAGGAGTTCGTCAATGCGTATGGCCTCAGCACCGTTCGTTTCGCCAGCCGCCCTGGCGGGCAGGGCAAGCTGGCTGTTGCGCTTCGTCTGGTCAGCCGGCGTAAGCAGACGCTGAAATTTGACCAACTGGGCCTGACTCCCGCAGAGGAAATAACGCTCCGGCGTCTTTTAACCAGTTCCGGGGGAACACTCTTCAGTGGGCCAACCGGGCACGGCAAATCGACCATCTGTCAGTGTTCTGCAGAATTTCTCGCAGCCGAGGATGAAGGCGAGAACATTCTGTCAGTGGAAAGTCCCGTCGAGTCCCCCATTCAGGGGGTTTTTCAGACGCCCAAGGGCAAGCAATCCATGGCCGAAGCCATTGCAAACCTGCTGCAGATGGATCCTGATCGTCTTTACATCGGTGAGATACTCAATGCCGGTGCGGCACAGGGCTATGTTGAGGCTATTCACACAGGTACGCCTGCACTAACAACCATACATACCCATTCACCTGCCGACATACCTCAACGACTCAAGCGCTTTGGCATCGATGAGGATTTGCTGTTTGATCCGACCATTATTTGTGGTCTGGTCGGCCAGCGGCTCGTTCCCCTGCTTTGCCCTGAGTGCAAAATACCCTGGGAGGAAGGAAAAGAGAGTATCCGGCCAGAGATGCGCAGTCTTGTCGAAACGTTTACCGTCACAGCCAATGTTTTCCTGCGCCGTCCAGGCGGCTGTGAGTGTTGTGGTAAGACGGGGGTGGACGGTCGTATTGGTATATTCGAAGTCATTGAGACTGACAATGTGTTTATGCGGCGCTATGCCGAAGAAGGGAAAATGTCGGCCTATCTGGGCTGGATTGCTAAGGGTGGGGTGACGCTCTGTCAGAACCTGACAAGGCTTATCAATGAAGGACGTGCCGATCCGGTTTGGGGGCATCGGCGAATCTGCAACCTGAACCGGGACGCCAGGATCAAAGCGGGGGAGGAAATGTGAACCGTTTTAACCGATTTCTTTACCATCTTACCTTTAGCGCCCAGGACCGGATTGAGCTTTACGATGAGTTCCGTCAGTACCTTCTCGACGAAATACCCGCGGATGATATCTTCGATAAGCTTATCGCCAACTACACACGACGGGGTAAAAACCCCAACAATCCCATGGCGCAAATCCTGCAGGAATGTGCGGATAACATGAGCAGTGGCTTCAGCCTGGCGGATTCACTGCGCGAATGGCTGCCGGATCAGGAGGTCAGCATTATTGATTCCTGTAACCTGACCGGGAAAGCAGCGGATGGTTTTAAGAATGCGGCAGACATTGCCGACGGAACCGGCAGGATGGGTAAAAGCCTGAAGGTGACTTTTATGGCCACCGCCTGGGTGGTCATGATGCTTTTCGGCGTCCTCAGCGTATTTTGCATCATGCTGGTACCGGCCATCTTACAGATGGTTCCCCTCAGTCAGTGGGGCGGACTACAGACAGGTGTTTATTACCTGTATCTGCTTTTAACCGAATATGGGCTGCCGGTGCTTGTTCTCGCTGCAGCAGTTGTCTGGTATGCCTGGTTCTCCCTTCACCGCCTGACCGGGCGGCTGCGCTTCTTTCTGGACCGAATTCCTCCCTGGTCTGTTTACCGGCGAATGCAGGGGGCGGTGTTCATTCTCAACATGAACGCCATGCTATCCGCCAGCATTCCGATGGAGCGTGCGGTGAAGAGCATGATTGACGCCACCCGTTCAGCCTGGCTTAGAGAGCGGCTTCATGCGCTGGAGAAAGCCCTCAGTGGTGGTGAGAAAAATCTGGGGCAGGCACTTGACGTCACCGGATACGACTTTCCTGATGAACGCGCCATTATCAAGATGCAGACTCTCTTTGAGACCGGGAACAAAGAGGGCTCTCTGAAGCGGTTCGCGGACTTATGGCTGAATCGAACGGTCGAGGATGTTGAGAAAACGGGTGAGCGCATTCGCAACTGGAGTGTTGTTCTCGCTGGAGTTGTCATCTCAGGCCTCATTTTAATTATGTTACCACTCATACAGCAGGCCGTTATCCACAACTGACAGCCTGTAAGAAGCATTCACTTTTCTCCATTAATTTGTCTGCGCTGGCATTCAGTCAGTACGGCTTCACTATGTCTTTCAATAAAGGTATCCGAATGAAAAAGCTCAACCGAGGGTTATCCAATATTACTGACCTGCTTTCATCCCAGAGCGCAGTTATTGTCTTCATCGGCGTGGTACTGACCCTGGCAGCACTGGTGTATTTCATGTTCAACACCACTACCGAAGTGTCACTGCTCAGTACGGTGATTAACGAAACGCGAAACCTACGTTCCTCCGATGGCTACGGCACAGATGATTATGTGCCGGCCCTTGTTAAAGGCGGCAATATCGCCAAAAGTTATACCGTCATGAATGGTCATATTTACAATAAATCCGGCGGGCTGCTTACTGTCACCGGTAACGGCGTGGGCTTTATCGTGACAGATACGATGTTGCCTCAGGGGCAGTGCCTGAAGATTGCGAAAGCGATCGGAACGGCCGATCTGCTCTCCACCCAGATTAACAGTACCACCTTTACCGGTGAGGTTACCGCTGCTGACGCGGCATCTGCCTGTGTGGACGGTAACAATACCCTGACGTTCACCACCCGTTCATGACGCGTCAGGGTAAGCAAAGTCATGACAGCAACCTCACTTAACGAGGTCGATTTTATCGACCTCTATCTTGGTGAAGATTATGCCGAGATTAAGGGGCTGGTCGGTGAAAGCGGTTTTCTTATATCGGTTCCTGAAAGCCTGCAGGATGATGCCCAGAGGCTTAAAACGCATTGCCTGAACAGTCACAGAGAAAGCGGACGCAGTGAGTTTTCCCTTTTTTACGGCGACCGACTGTACCGCGCCACTGTAAATAAAGGCATCAGGGGAGGGGCAGATCTCGTTCTCAGGCAGACCCCAGCCAGCATTCGTCCTTTCGCCAGCGTTCCGCTGAGCACTGCGCTTCGTAAGTCTGTAGAGTTGCCTTCTGCAGCCGGGCTCGTTCTTATTGCCGGTGGCATGGGCGCTGGAAAGACGACGTCAGCCGCATCCATCCTGAGTCACAGGATAGCTGTAACCGGAACACTGGGGGTGTCAATTGAAGATCCCGCCGAGACTCTGCTGCAGGGACGTCACGGTGACGGCCGGTGTATTCAGCTGGAAGTCAGGGAAAACGAAGGCTACGACGGGGCGGTACGAAAAGCCTACCGGATGGGGGCCGGGGCCTTTTTGCTGGGGGAAATTCGGGATTCAGCAACTGCACATGAGGTGCTTCGGGCCTCACTCAGTATGTTCGTTGTGTCGACTATTACAGGCAGTTCCTGGAAGGAGGCACTGGAGCGTTATGCAATGTTCTGTGAAACCATCATTCCAAACGCTAAAGCCAATATTGCGAGCACGTTATATATCCTTGCACACCAGACGATGCGGACAAATTCAGTTAACAACAGCCGCAGCGTAGACATTACCGGATTTAACCTGCGAAACACCCCGGCCAGAGACACCATTAAGGCCAAAATCTCTACAGGCAATTTCACACTCGATGATGAGTTTCAAAAAATCCAATATGACTTTAAGGAATAACCGTGAACAGAATAAAACGGGGGTTATCCAATGTCACCGATCTTAATATCGCATTAGGCGCTGCGATGGTTATTATCGCTGTACTGCTTATTCCGTATTACGGCAGGATTCAGGAGATGTACCGGATGTACCGCGCGGGGGAACAGGCGAATCAGATCCAGCGTGCGGTTAATCGCTATATTGCTGATCAGCAGGCTACGATTACCGCCAATACCGGACCGACTACGGGCTACACACTGACGGTACCGATGCTGATCAATGCCGGTTATCTCCCGCCAGGCTACTCCGCAATGAATGCGTTCAGTGCTACCTACCGCACACTGATTTTTCAGCCCACAGCCAGCAAGTTTCACACCATGACGTTTATGGTCGGTGGCAGTGGGCTGAACCTGAGTCAGGCCCGCGATCTTGCAGGCTTTATCGGGGCGGCGGGGGGGTACATCGAAAATGGTGTGGCAAAAGGGATCCAGGGCGGCTGGCAGGAAAATCTTTCTGCGTTCGGCGGATACAACCCCGGTGACGGCACGGTGGTCATTGCGGGATTTTATAACAATGGCGCCGTGGTGAACGATTACCTTTATCGTCACAGCGTGTCGGGTCACCCGGAACTGAACACGATGGGGACAGCCCTCAATATGGGCAGCAATGACATCAATAATGCCAATAATGTTAATGGCCAGACTGTCAATGCGGCGGGTGACGTGAATACCGCACGGCTGACTGCCAGCCAGAGCGTTCAGTCAAACGGCTGGATCAATGCTAACGGTAATCTCTCCTCACAAAGCAACATCTGGGCTGCACATGACATAGGTGCCAACGGAAACATACGCGGCAGCGGCACCGTGTCTGCTGGGGGCGATGTTCATGCAGACGCCAACCTGACAACCAGTAACAGCGTTTATGCAAACGGCAACGTCAATGCGAACGGCAACGTGAATGCAGGCAATGACGTTGTGGCCAACGGGACGCTCCGGAGCAATCACGATGTTATTGCGAATGGTGTGCTCAAGCCGTTACAGGTGAACAATGAGGGATCTTACTGTGACACCTGGGGAGCCATCAGTCATGAAAGTTCAGGTGAGATCCTTCAGTGCAAGGATGGGGTATGGACAAAAGTGGGTGGTTCACTACAGCAGCGTGACTGCTACCAGACCGGCAACTGGGGCGGCAGGGATTTCAGTGAGCACCGCTGTCCTGTTGGTTGGTATACCGCCGGTCTTGCCTTTGCAGGTCATAACGGAAACGAATCCTCTTACGTCATCACCTGCTGCCACTGAGCCCCTCAGAGCATCCGGACGGTCATCATGAACTACTCAGTCTTTTTTTCAATGGCGCTGCTTACCGGGGCGGCGATATTGCTGTCCCTGGGCAATGAAGAGCATAAAGACAGTACGGATACCGCCCGACTGCAGCAGCAGTCGGGTGAGTTTTTACACTATGTCGAAGCACTGAATGATCTCTACAGCACGGGCACACCGCCCGATGGCGATGTCACTGCGCGAGCCATACTGCCATCGTGGCTGCCCCACAGTTCCGCCATTACCCTGCGCGTCAGCGGCGGGCAGGGGTATGCTTATGCCCCGTTTGTGCCCGGACTCTATGCACAAATCCTCGCCGATACAGAAGACAGTACCCATTTCGGGCGGGCTGACAGTGCGGGGATAAATACACCGGCTGGCCGTCTGAGCCGTCCGGATTTTATCCCGCCCGGCGACGTCGTTTACGTGAGGTAGCAGGCATGCTGATGTTGATTGCCGTGGTGGTAGTTTCATTTTTGCTGGCGTTGAAGCTCCCTGCTTATTACCTGCACGCAAGGTGGGAGGCCGAAGCGTCAGTCAGGAGCTATGAGTCCGCAGACCGCCATGTTGCTGTTCGCCCGTTTTTGTCCATTGTGTTGCTTTGCGGTGGTGTGCTTCCGGCATGGTACCTGACTGAAAGCCTTTCTTTTACGCTGTTTGTCCTGTTGCTGGCTGTGGCCGCTTACGTTGACTGGATGACAACGTGGGTTCCCGACTTGCTGATATTCGCATTGTCCTGGATGGTGTTGCTCGGCGGGTTATCCACAACGTCAGGTCTGGTCCCACTGCCGGGAGCCGGGGCGATGCTTGTACCTGCACTGATGCTGAATGGCCTGACTGCGCTGCGGCGCCAACCCCCTGCACTGGCCAGCGGGGATCTGTATCTGCTGCCGGCAGCAGGCGCGTGGCTCCCCCCTGAAAGCGCCTTGGTATGTTTCTTCGTCAGTCTGTTGCTGAGCAGTGTAGTCGGACGCTTTCGGAAGGAAGTTCCGTTTATCACCATTCTGTATCCCGTCTTTATGGTGTTTTCACTATGTGGCGATCACTTCTCCTGGTTTTTGCGCTGGCCAGCGATCTGACGCCGGTCGCGTATGCTCGTGGGCCAGCTCCCGACATTACAATGTGTTTTAAGAGGGCCGGTATTAAGTTTGGCGTTGACTGGCGGTTACTTCAGGCGATTGCTGAAGTTGAAAGCGGCCTTCGGGCAGACATCGTCGGCCTTAATGTACGTCACGGGAAGGTGCTGAGTGAAGACCTTGGCATGATGCAGATTAACTCTTCCTGGCTGCCGGAACTGGGAAAAATGGGTATAACCCGCACGGTACTGCTCTCAAATCCCTGCCAGAACATCCATGTCGGGGCCTGGATTCTGGCCAAAAATATTTCGCAGAACGGTGTTAACTGGACTTCAGTTGGGGCCTACAACGCCGGCTTTAAAGATGCGAATGCACCTTTCAGGCTCAAATACGCCCATAAGGTCTACGCACGTTATCTTGAACTTACTGGATATTAAGAATGTTAATACCTAAAAATAAACGGCCGGTACTTGCGGCGTGTGTTGTAGGTTTACTGATTGGTTGGGGAGGCTGCAATCTTTCTGACTGGTATACCAAAATAAGAAACATAGACAGCGACGGGTTCGGGCCTTTGTATAATCAGAATAAATATCACTGTATGAACCAGACCCGGCCTTTGCTGCTACAGAGTGCTAAGGACAGTACCAGTGAAAGCCAGTCGGCCTACTATGCTGCCTATTTTGACTGCATGACAAAACGCTTAGATGCACTGAATCTTAAAGTAGCCGGAGCAGTTGAAGCCAGTGCCATGCTTTACTGCAGTATGAAAACTGGCGACAAAGATAAATCTGTGGCAGATGCCTGCACTCAGAAAACGCTTGACGAATTTGCCATGCGACATACCAGACCTCTTCCAAAAGAGAAATGATCAGCCTTACAGCGAAGTTGTCAGTAGCACCAGGATATTGCCCCTCCTAGCTGGTTAAACTTTGAATCACACATAAAGCGGCTCTCTCAGAAAAGGAGATATTAGGGTTACCCTCGGGACTTTTATGGACATTTATATTCCTCATTGAGAAGGAATAAGTCTTCGTACCATTACCTTTCAGCTAAATATTGCCCGCAATCCCGTTCGTAAATATTTAATACAAACCGGCCCATGGCAGGCATCACTTATTCCTTCAGGGTTATGAGGAACAATCCGCAGAGCAGGCCATGGCTAACAGCGATTGTCATTATTGCTGGCCAACTGGCTATGTTGATAACGGAAATTATTAAGCACGGCAAGACCCGGATTAACCTGACGCCGGTTGTCACATCAGCGGTGAAGCTTATTTCTCCTCCAATCGCCTTATTAGGGAGGTTCAGTACAGAGAGGCTTTAATTCGCGTGTTTCAGCTTATTACTTTTCCCTGTGAAACTTCCGTTCTTCTCTGATTACAGCAAATCTTTTTGAGGCAAGAGAACATTATGCGTGTCCGTTTCTGTGTATGGGCAATCGTATTGTCTGTTGTATCGATCTTTGCAGCCTTACCCGCACAGGCCTACTGTTTTCGTGAGGCGGGGGCCCGCTATCACGTTTCACCCCTGCTGCTTCGTGCCATGGCTCAGGTTGAAAGCAAAATGAATGCACACGCTATAGGGTATAACCGCAATAAGCAGGGGAAGGTCACCAGCCGTGATTTCGGACTGATGCAGATCAATTCCACCCATATTCCTCAGCTTGTCGCCATGGGTGTCATCCGGGATGCACGTGATTTACTTACCGATCCCTGTCTGAACGTACAGACGGGCGCCTGGATCCTGGCGCAACACCTGCAGATTTGTGGCCAGACATGGCAGTGTCTGGGCAGTTATAACGCCGGCTTTGCAGATGACAACAATTCACGCCGCATGATTTATGCACGCAAGGTGTATTCCGTCTGGCTTGCCAGTCGCTGAGTCCGTTCCGGTTTCCCGCTTCTCTCATCCCAATCTGTGTTTTACCGGAGAAAACATGAAAATTTTCCTGCCGGCTGTCTGCCTGACAGTCGTAATGCTGTGCGGCTGTCAGTCTGTCCTGACGGGCAGTAAAGCGACGCCTGAGCCTGATAACACTTCATTTCAGGCAACCTCACGGGTTGCCCGCCAGCAGCAACAGCTGTGGCTGGAAGGGGACATGAATACCGGCACGCCCGTCCCCGTCGCAGAGGTCCGGTCTGACAGCGATCGCCTGACGCTTCGCTGGGACGGTGATGCGATTGAACTTTTACGTGCCCTGGCCTGGGCCCGGGGAGAAGAGTTCAGCTATGTGGGTGTCCGGCTGCCGCTACCGGTCAACATCGATGTTCAGTATGTCACTTATGCCAACCTGCTTCGCATGATTGAAATGCAGACGGCCTGGCGCGCCCAGCTTCACCGTTATCCCGGACAGATGGTAATCGAATTTATGAGTGCCATCCCTGAGCGTCGCGGAGGCAGACGATGAACGGCCGATTTATCGCACTGTTGTTGCCGTTCCTGCTAGCAGGCTGCTCCAGTTTCAGCCTGACACGGCCTTCTCAGGCCGTCGGTCCGGATGGTGTGCCCCCGCCCGGACCCGCTGCTTATCTTTCGCCGAAAAAGCCGGAGGCGACGGACGTTTCTGACAACCGGCGCGAGATGCTTACCGACGCTGCACACACTCTCGGTTTTCGCGGCGGTAAAGCGCAGCGTGCATGGGAGCTGCGCCACGACCTGGAGTCACGGGAAAAGCAGCTGGATAAAACGTATGACTTTCGCACGCTTATCAGCCCCCGCGGATGGTTGCCACCGGTCATTACCGAAGCCGTTGACGTTGCCCATGTAACGGCTGACCAGATACGCACGGCAAGTCATGTCTACGAAATTATCCAGCCAGAACGTTTCGTGAGTAATCCGCCGTCCTGGCGGACCTGGCTGTTTGCCGGACTCAGCACCACCGCGCCGGACGGTCCTGATGGATCTCTGATTCCGGAGAACAGCACTCAGCGTGACATATGGCAGACCGCGCTCACAAAGGGATGGGCAGAGGGGCGGCAGAGCGCTGACGAGACACTTGAGGCCAATGTTAACCGCCTGACGCGGGACTATAACGGCATGCTGCAGTACGTGCTGCTGCGTCGTCAGAACCTCATCACTGCGCCGGTGGTTTCCGACCGTCAGCAGACGGTAACAGGCAACAGCCAGAAACTCACCGAAGGTGACCGTGAGCGACGTCTTGAATCTCGGGCGGGTTTCATTACCGACCGTGAGAAATGGAAACCGATCATCCATACGGAGAAAAAATGATGAGTATAGAAGGATTTGAGCCTTATCCCTTTGTGAACGGGCTCGATGAAGATGAGTTTCGCGGTTTTCTGGTGTGGTGCGCGCAACAGCTGGTCAGTGACATTCACCTGCAGGGCGATAACCATTTCGTTGTCGGGCTTCATGGCCGTCTGCGTCGTGCCAGTGCCTTCAGGGTAGCTGACGAGCAAATGGCCCGCCTGGTGGATCGGGTTTTCACACAAGAAGTACGCTCACAGGTCATGAGCGGAACTCCCAGGGATAAAGCACTGCAGCTTGACGGGAATGAAACAAACCGATGGGGACTCGGCCGCGGTGAACGTATCCGCTTTCGTGTCAACTTAAAGCAGGGAACGGCGGGGCGTCAGGATAAAACGATAGCCTGGACACTTCGTATTATTCCCTCCTCAATTCCCCAGTTGCTTGATATGGGTATAGAGGAAGAACTTCTGGACGTCATTATCCCGGCCAAGGGGCTGGCTGTCTGGGGTGGCATCATGGGATCGGGGAAAAGTACGGCTGTGGCGGCTTCTCTACGCTACTGCCAGAAAGTCTTCCCGGACCGCAAAATTTCGACCATCGAAGACCCCGTGGAATTTATTCTGGGCGATCCTGAAGATATCCTCGCACCGCTCCAGTCCGAGGTTGGTGAAGATGTTGTGAGTTTTGCTGAGGGCATTCGTGCAGATCTGCGACGTGCGGTCTCTGTCATGGGGGTCGGTGAAATGCGTGATCGTGAAACCATCGATGCGGCCATTCGCGCCGGCGATCTCGGGGCCACGTGCATAACCACCACGCATATTGACTCACCTGGCGATATCTTTCCCCGACTCATTAACGAATATCCCTATGAAAGCCGTGACGCTATGGCCAGGGCACTACTGAGTGTTCTGCAGTATGTGGTGGTTCAGACGCTGCTACGGACAACAGACGGAAGGCGCACGGCCGTTCGCGAGTACATCATTATTGATGATGACCTGCGAGAAAAACTCCATGACATGCCGTGGCCGAGGTGGGCCAGTCACATCAACGCCATTATCCGTCTGGAGAAACGGCGCATTATTGATAAGGCCTGGGCGCTATATCTCAATAAGCGAATCGATGCTGATGAACTGCGGGTCGTCATGTCGCCCAGTCAGCGCCGTGAGTTTGAGAAGGGGGCGTTATGAGCGACTCCGATAAACCCGTCTACCCTCCGGGCTACTGGCGATATGCCGGGCTTGACCTCGACTTTGTGGGCGTGCCGGGTTACCTGTTCCTGTTCTATCTCTTCTGGTTCCGTTTTCCTTCACTCGACACGCTTTATCTCATTACTGCCATCATCGCGTTCTTTCGCCTGCTGTCGGCGTTCGGCTGGACTCTCAGCAAGATACTCACGCGCCTTACCCGCCTGTTTCGCGGCACCAGTCTGAGCGGTCGCCCCTGGTGGTACCGGCGCTTTACTGGCGGTGAGTAGCCCGTCAGACCTGAAACTGCGGAGGTTTTATGAGTAACCCTGTACCCGAAAAGCGTATCTGGCTGGCCGTTCCCCATGACAAACGTCATGAGGCGAAAGACGATGCCGGGAAGTTAGCAGACGGCCGAAATGCCATTCAATGGAGTCAGGAGGACGAACTCTGGTATGCCCGTCCGGGAACGGATGTAAAACGAATAAGGAACTGGCTGCCCGACCCCTCTATACGCGGCAGCGGCGGCGATCCGCAAGAGGAATTTCTGGATGCACTCACTGCTGCTGGCCTGATGATCGAAGGGTTACCTGTTATGGACGGTGAAATTCATCGCGTATCGGTTACTGACGGTCCTGCGGGCAACGGTGATGGTGTTTACCGGGGTTTTCTCAATGGCAGGAAACCCGGAGGCTGGTATATCAATTACTGGACAGCTCCCACTCATAAGGACATTACAAAGTGGAAAGCAAGCGGAACCGGTGGCGAGGCCGATCCGGTTGCGCGCCTGCACATGCGTGCTCTGGCGCGACAGTCTAAAGATGACTCAGCAAGAAAGCTGGCCGAAACGCATGCCCGCCAGACGGCCCGTGCAAAATGGCTGTACAACAAACTGCCAGCTGCCGACCCAAATCATCCTTATCTGGTTCGCAAAGGTGTCGCCGCCGAGTCTGATATGAGGCAGACCAATAATGGTGCGCTGGTTATTCCTCTCTATGACGTAAACGGAGTTTTTCGCACGTTACAGTACATCCCGCCGGAAGGTGAAAAAACACTTTATGAAAAAGCCCCAAAGGTGGGCAATTTCTTCGTTGTAGGTGGGCGACTAAAAGACGGTGAGCCGGTGTACTACGCAGAAGGCTATGCGACCGCTAAGAGTCTCAGCATGTTAACCGGTTATCCAGTGGTCATGACTATTGATGCCGGAAACATGCTGAATGTTGCCAGGGTGTTGAGTGAACGATATCCAACAAGCCCACATATTTTCATGGCAGACAATGATCACGCCAAGCCTGTTAACACCGGTCTAATCATGGCCAGACAGGCAGCCATCAATACGGGCGGGGAGTACATTCTTCCAGACCTCACCGATGCTGAACGCAAAGCCGGATTTACTGACTTTAATGACATACACCTTTCCCGTGGCGAGGAAAGCCTGCGCGCCACACTGATGCCTCAGATTACCCAGGCCTTTGAGCGACTGAAATCACCGGAGAACCCCATGAGCACCCCTGACAGCGAAAACGTTGTATCAGACCTTACGACATCCGTATCACCTGACGTTTCAGCCGCGCCGGAGCCACCTCCTGTAGCCGCTAAAGCTGCACGCGGCCGTCCGGGTGCAGCAAAAGAAAAAGCCAGTCAGATTCTGGAAATGCATGCTCAGGGGATCAAGCCGGCTGACATTGCCGCACAACTGTCTATTGGACAAACCAGCGTTTATCGGATCATCAAGGCAACGGGGGCTGATTCGTCAGTATTGCCATCTGAACCTGAAAAACCCACGGCAATGCTCCCACCTTCTGACACACAGGTGATTAATACGAGCCCGGAGATGTCCGACGCTCCGCTGACTGTTGATGATCCGTCGTCGGCGCCTGCAGTCAGTTTGGCTCAGGTGAGTGCGGCGACTGAATCTCTGGCACCGGTTTTGGACGCGTCAGCACAGTCTGTCGCTATTGCATCAGTAAAGACCCCGAACACAAGTCCGGTAACTCAGGCCGTCACGCTTGAAGCCAGCGGTAAGCGCGTGGCGGCCATTGCAGCGGAAATGAATATCGGGGTGGGTGAAGCTTTCCGGCTTCTGCAAAGTCAGGGGGCTGAAGCTGCCCGGGAAAGCCTGAGAATCAGCAATGAGCACAGCGCTGTGCCGCCTTCAGAGCAGGCAAAGGTTTCTTCTGATACGGAAAGCGAATCTACATCAACCCCTAAAGACTTCGGTGAGGCCTTTGGTGAAATTGCCGGACAGATGCGGGCACTCCTTCGTGATGCAGATAAGCTAAATCCGGATGAGCTTTTCTATGATGCCAGTGCGCTTATGGTGCAATGGCGCGTACTGGCAGGTGTATGGGAGATGTCAGACGAAGCCGCTTTGGGCCGGGAACACTTTCCAGGAAAAGAGTGTGAAGCACTGGAAGCCGAACTACAGGCGCTGACAGACCCCCTGTCGGAGACTACGGCGCCTGATCCGGCAGAAACACCCGCTCAGCCAGCGGCCAGGGAAACAGCAGAAGACGGTATCCTTACTGGTCCACGGCGCATCGTGCCGTCCGAAGAGGAGATCCCGGTTCCTGAGGCACTGAAGCATATTGACCTGGACAGGTTACTTACGCGCGTGACCAGCGAAATGGCGGCCGACGGAAAAAGCGCCATTTTCAGACTTGATGGCGAGCACGCGTTTACAGACCTGGGCGGCCGACTGGTGATGGCCACAGGTGCCAGTGATCATGAAGAGAAGGTACTGGCCGCGTTGCTGACGGCGGCGCAGTATTATCACGGTAAAATTGAGCTCACCGGCAGCGATGCCTTCAAAGCTTTTGCCACTGACATCATCGTAAAACATAAACTTAATGTGACGATGAAAGTGGCCAGCCAGCAGCTTGCTCTTGAAAAAGCCCGACTGGCGGCTGGACAACCCGCGTCACCCGCGAATGCCGTAAAAGGTAACCAGGTGCCACCGCAGTTCACCGTACCTTCCGAACCAGTACCGGGGGAGACCTTACCGGTGAACACTGCGGCATCACCAGACGTCGACAGGTCGGTATCAACGGCACCCTTAGCAGACAAACCTGAGGATAAAGGCGTTAAGTCACCCGCTGTGACAACGTCACAGGGTATGACGACGACGACACCCCCTTTGGCGGCGAAAACCGGCATCAGGCCAGAAATCCACACCCCCGCTGAAAAAGCTCAGGAGCCAGTGACGGGAAAAGTCATTGCCGCCGGGCAGGCCCCTTTCCGGTTTGATGACAGAGAAAGTATGAGCTCGTATATCACGCTGCACACTCGTGAAGGCACTCAGACCTACTGGGGTAAAGAACTCGAAGGACTGATAAAGGATACGCGACTGCAAAACGGCAGCATTGTGGCGCTGCAGTGGGAAGGTAAAAAGCCGGTCAATATTCAGGTTCCTGTTAAGAATGATGACGGGGTAGTGATTGGCTATGAAACTCAGGCCAAGCACCGTAACCAGTGGACGCTGACCCCGATAGGCGGTGAGCGCGTTCGCACTGGCGGGGATGATCTCATCCGTCTTACTGCAGTTGATGCCGCACGTTACACGGAAATTCAGCGCATGGTGGTTAAGGGGCTCGATATCGACATGCCGCCTCCGCCTCCTGTACCTGCCGACGGCCTGTTCTGGATCAGGCCTGACGGACAGGGAAGTCTGTCGTCCGGTGACCCACAGACTGCGCCTCGTCCTGCATTCAATAACGACGCCGGGGCTCCTGTGATGGCTACCTCGGGTGAAGACGGCCGCCTGGATGTTTATCTGGTGAAAGGCGACGGGGATTATCTGCAGGGTCTGGTACGTCAGGACGGTCACTACCACCATGTGCTGGTCAGCCTGCCAGGTTCTGATGAAGCCCCTGCGATGGTGATTAACCGGTTAACGCCGGACGGTGCGGTGCCTATGGGTAACGGCCACGGCATCAATGAAGACAGAGGCAAACCTGTTCCCCGTGAGTACGTTGTTCTGCGTCTGAACGGGGATGACAAACAGCGTTTTCCCAAGCTCGTCAATCCTGCATCGCTATCTCCGGCCCTGCATGCCCGCCTGGGCTATGACGAACGCTGGAAACCTGAGGTTCCTTACCCAAAGGAACGCCCGGCGGCGGCACCGCAGGCGGCCCCGGTCGCGCCGAACCGACCGGCTTAATCCTCGATCCTTACGGAAGTTACTCATGAAAATAATTTTCAGCACCCTCATGCTGGCGGCGATACTGTGCCTGCCTCTCTGTGCCGATGCCGCCTCATGCCGCGCCGCCAGTGCGGCTCAGGCCGGCAGTCAGGCTGGGTATAACGACGCCAAAAAGGCCAGTGATGCCTGGTCCCAGCGTGAAGGGCAGATGTCCGATCAGCTGGACAACTGCCTGTCCGGTATTCGCAGTGTATCCATCAGCCTGCCACACCTTCCGAGCCTTCAGGACATCATGAACAAGGCGTCAGAGAAGGTCTGCAGTGCCATGACCGACAAGGTCAACAGCTACCTGCCGGGCAATATCGACCCCTGGCAGTCGTACGGAGGCTGATATGTCAAAATCCGATCCGACTCTCCCCGAACAGGACAACCCGCCTGAACAGGCGGGAAAGCATGCTGTTGCGGCGCATATACATAACAGCCTTGGCACAGCCTTTGCCTACAAATGCCTGCGAATTATCCATTGGGGTACCGGCGGAAATACTATTCAGGCTGTGATAATCGCCGTGCTGCTTTATTTTGTCCTGCATCCGCCAGTCAAATATTTCGCCACGGAAAACGGACGCATCACGCAGGTCTATGCCACTGACGCCCCTATCTGGAATGAGAGTGACGTGTCTCAGTTCGGTGCAGATACTATCCGGTATGCCTTCACGCTGGACTTCGTTCATTACAAAAACGAGATGACGGCGGTTGCACCCCGTTTTGATCACCTGGGGTTTGATGGCTACATCAGTGCTCTGCAGAGTTCCAACATCCTGAGCGCGGTGCGCGATAAACGCATGAACCTCTCTGTGTCTGTTGATCCCGGTGTCATCACGAAGCGCGGAGTCATTAATGGTCGAAACGCGTGGGAGTTTCAGTATCCGGTCACATACCGTCTTCAGGGGCAAAATTCGGACGGTCCGCCTTCGCATTACATCCTGACTCTGCGCATTCAGCAGGCCGACGTTCGCGAGAAACCGCTCGGTCTGGAAGTCACGCAGACCATTTCTACTAACGCAGGATAAATCCATGAAACAAGCACGTACGCTGCTGCTGTGGTGCGCCCTCAGCGGCAGTGCTGCGGCTGCGCCAACCACAGACTGGCAGACGGCCCCGCCGGCCGGCGGTCAGACCGGCACACCCGCAACGACGGCGCAAAACACATCCACGTCGGCTCAGTCAGGCCCCCAGCCCGGGCAGGCTCTTCCTCCTCCGGTTTCCATGAGTTATGAGCAGGCCCAGGCGGCCACCGCTCCGCTGTCGGCTGATGAAATCCGGCAACTCAGAATGATGCAGTCTGAGCAGGAGCAGGCCATGGCGACAAAAGGCATCACGGCGGTGCCGCGCATCAGTGCGCTGACCGTCAGCCTCGAGCCGGGAGCGAGCCTGCCGCTGGTGCGAAATGCCGTTAACTGGCCCGCCACGGTGAGTTTCATCGACAGCACGGGCGCGCCATGGAAAATCATGGGCGCGCCGCAGAGTGGCTCGCCGGATATT
Source organism: Pantoea allii (assembly GCF_046529425.1). Taxonomy (NCBI): domain Bacteria; kingdom Pseudomonadati; phylum Pseudomonadota; class Gammaproteobacteria; order Enterobacterales; family Erwiniaceae; genus Pantoea; species Pantoea allii. Next base: position 69,193 of record NZ_CP125960.1, on the reverse strand, counting down.
GTCGTGAAATGGGTACCGGGCACCTCAATCATGATGCTGGTGGCTAAGCGCGATTTTGTCAGTACCAGCGTCACCGTGGTGCTTGACGGACTCAGCGTGCCGGTTCAGCTGAGCGTCACCAGCGGAGAAACCGACACGGCTAAAAAGACATGGGTGGTTGATACCCGCATTGATCTGCGTATCCCCCGCAGAGGTCCCGGCGCAGCGCCTGATGCCCCTCCGCCCTCGCGAATTGGGCTGCATGACAGCGTGCTTCAGGCTTTTCTGGATGGCGTACCGCCCGAAGGCGCACACAGGCTGAAAACAACCGGTGACGTCCCGGATACAGAGGTATGGCAACAGGGAGACGACTTGTATATCCGCTCCCGCGCCTCAATGCGTGACGAGTTTGATTCGACCCTGTCCTCTGCGGATGGCACGCATCTGTGGAAGTTACCTGTTACCCCTCGCGTGGCGTTTTCAGTGGGTGGGCGAACTGAAACCCTCAGCATTGCTCTGGAGTAATCATGAGTGAAGAACAGAATATCGACAGCGATGGCGGCGGCCAGGTCAAGCGAACGCTCTATATTGTGGGGGCGCTCGTCGTAGCCGTTCTGGGAGGGGGATACCTGCTTATCAGCTGGGCAACCACAACGCCGCCGGCGCCTTCAAGAGTGGATCTGAACCAGGTCGGCAACAGCGGTGGCGCCAGGCAGAATACCACTGAGTCACAGCACTACCGTGAACTGCTTCGTGAGAATAATGCACAGGGTGCTGCTGCGGCGGCGGCACAGAACAAAAGCTTCATTGCCAGTATCCCGCTTGAGCAGGATGTGATCGTTACAAAGTCAGAAACCGCCGTATCCGACAATGCCAGACCCGTTTCGGCAAGGGCTGCTTCAAATCAGACGGCGCCCGCCAGGACAGAAGAGCAGGTGCGACTGATTAATGACGCACGGCAAAAGGCACTGACAGCACTGCTTACCCGGATGCAGCCGCCCGAGACTGTCGCTGACCTGCCAGAGGCTCAGGAAATTGGCGGAAAACAGGGGAGCTGGAGCAGCTGGGCCGACTCGTTGCCCGGCAGTGCGGTCCGGCAGGCTGCCATGCGCATTCGTCAGGCGCAGGCTGACAGCCGCCCGCCCGTTCAGGTTGTGGCACCTTACTGGCGTGGGCCCGGTGAAATTTATACCGGTGTTGATTCCGACAACAGCACCACACCGGTGCTTGGCCGTTTTGTAACTGGCCCTTATGCCGGTGCGGTGCTTAAAGCGCCTGACGGGGCGAAGCTTGCGGGTGATGGTGTTGTCATTCACTTCACCACCATGAATTTCAAAGGCCTTGACTACAAGGTTGATGCCTATGCCCTGCAGGACGACAGTCTGGTCGCGAACATCGCGAGCAGTGTCAATCACCACTACTTCAGGCGCATTGTACTGCCGGCAATCTTCGGTGGTGTGGGGGCCGCCGGTGGGCTTTATTCCCAGGCAAATACGCAGGTTCTCAGCAACGGGCTCAGTACCGTTACAGCCCGTCCGGGACTGCCGAGCGGCTCTGCACTGACGGGGGTGATTGCCGGTGGTATGGCCACACAGGCTGCGCAGGTGCTGAATAGCGACAATTCCCGTGAACCAGACCGCACCGTGAGCGTCACCGCTGGGCAGACCGTGGCCATTCAGTTTATGAGCCCTGTATACAGCACCGATGTTCAGTCTTCAAAGGACGGGTCCAGTCAGAACGTTGCAGCACAGACATTCAGTCAGTCGTCCACACCGTCACCTACCGCAGCTGAACTGAGGGCGGACACTGCGGCACGCATTCGCGCTGCCGAGCAAAGAGGAGCATCCCGTGAATGAATTTCAGTCGCTGCCTGAGGAGCCGGAATCACAGCAGCCCATTGCGTCCGCGTCGTCGGTGCAAAAAAACTGGCTGATGCGGCCACGGTTTCTGGGCCAGTCATTGCTGATGTTGGCTGTCTATACCCTGATAATTTTGCTTGGGGGGTGGTATGCATTTAAACCCGACAGTACCGATACAAATGTGAGCCAGCTGGCTTTTGGCGGATCGGGCTCATCTTCTTTTCAGCCCGTCGCCGGTGCTTCGGCCGTCAGGCCGGTTCAGCCGGTAAAAACTGAACCCGCGCCGGTTACCGCCGTTCCGGATGACGTGATGAACCTGATTAATGAGGGTAAATCGTTCAGCGGTGCAAACCGGGAGGCGATCTCTCGCCTTTCCGATACCGTGCGGGCGCAGACAGCGGCGCTGGCCGCGCTGCAGAAGCAGGTGACTCTGCTTTCATCGGAATACGGCGCGATGGCGAACAGGCTGACGGTGCTGGAGTCCCGCCCCGTCGCACGCCTTAACTCCGAAGAACACAGTTATGGTTATCACCGGTCACGGCCTTCCGCTGTCAGTGGCATGCACCTCGAAAGCATTCAGGGGGACATGGCCTGGATTGCCTGGCAGGGAAAAACCTGGGCCGTTCAGGAAGGTATGCATCTCGGACCGGTGGTGATTCAGGACATTAACGCCGCGGAAAGCCAGGTCATGACAAGCGCGGGTCCGCTGCGCTGAGGAGGACGTTATGGGAGGATTTCCCGATGCCATTACCATGCTGTCCAACCTGGCTTCAGGTCTGCAGGACGCAGGAACCAGCCTGGCGTTTAAGCTTGCGATGCTATTCGGTTTACTGGGCGCGGTGGGGTTTCTGGCCAGGCAATCCTGGCTGGCCCAGAGGGTGCCAGGGCAGGTGGCCAGCGGAGGGACCACCGTTGCGTGGCTTATACTTTGTGGCTGCCTAGTGGGACTGGATCAGCTTATTGGGGCCGCAGCCCGGCAGGCCGGCTGGGATGCGTCGTTCGGGGCAATCAGTTATGTCGATGTCGGGCGATTCGGTCAGGGGGCAGTAGCGGCCAATGCGCTGCTTTCCCTTTTCAGAATGGCCGGCGTTTACCTGGCGCTGCAGGGGGTTCTGCTCTGGCGCCGCTCCCGTAAAGAAGGGCATACCGGTTTATCAGCCGGAAATGATGTCAGCAGCGGGACGGTCAAGTTCGTTATCGGTGTCTGCTGTGTCTGCAGTCCCTATCTGATAGATGCATTAATGAATCAACTGGGTTTTCACTGACCCCTTTCCGTCATACCCGTCCGGTTCACGGACATTCTCCGCCTGCAACGGCATTTTAAAAAACTCAAGGAAAACAATCATGATTAACCGTTTATACACGGCGGCATTTTTGCGCGCCTTTATCCTGTCAGATAAAGCACGCAGCTACTGTCTGCGCAGTCTGAGCGCGCTACTGGTTTTGCTGTCGCCTTGTGCAAATGCACTCACCCTGGCGGACATAATGAATAACCTTGGTCAGGGGGCTGACGCGTCCATGAAAAGTGTCAAAAGTATCGCAATGTTTCTAGGTGTTATTGCGGTGGTGGGAGGCCTCTGTTCTTTCAAGGCCTTGAAAAACAATCCGAGCTTCAGACCCTGGCATGGCTATTTGATGATCGTCGTGGGCGCGGCACTTTTTTCAGTAGGGGCGATCATCAAAGCCACGCAGGCTCAGGCCGGATTCACACCCACCAGTGATTTTGGCTGATCGTCAGCTCGGGGTTCCTGTACGAATCAGGGCAAGGGTGGCCAGTGCAGCGCGCACATTGGCGGAGAGGCTGATTGCAGACCCTATAACGTCCGCCCTGTGATACTGCACTAAGGCCATCCAATGACAGTTTTGAGAGGTAAATCATGCATAACGTAATGCTGGGTACAAAGCCGTTTATGTTCGGTATTCGCTCCCCGGAAGGGGATGCCTATATGGACGAATCCTGCGTAGATACGGAAAGTACTTCGCTGGAGAAACTTCTTTCTTACACTCTCAATAAAGAACAGGAAGAGGGTGAAAAACCTTATGAAGTGGTGCCGCTCTATACATCAGAACAGGTGGCAGCGGCACTTGAGGCGTTACTGTCATCCGGTCAGTCATCACAGGAGAATAGTGTATTTCGTCGGGAAGAGCGTTATACCGTCATCAAACATGCCGACCTGAAACGCCTGGAGCTGGCAGGCGGACTGAGTCCTGATGACATCGTGATGCTTACCGGGTTGCTACTGCGGCTCAGAAAAATTCGTTCGGTCCGGAACCGCCCTGAACTGAAGTGCCTGGTGGTGGAGAGCACCTGGCCTGAATATGAACCCTTATGGCAGGCTCTGCATCTTCGTACAGGAGACGGAGATCACCCGGCATGACGCTGCTGACGCACCGTGAACTCTGCAATTATGGCTGGCGTTTTCTTAGAACTAATGGGTTTAAAACTGCGTTTCAGGAACCGTTTCGCGCTGTCACATCGTGGGGAGAGCAGCCCGACGTCATAGGATTTCGTAACGGGGCTTCCTGTCTGCTAGAGGCCAAGTGTTCACGGTCTGATCTGCTGGCCGACCGTAAAAAGCCGTTTCGCCTTGAACCTGAAAAGGGGATGGGTGACTGGCGCTTCTATATCTGTGAACCCGGTGTGATAAACATTGCCGACTTGCCGGAAGGCTGGGGCCTGCTGCACGTCATTAATGGTCGCGTCAGGAAGGTTCATGGCTGGCCAGGCAATATAAGCTGGGTCATCACCGATGCAAAACCTTTCAGGGCCAATAAACAGGCTGAGTGTGATGTGTTACTGAGTGCGCTTCGCCGAACAACAGCTGACAAACCGCATTGTTAATCCTGCATCCCTGTTGTTTCCCTCTCAGCGTGATTAAGGATGTCTGTATTCCCGCCTCCATTTGTTAGCCGGTTTATCTACTTCAAGGATATTTCATGATGACGCCTTCGCTATCAGACGGTGGCCCTTCAGCTTTGCTGCCGCTTATTCCAGATATCAGTGATGGCGACGGTCCTGTCAGACCCAAAAAAGCGGAGTCAGGGCAGAACTGTCACTACTGCGGGACCCGTGCCCAGCGCCTCTGGCAGGGGCGTATTGAGCATGTCCAAATCTGCACGTTGTGCTGGCTGACACAAAACCTCGATAGCCAGACCGCAGCGCATGGCCTTCTTGCATGGCTTCCGGATGCGGCCCGGGCAGATATGCAAAACCTCCAACGGTATGCACTGATTGCCCTTCACAGTCAAAATCGTGTGCACAGAAAGGAGGGAAAGCGGGTCTGGAACTGGCTTACCCGTCATGCGCGAGAGGTCGAAGGCATGTGGGCGACGTCCCGGGCATCTGAGTTTGCCGGGGCCATGCGCGCGCTTACACCGGCCAAACGTCGTGAGCTTCAGCAGCGCCTGGAGGGATGTGTACTCATTCTGCCACCCGATGTGTTCGCAGAAGATTTAACCCTTTTACTACCTGTCGGGCGGAGTGTGGAAACAGCACTTCATACACCTGCATGGCAAACCTATTCACGGAGTACTCTGTATGCAAAATCTCCTGATCCGCTGGACTGAAGAAATCGTCACCGCCTTCGCGCGTTTTGCCGTCTCCCGAGACCTGCCGGATTACTGTGACCTTCAGACGATTTATCAGCTGACTCAAGAGGACCGGACACGTAATCCGGATCTGGCAGCCCCCTATATTCTTGTGACCAAAAACGGCGATTATCTGACCGTTTATGAAATTGCCGGCAGTTTTCGTGAACCGGATGAAAATGCACCCACCACAGATAAGGATTCCTGGCAGGGGCGGGTGTCACGGATGACAGAATCACTGTCAGCGCACTTCAAACATATCGGGCACAAAATCAGTACGGTTTATGAGTGTGATCCTGAAGGTGGTGCTGATGAGTTAAAGCGTCTGCTGGCGCCACAGTATCTGTCGATTCGCCGTACCGGGCTGAACCTGAAATACCTGCTGGACGAGGAAGTGGAAAAAAAAGCGCCCTGGGTAACTCGTGAGCGCACCTGGCTTGTCTGTTACAGCGGTCGTGTCGTGTTGGCAGGGAACGAACTGCGGGACGAAAACCGGCGTATCAAGGCGTTGCTCTCGCAGTGTCAGCCAGCCCTGTTCGGTCAGAACCCCCTTCTTTCGGCTCTGGTGGGGCTTAAAATCCGCCACGATGCTTTTTTGTCGCTGGTGGAGCGTGCACTGGGTGACAGCGGTAACGGCGTCATGATGCGTCGGATGGATGCGCATGAAGTGGGACGTGTACTGCGTAGGCAGAACAATCCGAAGGGCACTGGCGACCAATGGCAGCCGCTTCTGCCTGAAGACCCCATTATACCCTGGGGGGTACGGCAGCCTGGAGACGACACCGCTTTTCTGGCACCCTTCCTTAACTTTCAGGTGATGGACACTCGTGTACAAAAGATTGCCGGCAACCTCCTTCAAATCCACGGCCTCTGGCACGGCACGCTGGCCATCAGTCTTGGACCACAGAATCCACAGAGTTTTGCAAAATTAAAAGCACTCGTTCCGCGAGGTGTACCGTGGCGGATGCGTACAGACCTGATGCCTGGCGGAATGAAGCGTCTGGGTGTAAAGCGCTTTGCGCTGAACTTTGCCTCTCAGGTTCCAGGCCTTGAACCGATATATGAGTCCATAACCCGTCTGGCAAAGGTTGATAAACATGATCCGGTATGCGTCATGACCATTACGGTTTCCACCTGGGGCAAGACGAAGGAGGAGGTCACGCGTAACCTCACCCTGCTGAGCTCGGCATTTGACTCCTGGGGCAATTGCGGCGTAACCCAGACTTTTGGTGATCCGGTAAAGGCCTGGATGGCTTCGCTCACCGCGTCCAGTTCATCAAGCGGACCTTGCCTCCTTTATCCACCACTCAGTGAGGCGCTTAATATGCTGCCGCTTTCCCGCCCGGCCTCTGCATGGGAAGACGACGGGAACGCGCTGTTTCCGACGCCCGGAGGCAAAATTATGCCCATCGGTCTGGCCACACCCAAGCAGCCTAAACTGACGACCATTATTGCCGGCGACTCAGGCGGAGGGAAATCAGTCTTGCTGAACATCCTGACCTCGATCATGGCAACCAGTGCCAACCTCCGCTTACCCTGGGTGTCTTACATCGATAAAGGGTTTACTGGAGTAGGTACGACAAACCTGTTACGGGCAGCATTGCCCCCGGAGCGCAGGGATGAGGTGCTGAGTATCGTTTTAAAAAACTCTCCGGAATACTGCCGGAACCTTTTTGATATCCAGTTGGGCAGGCAGACGCCACTGCCGTATGAGTCCCGTTTTATTGTGGACATGCTGACGGCCCTGTGTGCTGATCCGTCGACCGGAAGGCCGCCGAACGAAAAAGAAACCGGTGACATTCTGGACAGACTCGTCGAGGCGGCGTTCACTCAGGCTCGGGAAAAACCCCGCCGCTACGAGGAGCATGTCGTACCTGAGATAGATGCGGCGGTGGCTGAAACAGGTATCTGGGAACGTCATCCTGAATATCGCGAAGACTGCAAATGGTATGAGCTCAGCGGATTGCTACAGGATGCAGGGAAAACAGCTGAGGCGCAGCGCGCGCACTATCAGGCGATGCCAGAGCTGGCTGCTATGGCACCGCTGGTGGAGAGTAAGGATTTTCAGGATGCATTTGGCACGATCGTGCGGGAGGAGGGATCTGAACCTCTGCTTAAATACATTTCACGTTGCATGACCAGTGCATGCAGTCAGTACAAAATGTTTGCCGGTCGCACCCGATTTATGATCAGTCCTTCCGCACGCGTTATTACGGTAGACCTGCAGCATGTGGCTGGCGACAAGACCAGGAAAGGCAATCTGCAGACAGGCATCATGTTCCTGTTTGCCGGTCATATTGCCGGAGGCGATTTTGTTCTGCCTCAGTATCAGAAAGAGCTGTTCAGCGGACTGCATTCACGCTGGCATGAGATGCACAAATCACGCGTCAGGCAGCTGGACGAGGAGGTGAAAACGAAAACCTACGACGAGTTGCATAACGTAAAAGATGCCCCGTTTATCTTTCCTATGCTCGAAACAGACGACCGCGAGCAGCGTAAACACGGGACCCGTACCGTGCTCTCTTCGCAGTATCTGCGTGATTTCCCTGAAGCCATCGGCCAGTCTGCTAACTCCGTATTTATGGTGGCGGTAGATCCCGCTGACCATAAGGTCCTTCGTGAGCGGTTTCATGTTCCCGAGGTGACCCTGCTTAACTTTACACGTATGGGATTCGGCCCCTCAGCAGACGACAGCGGTGTGCCGTTTCTCGGCATTTTCAGAACAAAAGGTACGGGCACCATTGCACACATCATGAAAAACGCAGTTGGTCCACAGCAGCTCTGGGCGTTAAGTACCACACCTGAAGACATGGCCCTCCGGCGACAGCTGTATGAAACAGTGGGTGATGACACTGCTCGCAGAATCCTTGCCAAAAATTTTCCGGGCGGGAGTGCTGCAAAGCTGATTGCTTTTAAACAGCGAACTGCCAGTGCAACCAGTAGCGATAACGTTATCGCAGCCCTGGCTGATGAGCTCATCGCAAAACAGGGTTACGACCTCTGAGCCGTCCGGCTCTCAAGGAAACTTACGTGAAAAGAAAATCATACATACTGTCCAGGAGGCGGTTGCTCGCTGTCTGCGTGCTGGCAGCGCTTTCACCTGATGTCCTGGCTTATCCCGTTGAGGTGATGACCAGCATACCTGCGCAAGCTATCTCAAGACAACTCGGTCAAATGCAGGCCACGCTCGCTGAAATCCTCTCAGCAGAAACTGAAACCGGTACGGCCGTGGTTCAGGCAAGCGACAAAGCAGCTTCAGCCATCACCGAAGTGGCCCGCACCCAGCGCGAAGCGGAGAACTTTAACCGACAGGCCGACCGCCTTCAAAAAGCACGTGATGAATACAGTGTGCCTGACAGTATCTGCAGTGAGTCGGCGTCAGGAACAGCCAGTCAGGTCAGTCAGGCGACACGCGCAGCCGCCTCCCTGCTGTCGGGTGGCAGTGGTGTGTCCAGTGACGACGTGCAGAGGACGCTGAAAAGCCTGCCAGTTGACACACGAACGGGGGGGTACCGCAGTGCAGCCATACACGCGGACTACTGTACGGCAGAAGAGGCACAGCAATACGGCGGTACCAGTCTCTGCCCGGGCGTTTCTCAGCTACCCGGTGGCGACACGGAGATCCGCTCACTGATTGACGGTGCGGGGCCGCCTGGCAAGGTTCCGGAGCTGACGTTTTCTCAGCAGCAAACCGATGCAGCAATGGCATATATGAGTAATTCAGCCCGCCACGATGCAGGCCGTTCACCAGGAAAAGGCGAAATTCAGACGGCGACCGGCAATGAGTATCAGGGACTGATGACGCAGTACAAAGCCATTCAGAGTGCGGCGATGCAACCGCAGCTGGACATGGTGGCTGCCAGTCAGCCGTCAGATGCCACAAGGGACGCCATCACAGAAGCAAGACAGGCTCCGTCAGCGGAAAGTTACTACCAGCAGACGGCTTCAAAGCAGGCAAGGCAGACCGGTGCGATGAGCGAGCGCGAGTTTGAGGCATTCGAAGTCGGGCGGCGTTATGCCAACACCGCCTGGCTCACGGATTTGCAGGCAATGAGCGGTGACAACCTGCTGCGCGAGATAGCCCGGCAGCAGAGCCTCGGTAACTGGCTGACGCTAGGCGTTAAAAATGAGCTGCGTCAGGCCAGCATTATCGCCGGTGAGCAGCTGGCCATTGCGGCAAAGGAAAGTTACGCACCGCAGTTCCGGGCATTGTCGGCACAGATGAGTGATGGCGTCAGCACACAGCACTGAAACGGAGAATAAGAATGAAATTAAACAGCGTGATTTCAGAGGAGGGGCTGACGCTGGCGGAAGCCCTTGATGCAGGGCGCGGTCCTCTTCTTGTTCCGGATCCCGGTGGCGAGCTTTGGAATCAATTCTGGGATGAACCCCGGTGGCGCCCCTGGCTGGCCTGGCGGCTGGCCCCCGGGGTGACGCAGGAGGGCGACAGCTGGGATGTACTGCGAGAGCTTGAAGGGGTCCGTGCAGAAGAGGGTGTCAGCGCGGTTGCCGGCGCACTCTTTCCGGATCTGCCGGCGAATTCACTGACGCGCAGTCTCATGGAGACGCTGCTGGGATTTGCGGGAAACAGCAAGTTATGTGCAGATCTGCCGTCGCTGGCTGCCCGTATCTGGGCTGACGATGTATGGGGGTTTATATCGAGGGAAACAAAACGTGACAGCTGGAACCCCGCTCTGCAGGCTGCAACTGCCCTGCTTTCAAAACCCGGAGCAGACCAGTCTGCACATGCCATCCGCGATATGATGGCCGTGTACCACCATCCGCATGTGGCCGAGACGTTTGAGCACGGCCGGGGTTTTCGCCTCAGCACCCTGCGTACAAGACCCTGCCAGATAGTGTTCCTGACCCCGGACGTGATGACGCCGGAAAAACCGGAGTTGATGGCGGTTTATGCGTTTCTGTCCGGGGCGCTGATGAGTTTGAGTGCGCTGCGCTTTGCCCCGTTTACCGCTTTTATACCTGCCGCAGTAGAGGAAATGCCATGACTACAGCCGGGCTGCCAAAAAGTACAGGCGTCAAGAAATCCCCTTCTTCAGTGGCTAAGCGAGCCGGATGGATCGCCTTAAACATCGTTCTTCCTGCTTGGGAAGTGTCAGGTATGGTTCGCTATACGTCGCGAAATATACGGCAACTCTGGCAGCGGTTACGGGATGTCTCTGCGGGTCGTCAGCCTGGCGATTATCGACCTGACAGTTGGGAACAGGCAGTGGCAGACAGTGGTCTGCCCGTCGAACGTCTGCGTCGAAATTTGCGGGTTAACCGGCGCATGTGGTGGGGGCTTATGTGGCTGACGGGGTTGCCGGTAGGCGGTTTTCTGCTGATGAGCCTGCTGGCCATTCGTGCCCTCAGCCTGAATGGCTGGCTGCACATTGTCAGTGTCCTGATGATCATGTTGGCACTGAGCCTGGTAGGGTTTGTGCAGACACTCGACCTGAGTTTCCGTCTTTGGCAGCTGGAAGAAAAGCGGGTCTCGGCGTCAGAGAAGGGTGGGTTCAGTGACTTTCTGAGCGAAACACGATGGTGTAGGCAGGTGCTGAGTGTGGAGCTCAAATCATTGCCAAAACTGAAAAACTGAGTTTGCTTCTGGTAAAGCCTGGTAAGGGGAATGCAGGTCAGTTATTAACCTTATGTAACACTGGAAGGCTGATATGACAAAAAATAACTCACTACAATACTGGCATGAACTGTGTGCCCGCATGCTGGCTGAAGCCGACAGTCTGCCACTTGGCGAACAACGCGAGGGTTTCAGGCACTCGATTGCGCATGCAATAAAAAAGGCAGGCATTAATGATACTGAATTCGCTGTACATGGTGTTGAGGCACTTGAACAGTTGCGGAAAGCACGGCATTCATTAAGCCTGTCGGGCGTAGACGCCGCTGATTACCGTCAGATCGATGCCAGCATTCAAACTCTGGAGCCTCTGGTTTCACTGAAGGAAGCCTGCGAGAGGGTGAGGGTGATTTCCAAATCAGTTTACTGGTCGTTCACAGTTATAGAAGTCGTCGGCACGCTTTGCTTTTCATTATTGATGTATCTGCTAATCAGTTTAACCCATTGAATCAAATGTTTTTCCGCACTACCTGGAGGGAAGCCATGAAAATCCGTCTGGATGTGTTTGCTGATTTGCTGAAAATCAGGCCCAGTGTTCTTCGCAACGCTCAGCGATCGGGGGGAACGCTCGATGGTATTCCCCTCCCAGCCAGCACTCAGATTCGAGGCGCGGCTGAAATGTATGAGTATGCAGACGTAATGGCCTTTGTCGATGTCTGGAAGGCACGAATTCGAACAGTTCCCCCCAGTTCAGGTCAGGCGCTTGTTTCTCTTAATGATCTGGCAGCCCAGGCTACGTTACCCCCACTCGAAATCTACCAGGCGGTGATAACCGGGCGGATGGTAAAAGGTGTAAAATTACCCGTCCCAGTGAGAAAGGGGAGCACGCTGATGTTTGAGCCAGACGACGTGGCCGAATTTGTTAAGACCCTCAGAAGTCATCTTTCTTCCTGACAGAACAGAACAACTTTTGATATGTCAGGTTTGAGTAAATAACCTGACCTGATCTATCCATCAGCAGGAAGATGCGATTATGTTTAAGCAAGTTCTACCTGTGAGCACTTTAACCCTCTGAGACTACGATGACAAAAACCGACTGGCTTATGAGATTCCGGCGTTGTAGAAAGCTGGAGACACTTGAAACCGTGTATGAACGACTGATGTATTCTGGCGATCACAAAGAAGAAATGGCCATTACTCAGGCTTATGACCACCGCAAAGCTGAGTTTGCTGCCAATAAACTGTTCGACCGCGTGCCTGCGCACGTGTGGAAATTCGTGAAGTAACACCTCTCAGCCCCATGCCACCATCGCTGTGGCTCTGCATGCCCCCCTAAATTCTGCCGGTAACCCGCCGGCCTGACTCACAGGTTCACTATGAAGCTACTGACTAAAATTCAGGCGGCGGCCTGGCTGTGCCTGGCATCCTGCCAGGCGTTTGCCGCGGATGTGGATTACCAGACCATCAGCGATGCGGCACAGCGCTCCACTGACCTGTCGCGTCAGGCGCTGGTAATGATTTTCGGCAATGTGGTGATTTCCCCCTTCCAGCCCGGTCAGCCTACACTTATCGGGTCACTTTTCGCTCTGCTAAACGGCGTATTGTGTACCGTTGCGTTTGTGTACTTTGCCGTAGTGACGCTGAAAGCTCTCTACAGGAGTGGCCAGGAAGGTAAAGTATTCGGTGCGGGACGAACTGCGCTGTATCCCATAATGAGCTTTGCGGGCTTTATTACGCTGGTGCCGACGGGTTCAGGCTGGGCACTTTCCCAGCTGATCATGCTGTGGTCTGCATCAACCATGGGTATTGGCAGTGCAAACGTTATGGTCGACAAAGCTGCAGAGCTCATAGACAGCGGGATGACACTTGTGGTGCAACCTACCGCACCATCGACGCGATCGGCCGCCCGTGCCATTTTTGAAATGAACCTCTGCAAGTATGCCACCAACAGTGAGCTGGCCACACTCAGCCAGTTCGGGAAGAATCAAACGGCCCAGATGGCGCAAACCGGAGACAACGGTAATTACACCATTGGCAACGGAAGTGCGATTTGCGGAACCGCGCGCATACCTGATGCGCCAAAACCGATGTATTACGGCCAATATCCTATGTCCGTCGGTACGGATAGCATAATAGATGCGCAACGTCAGGCGCTGAAAACCATGATGTCAACGCTCGACGTTGCCGCTAACGACTGGGTTAGCAGCTACCTCAGCCGGCGCGATAAAGATACCGGTACAATCCCGGATGCCGAGACGGCCATTCAAAACGCAGCTGCTGCATATGAAACGACCGTTAATAACGCCCTCACTCAGCTGAATTACAAGGACTCCCTGCAAAGTCAGTTGTTAAGTCAGCTGAAGAGTAATGGATGGATATCACTGGGAGCCTGGTATCACACGTTTGCGGTGGCAAACAGCAAAACAAATGCTGTAGCGAACGCCATACCAGTGACGTCAGGCAGCAGTCTGCAGGGGGAAACCGGGACAGGTGATCTGTATCGTCAGATTTTATCGGCCTACCGGTCACAAAAACAGAACAGCAACTATACTGCGCCTCTCGGCACTCATACCGCTAAAGATGATGCAGCAGCATCCAGTACGGCAGACCCAGGCGCTGTTTTTGTAGGAATTTTTGGTAGCCCTATGCAATACATTACCAATATGTTTGCTACTGCAAAAATTGGTACTGCGGCTAGTTTCTCTAACCAGGTTAATCCCTTGATAAAAATGCAGGATATTGGCGATTATACCCTTTGGACAACTGAAACTGGAATGGCAGCCTATACGGCAGCCCTAGCCGTGTCATCCAGTGCAGATCATTCCCTGTTGGGGACTGTTGGAAATCTGGTGGCCTGGAATCCCGGTGCCGTAGCGAAAGACGTCATCATAGGATTATCGCCGCCTTTCTGGTTTATTATTCTGCTGCTTTTTTCAATTGGATTCTCACTGGCGGTGTTCCTCCCGGCCATACCGTTTCTTTACTGGATGGTCGGCGTATTTAACTGGCTTGTCAGTGTCCTGGTGGGCTGCGCTGCCGGCCCTATGTGGTCCGCAACGCATCTTGGAGCAGAAGAAGACAGAGGTAGCCGCAGCGCTTACGGGTATATCTTTCTCATCGATATGATGCTTCGCCCCTCAATCATGGTGCTTGGTTTCTTTTTTGCGGCTGCAGCGGCGGTGGCCGGGGGAACGTTACTCAACCTTCTGTTTGGCCCTGCCATTGCAAATGCCAACGCTGATTCCTTGACCGGACTTGTAAAAATGTGGGGATGGCTGCTGGTCTATGCCCGCAGTGCTACGTTTGGCGTCAGCCGGGTATTTGGGTTACAGGCAACCCTTGCGGATTATGTCATTTCTTTCCTGGGTGGTTCAGGTATGGCTGGCATTATGGGCGGCATGGTGGATGACGTTAAAGGATTGTTTGCCTCAGCTGGTGGAGGCGCACGCAAAGTGCCGGGGGTTCGGGATAAGACTAACGGTAGTGATGGTAAGGACGGGATTAAAGGGTGATCAGATATACCTGGCTTTATTTACAGGTGTGGGTATAATTTAGACAGTTGAACAGCGGCAGGAGCATGCCATGAACACTATCCAGCGTAATGTTACAGGCCAAGACGCCTCACTGGCTCTGGTTAAATCGTTTTATTACTTTGTGATCCTGCCCTGTGCGCTGATTTTGGCAGCGATGACCATACTTATGTTCATAAGTAGTTCATTACTATTCAAGTTCCGACCTAGCGACTATGTTCTTATCTTTGCGTTGTATGGGGTCATCATTGTTCCGCTAAGTATTCGGTTTTATAACGTTCGAACCCGACGCCAGCGTTTAGAAAAAATGGTAGCGCAGCTAAGTCGTCAAGACCGTTTCTCCCCACAGTCTCAGCATCAGATTCTGGATGCCGCTAAGGGAAAATACCTCGGTGTTGATACCCGCCACGGCACTATCCTTTACATCCATCTGCTGAGGGAGGGCGTGATTGACATTATTGCTCTTACAACGGCTGACTGGACAAACTGTCAGCAGGAAGAAAGCTGGCTGCGCATTTACACCCGCCAGCCTGACATCCCGGTTCTGTCGATCTATACGCATCAGGATATTGCACGACGTCTCTTCGATACGCTGAGCGCGATGAGCAGCAACAGCTACTCAGAGCCTTTCCCTGATGAACCCTGGACAGAGTATGTAGGCCATCAGAGTAATTTTATTGAGTATCAGTACAATGTGACAGTCCCACAGGCTCTGAAGGCGCAAACCACGCAAACAATCTGATTAGTCTTTTTCTTGTGCCCCCCCCCCTGACACCGGCTTTTAGCCGGTGTTTTTTTGTTTCCTGTTTACTGCCCTTGGGGCAGCATTACACTCCAGGAATCTCTTATGCAGACATCCTCTTATCATGGCGGCAGCGACAACGAAATGATGCTGCCGCTTGTCGTTCTGTCTCTCTTTGCGCTGCTGTGCTGGCTTTATTTTGCCGATTTTGTCCGCTGCAGCTGCTGGACGCTTTACTGGCTCTGGAAGCTGAGCGAATTTCCACGCATTCATTATTACGCTGCAGAGCGAATAAACCTGCTGGCCGCAACGTATAAAACAGCCGGGTCAGTAACGCTGAGTCAGTGGACAGATGTGATGAACAGAACAGCCGGAATCCTTTTTGTGCCACTTATTCCGCTGACCGTCCTTGGTTCCTGGGCCATTTATAAGCATCCAGCGTTTGGTTTCAGAAGCAGACGATACATTGATGTTCATACGCTGCCGCGAATCATGGCCAAGTTTGCGCCAACGATAATCCCCGTACTGGCAGGCTATAAAGCCGAAGGGTTGATGAATGATACGTCTCCCGAACATGCCTGGGCAATGAAACCGGAGGAGTTTGCGTCAGAGAACGGACTGGTCAGGGGAAAAGTGCTTAACCGCGAAGCAGCAAGACAATTGTTTGATGCGCAGATCGGTCCGGCAATGCTACCTCCCTCCCAGTGGCGCCCTTATGAACGCGCGTTACTGGCCGTTTTTGGTTTGCAGGTTTTTGCTGACGACAGAAAAGCGGCGACACGGCTGCTCGACGATTTGAACCGTTCCTGTATGGTCCGTCGCTGGTTTCGTCCCACGGAGTTTCGCAGCGTGCCCGACTGGCGAATTTCGGAGCGGCACGTTGCCCGGGTCCTGCGTTGTAAGGGTATCGAGGAGTGGCTGGCTATGCATTGCTCTGTCAGAACGGCGCTGGTCGGACTTTATGGGCGCAGACTGCGCCTCGCACCAGCAAGGTTCCGCTGGCTTAAGGGCCTTGATCGGACGCTCTGGTACGGGCTGAACACTGCCGACGTGCCTAAGGTGTTCGTAGAAGGGGCGGGAATAGTTGCTCAGGCTCGTGCGGAACAGAAAGCAGCACGACTTAAACTGGCCCGCCCGCCACTGATGACGGATGAGGCCATTAATGGTCTCCAGTCGGAACTTGAGCTTCTCGGTTTGGTTTATCCTGCCGAACCCATCGAACGACATCGTAAACGACGTCAAAGCGTTACCTTTCCCGATACCCTTTACAGCCCGTCAGAGGGCGAAATAGATCCCTTTTCTTAAGGCGGCGACGCCGCCTTACCGGAGTAATCTCATGACTGTTACTGAAAAACGCGGCGCTTTTACCTCAGAGCGGCGCGGTAGTCTGCTGTCTGTCAGCCACAATAATTCCCGGCTGTTTACACTTCCACTTTCACCGCTACCCTGGTTTGTGCTGCACAGTGATGGTCTCTATGCACAGAACGACAGGGACGGCCTCACTCCGTTATACCGAGGCAGCGATGCCGGCGTCCTGCTTGACTGTATTTCGTCATTACTCGAGCGCCGTGCTGTCATGCGTCAGGGACTGATTTACACCGCTCTGGCAGCCGCAGTATTACTGGCGTCTTTTGCGCTGGGGGGAGTTACTTTTCATAATGGCTCTTCAAACGATGGTGGCCTTAATCAGAGGCAAACATCTTTCTCAAATTTATCAAACTTTTCACCTGTCGATGTTCCGCAATTCATGACAAACCCTGCTCGTGGGCAGACTGGTTTACCATCTGGCATGGTCCCTACACCCGTTACACTGGCTCCCGTTATTTCACCAACTGCGTCCTCAGCGCGGAACACTGACGGCTGGTCAGTTTCTCCGGCATTCAGGATTAAACTGCCGGCGATTCTGAAGAAAGCAGCATCAACAGGACTTTTTACTGTGCCACTGTCAACGGGCCACTCACGCACTCTGTATGTTTTTTCTGATCCGGGATGTCCTGAATGCCAGAAAATGGAGAAACGATTCGAATCAGTGTCAGGCAGCGTAAATGTAGTTATGTTTCCCGTTACGGTAATTGGCGGCGTGTCTTCTCTTCACGCAGCTGCACAGGTTCTGGCACTGCCGCTATCCGAACGGCCAGTGGCCTGGAAAGCACTCTTTTCGGCTGATGCCGGCATGAGTATTCCCGGGCAGAAAGACGTGATTCGGGCGCAAGACGCGGAAGCCAAAGCCGAGCTGGCACGTGGCGCAGTGGGCGTCAACGATGTGGCTTACAGGGAATACCGGATACCTGGCACACCCTGGACAATTTCAGATGACGGTCGTTATGTACCTCAGGCGGCACTCGCATCGCCCGAAGCGTTAAACGCATTCCTCACGAAAGCTCAGTGACTCTGAACGACCCCACTCATTCTTTAACACCTTCGATAAGCCAAGCCCAGAGTGAACGGATACTAAAACGTTCAAATTTTACAGGGCATACAAAATGTCGTCCCTGTTCTGGACAGCAAAGGTTCTGCTGAGAGGAGAATTTGATGTCTGATGACAACAATGGCCTAGACCGCGCACGAATAAGCAGACGTGTTGGCAATAAATGGCTTACTGACACGCTGTCACAACCTTCTTCACTGGGATGGGCCTTGTTCTGTGGGGTGGTCGCCGGGCTCGTGTTTCCGGCTACACTGCTCCTCAGTCTCCCGGTACTGATTTTCTGGACAATGGTATCGGCACCGGCGGACCAGTGGCAGATGCCTATGCGTATGCCCACCGACATGAATCGTGACGACCCATCCACAGCGCGTCAGGTGCAGGGGCGACTTCTGGGCTTCCTTCCTGTTGCTACACGCCGTATTCATACCGAACGAGCATCGGGGATTCTGTTTGCGGGATATGAAAGAGGGAAAGATTTTGCACGCGAACTGTGGCTGACAATGTCTGATCTCTGTGGTCATGTGCTCATGCTTGCGACGACTGGCGGCGGCAAAACAGAGATGCTTCTGGGCTGGGTGTTCAACGGCCTGTGCTGGGGCAAGGGTCTGATATTCAGTGACCATAAAGCGCAGAATGACCTGCCGCTGGCCGTTTTTTCTCTGGCGAGGCGGTTTGGCCGTGAAGATGATCTCCTGGCTATCAATTACATCAACGGGGGGCGTTCCAACGCGCAGGAACTGCTGGAAGATACTAAGGGAAGGCCACAGACAAATACTGTCAATGCATTCGGACTGGCGCAAGAGAGCTACATTATTAACCTGATGGACTCCATGATGCCAAAAACCGGCAATGGAGACGGAGGCTGGCAGGAAAAAGCTAAAGCCATGAATCAGGCTCTGATTTATGCGCTCGTCTATAAGTGCAGGCGTGAAGGGACAGTCATGTCACAGCGCACCATACAGGCTCATTTGCCCCTCAGAAAAATTGCGGCGCTTTACGTCGAGGCAATCGAAAAGCAGTGGCACCCGGATATTGCACGGGTTCTTGAAAACTACCTGAGTACACTGGCTGGCTTTGATATGGAAAAGGTGGCTACGCCGTCGGAATGGGATCCTGAGGCAAACCGGCAGCATGGTTTCCTTATGCAGCAGTTCACCCGAATGCTGAGCCTGTTCAGTGATACTTATGGTCACGTGTTTGCACAGGATGCTGGCGATATTGACCTGTATGACGTGATCCTCAATGACCGCATTTTAGTCATGCTGGTCCCCGCACTTGAACTGTCTTCAAACGAAAGTGCCACGCTGGGGAGACTTTACCAGTCACAGATGGCCATGATTATCAGTCAGGAGCTGGGAGAGAAAATCGAGGGACGTCCAAAGGACAACATGAAGGTCAGAAAATTTAAGGGGCAGTTTCCGTTTCTGTGGATTATCGACGAAGTTGGGGCAGGTTACAGCGAAAAGCTGGGCGAGCTGGCCACGCAGATCCGTGCCCTGCTTTTCTGCCTGGTTCTGGCTGGTCAGGACATTCAGCGACTGAAAAGCGCTGCCGGTGAATCCGTCTGGACGCTTCTGGCGAACATGGGGTTGCGTTTTACAGGAAAAATCAAGGACACAAAAGACTCACTGGAAATTCTGCAGAGCATGGCGGGAACAGAATATCAGCCCCAGATGGATACCATGGTGCACCAGGCCGGGCTGATGGGGGGAACATTCACCGATGATAACCGTGTCCATCTTCGCGAGCAGAAAAAAGTTACAGCGCAGGAAGTGCAGGCCCTCAAGGAGGGTGAAACGATCAGTCTTTTTAACGGGAAGTTAGTAAGAGGCAACTCGCTGTACATTAAAGACGCGGACAAGCTGACGTCAGAGAAGCTACGGATTAACCGATTTATGGAGGTTTCAGCTCCGTCAGATGCCGCGCTGCTTGCAACTGCACCGTACCGGCAGCGCCGCAGCTTTGTCCGTGCGGAGAAAGTAAAACATATCCTCAAAGTCTTAAATGCCGCACCCGACCGTAAGGATACGTCAGGACTGGTACTGACCGACCCGGCGCTCGCTGCAGCCTGCCGGTTTGATCTGGAATGTTCACTCCTGTGGCAACGGCCACCTTCAGCTGCGGTGAGGACGTCCATACTGTGGAATATGGTTCTGTCCAGCCTGCCAAAACGCGGAAGAGGTTACCTTGTACGCCTGCGTGTTCCCCAGCTTATTCAGGTTGCTCCTGACGCCATCGAGCGGGCAAAACAGCACTATGTACCTTTGTCGTCAGAGGAAGATTTTCAGGATGATTTCAGTTATCGGTACTAAGGTACTGTCACATGATGCCGATAACAGCCATGGGCAGACTGACCTCCGTCCTGAGATATTCGCGTAAAATATAATCTGAAGTTAGCTTTGAGGGACCGTCCGGTCCCTCTTTTTTTAATCAACATATGGTTTTAAGTCACTTCACTAATTTAAGTGAAATTTACTTTATTCCTGTTAATTATTTTCCTTTTTATAAGGTGAATATTCTGTTTTGTGGGTTTAATGATTTAAAGAACCAACACGTCCTGCTTATTTTACTCCCGGGTATATATAGATTATCTGTAATAAAAGGTTCACATTAAATCCAACATTTTGATTTTAAATGGTTGTGTCTTTTCTTTGTCAAAATATCTTACATTTGTAAACGCATTTCTTATATAAATCTTATGTAATCATAATGATGTCTATAAGAATGTTCTCTAACTCACAAATTAAATGGTAGAAGAAATGGACAGTATTTATAACATGCTGATCAGGCAAAGGCATGATTACGATAAATCTCATATTGATTTGACTTATGTCACGCATTTTTACTGTAATCAAAAAACGATTGATTCTGTGACAGACCTCCTTCGGCAGTATGAACATTATCCTCAGAGCATTCTTGATCGGGTTGAGTTTATTATTGTTGACGACTGTTCGCCGATTAATTATGAGATACCTCAGCTTAATTTAAATTATCGCTGGTTAAGAATAACAAACAATATCCCCTGGAATCAGGGCGGGGCCAGGAATCTGGGCGTGATGTACGCGAAGTCAGATAAAATTCTGATGTCAGATCTGGATCATGCTTTTCCGGCTGAAACCCTTGCTTATCTGGCCAGCAGGCCCAATCCGGGGCGTTGTTTTTATAAACTCAGGCGGAAAAGCCCGGAAGGAAAACTGTATCCCGGGCATGCAAATCTCTTTTTTATGAGCCGGGCACGGTTTCTTCGTTTTTACGGATATGATGAAGAATATTGTGGAAATTACGGCGCAGAAGATTACCGGTTTGTTAAATTCCACAAATATCATGGTTCCAGACAATGTTATCTGCCTGCAAAAGCTTGGTGTTATGAAAGAGAGCTCAACAGGGAAGACAGTTACCACTCACTGGAGAGGGATCTTACGGCCAATACGCCACTTGATCTAAGAAAAAAGAATGAATGCAGTACGTTTGGCCCGGAATATGGTCACAGCCGGATGTTCCTGAATTTCAACTGGGTTACGCTGGGGCAGGGAACGCGCAGACCCAGTGACTTACCCAAAATACGCTCTTACTGGCGACCGCTCTGGTGGTGGCGCTGGCTGAACCCCTGGGCGTCAAGATGAAAGTATCCGGAAAGCGGTGCTGTTCCATGTGTGGAAAGAAAAGGAATTTCATAAAGTGGATATTCAGCACTGACACTGAATATTGTGATGATTGTCTGTTTCTGCGTCATGCTGAATTCAGGGATGCAAGGCAGGGGCTTAACGCATATCTTGAAAATGAACAAAGGCCTACTGAAGTGACACGACAGTCATGATGCTTTTTTTGCGCAACAGGAACTTCCGCAAGTTAATTCAGCATCAACGTTAATCCATTATTCTGCTGTAAATCTGTCTCTTCTCTATTCTCGTCACTGTTCAGAAATCCGGCAGGACACACTCAACAACGTCGCTGTATCAAACAGCTAAATGCCGGATTACTTCCCTAAAGCAAGCCATTCATTTCTGTGACTATCCGGCCTGATAAACAATGTCGAAGGTAAGTCACAAGATTGTAAATCAATGTGAGGAGTTTTTCTGATGAAAATCCTAAAGGGGGATTTGTTCTCCCAGGATACAGACTGTCTGGTTAACCCCTAGAATATGAACATAATTCCTCACTGGTTAATAGTACCCGGAGGCGTATCCGGGCAACTGATGAAGAGGGCAGGGAAGCAGCCTTTCAGAGAACTCGCATCACTGGGCATGATGCGCCCGGGTACCGCGTGCATGACGAATGGTGGAAGCCTTGGCCGACCCATTATACACGTAGCAGGGCTGAACTTACTCTGGCGAAGTTCGGAAGCTATTGTCTACCGATGTGTGCTTTCAGCGCTGGCGCTGGCCAGTTCAACGGGTGTCGGTTCAGTGGCGATGCCATTAATCGGAGCCGGAACAGGTGGGCTTACGAATGAACAAAGTTACGAAGCCATCCTGGCTGCGGTGTCAATCAGTTCATTTCGGGGAGAAGTCCGTCTCATATTATGGCCATCAGCTGAAGGAGAATATCTTGAAAGAATATCTGACCATACATCCTGCGGATGAACATACTTTTGCTGATGGGGGCGTGGAGTTTGACCTGGTTCCCTTCACTGCAGCCACAGGTATGTCGGGCGAAGAGGTTGAGTTGATATTGCGTGATTTACCTGGCTGTCACGAACTGGTGCAGTTCACATTCAGTATTTCTACAGGAGAGGGTAGCTTCATCCTTCTTGTTGGGAGAGCAGAACCGGGTAATTATCCGATAAGACGACCCGTGCGTTACGTGCTGGAAGTGGATAACACACTGACATACAACGGTAAGAAGTGGGCTACCAACCTCCGGCATATAGAATCTGAGCCCTGGCACGCTCTGTGTGGCGCTGAAAGAGATGCAAAAGAGACTAAGCGATTACGGGACGAAAGAGTGAATTGCTCAGTTTGCCGTGATCTCTGGTTACGCAGTATGTCGTGGAAGAGTGAGGACTTCACTGACTCCATCATCGAGGATGCGGCACTGAAATTAGAGTCCTTTGAAAAAGAGTACGAAGATATAGCTAAAGATCCCTCAGATAAAATTAATAATGAAAAAAAGCCGGATTTGTTTTTTGATACACTGGCTTTTACGGCAACGGTAGTGTTCTCACTCGCATGTATCTCTTTTATGATATATGCGTTCTTTACACGTTAGGCGTAAAATAGAACTGACTGGGGGTGAGTGGTGCCTGAATCAGAAGGTGATAAGCAAAAGTTAAAAGAAATGAAGAGAAAGCCGAGAATTAGATTTATAGGGTTGTATTTAACGTTTCATCAGGTTGAGCTTATTCCTGCTTTATTTATTTTGGTTCTGTCAATGATTTCGTTAGTCAAGTTATATTATTGTTAACATAACAAAGGCATTGTTTATGGGTGAAATGATTAAATATGAATCAAGGCATGAAGAAAAACAACTCCGGCGTATTATGCTGGATGTTATGGAAATCTGCCCTGCCAAATACAGAAGAGAAATGCTTCTGAATGTACGTCTTATCCAAGATGCACGTAACACGGAATTGGATGGACTGGGTATTTATGATCTTCTTGATTTTCTTCATCGTTTACAGATTTCAAGAATATCCAAAACCTTTACCCCTCATCAGGAACGATGCATAAGACATATCATTAACTGGTCAAATGGATTTTATTTCAAGCGTTCCAAAAGAAATTATGTGCAAGCTTCAAGGGTGGAGCGTTACGAGAAATATAAAAAAGAAAAGTCTGAACCAGTTAAGTTTGAAATTATAGAAGTACCTTTTCTTTATTTTAATATGATGCGCGTGGGGATCTTAATTATAATTGCAGCTGTATTGCTCATTCCGCTAGCATTTTCTCTGCATTACATTCTTTCGATGTGAATTGTTAAATCACCTATATTCAACATAATGGCGCCTTTAACGCACTTCTACCTAGGCCTAAAGCCAACTTTTAATATATGGGGGTTTTATATGCATGACGATCAAGTTAGTGTTTATATTAATGATGTAAATGTCGGCGGTATGTCATTAGACAAATACCAGTCTATAATCAAAGAGGTTAAAAATGAAAAAGGTTACAAGGGACGTGAGATATTCGCTTTCTTCTATTACCTGGTTGTTTTAGCGGGTAGGGCTACTATTTACTTTTTTATATCCTTTCTTGTGATGGCTTTTTTATTAGTGTTGGTTTTTCAAATTTATTCTTCAATATCACTACCAGCATTTGAAGACTTTTTAAGAACTGCTTCTCCTGATGCTGTCGGAGGTGTGATAAATCAATTAGTTTCCACTAGTGCTGTAGGAGCCTTAGCTCTCACTTTAATTTCAACAGCAGAGAGGCCTTATACAAGCCCGTCAAAGATTGCGATCAACAAAAAACTTCGGATGTTCCTGTTTGTTCCTGCTGAGGGGCGCGTAGTGGTGGTCGTTAATCAAAACCGCTCAGGCACTAATGACACTGCGCATAAGGCAGGTTGATATGAAGTTAACTCAATCTCAACGCGCCGCATTGCGCATGAAGTTTGGTGGCCTATGCGCCTATTGTGGTTGCGAGCTTGCTGATAAATGGCACGCTGATCATGTTAAGCCGGTAATCCGTTTTAAGGGTTCGCAAGGATACAGCATGGTTAATCCCGAACTAGATGCTTTAGAAAATCTTGTTCCTGCCTGTCATGGCTGCAACCTTCACAAACATTCATTTGATGTTGAGCACTACAGGGAAATCATACATAGAGGGCGTCAGGAGTTTTTACGCTCAGGAAAAGGCAAAGCGCTTGTCAGAATGGGCCTCGTTGAAATGAAAGACGACCCCATTGTTTTCTGGTTTGAGAAATATCAGGAGGCCAACCATGACAACTAATTCCCCCAATCCATTTGTAGGAGATGTGCAGGCGTTGATTGCTGATTGCCTGAATGATATTGAAGAAATTCAATACGAAATTTCAACATACGGCGATGAAAGCGGGCGAAGGGCCAGCAAGCTAAAGCGCCAGCAAGTGGCACTCGTAGCGCTGATGGGTGAGCCTTGCGGCTACCACGGCGAAGGTGCCCTAGATGTTGATCCGGTATGGCCGACACCTTATGGAGTGGGTTTCCGAGTACAGCCCAAACCACAAGGCATATATAACATCCCCGTTTTCCATGCGCCGCCCGTACAGGTTTTGCGCCAGGCCGATTTGCCGAAAGGATGGAAACTGGTTCCGGTTGAGCCTACGTGGGAAATGCTTTCAGCCGATGGGTGTACAAGGCATCACGACGATCAGGATTGTATGCACCATAAAAACCGTAAACGCATCTGGAAGGCAATGCTTGCCGCTGCGCCGGATAATTTCGGTGAAAACGGCCCTATTTAACATAATAGATGTTTTCAGCACCGCTGCATCGCCACTCACCGCCGAAATGCAAAAGAATCCGCAAAAGATTCACTTATCTAGGTCGTAAACCGCTCCGTTTGATACTGCTGATTTGTTAACGGAATCTCGGTTCCGGTTTGACTGCGTTTTCATACCTAAACGCCCGTTTTACACAATCATCTGTCAACAGGACAATTTATGGTCACTATCACTTTTAAAACTGTTGTTCATTGTTTCGCTATTTTTTTGATCGCAGGGTTGTTCGGATGCCTGCTTTTTATTGGAGATATGTCATTCGCTAAACATTATGCAGAAACTCACACCTGTAAGCCCACTCCAGTGAGGGCAGCCGGAGCGCTGGAAAGCGTAGCGGTTTCTGAGGGGGCTGAAAAATTTACGATAAACCTCAACGAACTCAATCAGGAAAAACGAAAATGAACAAAACGATCTCTGCTGTCGTCCTGTTGGCTGTGCTATGGCTCCATGCCGGTGCGTCATTTGCAGCTCCATCTATCGATGTTGGTTTCTCTCCGGAAGGCAGCGCCCTAAAAGTGGTGCTTAGGACAATCGATGATGCACATGACAGTATTCGTCTGATGGGGTACAGCTTCACTTCTCCGGAAGTCGTGAAATCGCTGGTAGCGGCCAAAAAAAGGGGAGTGGATGTCAGGGTAGTTATTGATGACAAAGGCAACCGCAGTAAGGCCAGTCAGGCTGCCATGAATGTGGTGGTCAATGCAGGGATCCCTCTGCGTATTAATGGCCAGTTCAGAATCATGCATGACAAGGTGATCATTACTGATGGTAAGAATGTCGAAACAGGATCCTTCAATTACACCCGGAGTGCAGCTGAATATAATTCTGAAAATGCACTACTGATCAGTGATGTGCCGGCACTCGCTCAGAATTATCTTACACACTGGCAGTCCCGGTGGGAAGGAGGGACTGACTGGCGCTCAAGCTACTAACTCTTTCATATATCAGTAAATTTCAACGTTTCCAGCCAAGTGCGCCAACACAACACCCTGCCCTACAGGGCAGGGTCGCGGTTCAGAAAAATCTGTAGTATGCTCTGCGACATGTTAAATGCCTGATTATTTGGGAGAGTACATATGACGCAGGCAGTCAACAAATGTACTTCCACGGTCAAAGCAAAACGATCTTAGCGAAAAGGTTTGAGTCAGATTTAGGATCGAGAGCAATTCTGGCGGGCCACGCCGAAAGGTGGCAGGAGACTGGGACTGAGGGACAACTGAAGACCAGAAAAAAGAAAACCCCGATAATCTTCCTGAGTTTGGCGACCGGAGAAGACTAACGGGGCTCACTGAATCTGCATAGAAGCTGTTGCTCTATGCGGGGAGTATAGATTCATGCCCAGAAAACTGCAATACCTTCTGTGCTCACTCCTTCCGTGCAACATAAGCGCAGGAAGACGTGACTGAACAGAACGCTGAAAAAACTACATTTTACCGTCAGGTAAAGAATCCTTATCCTGAATTTTTTCCTGCCGGCGGCAAGGGTACGCTGAAGTTCTGCCGTAAACTCTGTGAAAAAGCCAGGGGCATTACGCAGAGCACTCTCTTTATGGTGTTAATTGCCATGTTGATCCGCGAGGGGAAGCGCAAACGTCGTCCGCCTGAGCTGCGGATGCGGGCGATTGAAGCTGCGCTGCAGGCTCTCTGCTGGTATTACAGCCCGCTGGCCAACAGAGTCAATGCGTCACTGACGACCATGAGCATCTGCTGTGGTCTGGCCACGGAGAAAAAACGCCTCTCCATTAAACGCTTTACGGGGGCCTGCCAGTTCCTGGAGCTGCTGGGGCTAATCACTTACAACACGGAATACGATCCGGAAATTGGCTGTAATATTCCGACCGACATAACATTCCTGCCTCTGATGTGGAAACTGCTAGATGTTTCTGAGGAAGCCGTTGATGCAGCCAGAAAAAGCAGTGCTGAGATGGAAAACCGCCGGCGTGAACAGAAGGGGTTGTCCCGTCTTGACGTCGCGGAGCTTGCTCGTAAAGCATGGAGTTTTGTTCGTGAAGGGTTTCGGGAATATCAGAAAAAACGGCATGACCATGGTCTGAAGCGGCACCAGGCGAGAAAAGATGCCGAACGAAGCCGTAAAGAAATTGAGCAACTGGTGCGCAGACAGTTAAACCAGGAAATACGCCAGGGGAAATTCCACGGGGGCCTGCATGCCGCACTCACAGAAATAGAACGTCGTGTGAAAGAGCGGACTGTTCTCTCACGTGGCCACACAACACGACTCGACGATCTCAGGCTGACTCTCTGACAGACTGCTTAGTTATCCAGCCCGACGTTTATCGTATTGTTCTGCTTTCAAACCAACGGTTCAGCAGCCGTTACCCTGCATCCTTTTCCCACCTAATTCAGTTTTCCGGACACGGCCGGAGGCTTCTGCACGTCTTCAAAAACCTCATAACTGTGTTTTGACCCAATAATTGCCACATCACTGGCGCCGGTTAACACCGGAATGCTTCTTTCAGCACGTAAGCGCTGAGTTATTCCCATTAACTGACAGAGGTTAATGCCCGTGAGTTGCATTCGGGGGCTACAGTAGCTGACAAGCGAACTTTTCCTAAACCGCCATGATCCTTTTAAACTTCTGATCTTCTCTCTTTTAAAAAACAGTAAAGACTTTCCTTTAAATGACTGACCTAAACGTCACCTGTCCTGTGGACAGTTTCCATAAGCGAACGACCTTGCAGCGGACTTCGTCCGCGCCGGTTCGATGAGTCCGCTACGCGGCCTGAGGTAGCACCCGCCAGAGGCGGGCAAAAATATTTTTAGTTACATCATACATTCATTGACTGTAATAAG
This sequence comes from Pantoea allii, assembly GCF_046529425.1. NCBI lineage: Bacteria > Pseudomonadati > Pseudomonadota > Gammaproteobacteria > Enterobacterales > Erwiniaceae > Pantoea > Pantoea allii. Next base: position 41,266 of record NZ_CP125960.1, on the reverse strand, counting down.
GGCAGGGAGCTGTACCTGATAACCCATCGCCCCTCTCCCCCATGAAAAGCCGCCCCCGCCCCGGCCCAACGGGCCGGAACAGGAGTGGCTGATTAATGGGTGTTGTAACTAATGATTCGGTGTCGTTGTAAGTAGAGTTGCTTCTGCTTACAGTGAACACCCCCCTAAGCGTCAGCAGCAGGCTGCCGACGCCAAGGCCCCGGAAATCACGCCCTTCACGTCGCAGGCGCCGTGAAGCCCGCTCACCGGGGTTGAAAGGGGTTACCTAAACTTCTTGATTGCTGAAAGTCCGCAGAGCTGTTCAGGGAAAGGTGGAGTAGGGCACGATTTACACGCCTAAAACCGGCTACGCCGGGCGTACGGCGCCGTTCAGCTTCTGCGCCATCTTTTACGTCATCTGGCGCCTTTATGCCGCTGAAGCGGCATTTTGGATACGGCTCTCACTCCAGGGGTAATTCATATTAAAACGTCCGCTTTGTGCCAAAAGCGGACGTTGCTTGCATCATGGAATGTTAGTTTACCGGGAGCAGGTCAGCGCCTCTATGCAGCTAACCCCGCATCTAATGATTTTCTGCATATCGCCATTTTCAAATTTGAAGTCTGATTTATGAAACTGCGTAGTAAGAGATTTGACTGAATGGCCGGATGGCGCGGGTGCAGAACAGCGCCCCAGGGGGAAGGTGTAACGCGCCGTCCGGCACGAGAGGAATTATGAAGGCCATCTGCAATAGAAACAACTTTAAAGAGGAACGCGTTGCAGGTTGCATAACGGATGTTATGAGCGTAGCTCATATGGGCAATTGGGGGGTAATGCCAAATATTTCAACAGGCGTTTAATTAGTCCACCGGGCCTTTAAGTGCAAAAGTATAGCTTTATCATGGTTTTAAATGAGATAAGCCATCCCTGAAGATGGCTTATCAAATGCAAATACAGACGCAGTTTTGTAAAAATGTTGCCGCATTAAATGGCACACAACCAAAGTATTTGAACCAATTATACAGCGTTTGTGCGGAATACGCTGACAGCATCCCTCAGGCTTGCGGCCCGGCTTGCAAGTTCATCAGCAGATGATGCAGACTCTTCAACCAGTACGGCATTCTGCTGCGTAACCTGATCCATCTGTGTCACCGCAATATTTATCTGAGATATGCCCGCACTTTGTTCTTCAGAAGAAGATGCAATCTCTCTGACTAATTGAGATGTTTGCTCAATAGCTTCCACGCTTTGCTTAACTTTTTCACCGGCATCCCGGGCCATCGAAATTCCCTGTTCGGCATGCTCAACTGACTGCTCAATCAGTCCTTTGATCTCCTTCGCCGCTCCAGCCGATCGCTGTGCCAGTGCCCTGACTTCAGATGCAACAACAGCAAAGCCCTTGCCGTGCTCACCTGCCCGGGCAGCTTCAACGGCTGCATTTAAAGCAAGAATATTCGTCTGAAACGCTATCCCGTCAATAACGGAGATGATTTCTTTAATCTGCCCCGCACTGTTGCTTATTTTTTCCATTGAATCCAGTACTGACTCCATCGCCTCACCGCCTCTTAAGGCCGCACTGGTAGCGGAGTTGGCCATTTCAGCAGCATGGCGCGTGTTATCTGCATTATTGCCGATAATTGACGATAACTGCTCCATACTGGCCGCAGTCTCAGCCAGAGAGGCTGCCTGTTGTTCAGTTCGCGCAGAAAGATCACCATTTCCGCGAGCAATTTCTTCAGATGAGGTAGCGATAGTGGCAGCGTTGCTTTTGATGTTTTCAACCGTAAGTGTAAGTCTTTGACTCATTTGCAGTAATGCCTTGAGCAGCCCGGCAGTTTCATTACGTCCTGTCACCGTAAATGTTGACGTAAGGTCACCACCTGCGACTTCAAGCGCCAGCTTTGATGCTACATTGACAGGTCTGGTAACGGAGCGAATGATAACCAGAGCGAAAATTACTGCCAACAGGACGATAAAAACAAGAACGGTCAGTAGTGCATATTGTGCATACCGGTGTTCCTTAATCTGCCCATTCAGCATTTCATTCAGTTCATTACCTCCGGCAATGGCGTAGTCGCTGAATTTGTTAATAGCGTGCGTAAAGAGCGCTGCATAGTCCTTCGGGTTCTGATTCGTCATGCTCCGGTTAATGAAAATCGCTTCAGCGGTTTTGAGAGCACTTTTTGCCTCCTCAACGGCTGCATCTGCATTTGCGCTAAATTTTTGCTTAAGTGTGTTATCAGATAAAAATAGTTTTTCAGAATCCTGAGCAAATAAATTCAGGTTATACGAACCATTACTGATTAAAGACTCCATACGGACAGAGTCTGCTTCACTTATGGTTTCATTTCGGGCAAGAAGTGACGTGCCGAATGCACGTATTTTCCCAAGGCTTTCGGTTAGCTCAGGCAATGATGAAAAATTACTCGTAATTAAACGGTACGTGTTGATATCTGAATCAAGTGAAAGGCCGTAAAAATCCAGCACATCACGGTTCGCGTTCAAAAGGTTGCGGATGAGGAGGGCATGCGCATCAAGGCTGGCTGTCAGAGTCAGTTGTGAAGAATCGATTCTCTGCTGTAGCTGGCTCCACTGTGTGCGCACATCATTGATTTTGCTGATTATGGCAGCGCTGCCTTCTGTCTTGGCCATATCTTTGGTAATAACATCAGTGATGTTTTCAATTTCATCTCTGACCTGAACGCGGGACGGTGTTGCTGGATTTTTGGTTGCAATGGCAAGGGCGGTTTCTGCACGATGGCGCTGTATCAAATTGAGCAGGGCTAAAATCTTATTTTCTACGGGTACACCTGTTACCTCTCGTTGCTTATCCTGAATGTATTTATTACCTTCGGACACAAAAAGCATGGTAGGAACTGAGAACAGAACAAGGGAAAACAGGCCCAGAATGGCAAATTTGGCGGTAAGACTTATATTGTTTAGAATCTTATTCATTTATAATTCCTGGTGAATTAGTTCGTTTTAGTGACAATTGCAAAAGATACATTTGCAAAGCACCTTAACCTTTTTATCGGTTATTCCTTCATTAACTTTATACCGCATTGTTGATTTACTGCTTTACGGAATAAACTTTTAGTAACGTTAAATAAAGCACTTAAGCTAAATAATCATTTTTTCTCGGGATGAAGTTCTGTTCGCAGCGGCATTAGCCATTGCTGGATTTTCATCTGAGAATTTTTACTGAGATTTGAATGAGTCGGCTGAACTAAATGCGGTTCGCGCACATGTATTATTAATATGTCGCCGAAGGACGTTGTCTCGGGGGTGTAAGGTGAAGCAAAACTATCTGACCTGGCAGGCGCTTTGATCGCTGCGAGTGACCTGCTCCCCGTTGATTCACTCATAACGCTATTAGCAATGTCCGCTTCTCGCTCATAGCGGACTCTGCCCGGTTGCCCTCATGAGCGATTCTGTCAGTAAAGTGCCAACTCAACCTGAGTCAGGTATTCAGCGCAGCACGGGGGCCTCCGTCATTGTAAGCAGTTCCCGTCTTCAGTACGCCATAACACCAGTGAACCAGTTCTCGCATCAGTGCACCAATGGCCACCATCTTGGGTTTTCCCCGCAGGCACATTTCCTCGTAAATGTTACGCATACGTTTGTTATGAATCTTTCCGCACAGAGCTGACATTTAAAGCTTTGCTCTCAGCTGAGGTAGGCCGATTTTAGACATGCGTGGGCGTCCACGAACCGAGGTGCCGGAACGCTTCTCCACAGGTACCACGCCCAGAAAAGCCGCCGCCTGGTCTGCTGATTTAAAGTGATGGCTGCGGAGCACAACCAGTATGTGCATACCCAGCAGAGGCCCGACATATTTAATCAACGTCAGCAGCGCATATCCACTGATGCATTATTCGGTGTCGCAAGGACTTATTGGGGGCCGCTTGGAAAAAACGCTTCTTCATGGGGATGTCCTCATGTGGCTTATGAAGACATTACTCACATCGCGGTGTGTTAATCAACGGGGAGCAGGTCATTTCCTCTCCGTTACTAGCTAAACGAAAAAACTTGCCTTTTAGGCAGTTTTTTTCGTACCGGGGATTAAATAGCTTCTGCAAAGCGTAGCTGTTTCTTCTCAACTTCAACCGGCATCGCAAGAGCGTCAGCCTTTTGTTTCCGCATTGCCACCGTCTCATGATAGTGCTGTGCGGTCGCCGTCTCAATGAAGTCCACATCATCACCCGCCACATCAAATACGGCTGCTTTAATGTCTTCCAGACTAACGTTAAAGAATTCTTTGCGTCTGTTGATGAGGTTAGTGCGATTTTCAGCGAAATGCTGGTGCAGGGCATATTCCATTGCCGGTGCATCTTCACTGTGGATCATTGCATGGATATCAAATAGGAACGGCACCGATGCACTACCCAGCTCGTCAACACGGTCTTGAGGGTCAAGGCGGCGTGTCATGCCAATTTTAAAGACATTCTCACCAAAAGAGCCGATGTTAGAGATAACGTAAACGTGGCCCCGCTTGGTCTGTTGCGCCATGCTCAGGGCTTTTAGTCCTTTCAACTCGGCTTCGGTCAGCGCCTCTTGAAGGGAATCGATCTTCTCCTGATACTTTTCGGCCTGAGCGGCGGTCATTTTCGCCAGTTTTTCATTCATTTCTTTCCGAGCTTTATCCAGGGCTTTCTGGGCGCGGCGTTCTTCTTCTTCAGCCTCACGAATAGCACGGTCGATCTCAGCCTGGGCTTTGCGTTCCTCGGCCATCTGGACGCGGATTTCGCGTTGTTCTTCTTTTTCTTCCTGCTTTTTGGCCCGGTATTCATAGGTTAAACGCAGTTCGGTCAGCTTTAGATCCAATAAGGCATGATTAATGTGGATCTGGTTTACTTCATTGAGCTTGTTCAATACTTCAAAAGCTTTGTAGATGCGCGATTCCATGGTGTTGATGTTTTTAAAAGTGACGTTGGCAATGGCCGCATCACATTCACCGTTAAAGGCGCGGGCAGTCATGTTTATGCCTCGCGTGGTCATTTTATTCCCTTCGGCCTTTGAACCACTTACCGTCCATTCTGTGGTGCAATAAATGGCCCCAAAAGTGGTTTTGTTGCGAAACAAATCTTTCTGCTGCTGCCGATTGCTACGGATAGATATCTGGAACAATTCCGACGTATCGAAATCGAAATGCGGCGCGTAGAAGCCCATTTCAGCAAAATCCATATCTTCTTTGTAGATAGAAAGCGCAGACTCCAGCTCGTCATACGTGATTTTCTTACTGGCGTAAGAAGCGCGCAGGGTTTGGATCTGTTCTTCAATTTCGACTTTTTTTGCGAGCTGCAGGGCAACGGTTTGCTGAGTCTCATTACTCAGTTTTTCGGCAGCCGTGCGGGCATCTTCTAAGACCGCATTGGCTAAGTCAGTAATAAACTTCGCGTCTGTTTCGCTTACTGAAATTGTGGTGGCTGCTTCCGTCTTTGCTTGAGTCACGATGCGCGCCGCTTCATCTTCAGCATCAATAATGACTGCATAACGCGCCAGCTGTGCTGCCTTATCGGTAGAATCCGCCCTTGCTGTTTTCAATTTCTTCGCGGTAACAAGTAGGGCGGCTAAAATGCCCACAAAAGCGATAGCCCCTGCGATGGAGTAATACATAATATTCATTGAGGATAACCTTGGTGAGTGCTTTTACCGGCGCACCCGACTACTGCGGGGGAATCTGGCTCCAGCATTTTCTCAGCAATTTTATTAGTGACATTCCAAAGATTTTGCTATTTCTGACAATCATCACCAGTTGGTGGTAAGCCTTCAGTGTAATGAGAAAAATCCTATGGCGGAAGTGATTATGCTCGAATGATGACCTGGTCCCCGTTAATTAACCCATATCAATGTCAATAATGCCTTCAGCAGTGCTTAGAGCTACTGCGTACTTCCGCTTCTAGCTCGTAGCGGACTTCTTAGGCATGTTATTGGTTTATGGAAGAGGCGCTAAGCAGGTCGTCACAGAATCATTTCAAATGAGCGTACTGGGACAGTCTTTGACTGTTTCAGGAGCGAAACCTTGTCCTGCAGTGACTAAAATCAGGGGCAACAAACCTTCTGGAGATGCCCAATGTCAAAATTTCCACTTCCGGTGGCCGGTACACTGTGCCTGGCTATGCTCAGCCAGTCAGCCCTGGCTGCTGGTTTCACTCTTACCAGTAAAGAACTAGGTGCAGGTCGTTTCAGTAATTCTCAGCTGCTCAGTGAGCCTTACGGATTCGGCTGTGCCGGCGAAAATAAATCACCTTCCTTTATATGGTCAGGCGCACCAGCCGGAACAAAAAGTTTCGCGCTACAGATCTACGACCGTGACGCACCAACAGGTATGGGCTGGGTTCACTGGCAGGTAGTAAATATTCCTGCTGATGCAACATCACTCCCGGCGGACGTCGCTAAAGATAACAGCGGTCTTCCAAAAGGCGCCGTTCAGACGCGCACTGATTTTGGCGTGCCAGGATACGGTGGGCCATGCCCTCCAAAAGGCCAGACGCATCGTTATGTAGTCACGCTGACTGCGCTAAAGGTTGATAAACTGCCGAATATTACGGCTGATTCAACCCCGGCAATGGTCGGTTTCATGACCAAAGCCAATGCGCTGGGAGAAGCAAATATTCGTATCATCCAGGGCAGGTAGCATACGACACGGGTCAGGCAGGAATTAGCTGCTCAGCATTTTTCAACGTCCGGACCTGACCCGGACAAAATCCAAAACGGTTACGGAAGCGCGCTGAAAATTTTGACGGGCTGACGTAACCCACTTCATAGGCTATTTGCGTGACTGACAGGTCAGTGACCTGAAGTAATGTCAGCGCACGGCACATGCGTACATCAGCAATAAGCTGTGAAAAAGAGGTCTTTTCTGCCGTAAGCCTGCGTCTGAGCGTCGCTTCTGACATGCCGAGCTGACAGGATACTTCATTAATATTCCATCCATGTGAGACATCTGCAGAAATGATTTTTCTGATTTTGTTCCCGATTCCGGCCCGCTGAAAATAACCGAAGCAGAGGCCGTATTCATCCAGCCAACTGAGCATTTCCCGCATGCGCACCACGGCAATCGCTTCAGGAATATCTGCCGGATCCGTAAACACCTCCCGGGTATGATAAAAAGCGCGGCGGAAACTTTCGCTGGCACCTTCTAATTTATGCACGCCGGTGACTGGAGCAGCATTGCAGTTAGTACGGGTATAATTTTTGACAAGACTGGTGTTAAAACTGAGCCAGTCAGCCTCATAATTGCCGCCTTTTGCCGGTATGTTGGTGATATCGAATGACTCTCCTTCACCCACAATGACCGCCTCTCCGGGGTTAATGACCAGCTCCTTCTCCCCCGTGCGAATGCATTTACTTCCCTGACGAACCAGTATGACAGTGGGTTCATCAATAATAATATTTCGCGCAAGCAGCGGCTGAACCTGAAGAACGTGCGCGGTGCTGCCGATACCGGCCCTGAATGAGATATTCCTTTCTGCCATCCTGCCTCCCGTAAAGAAACCAACATCATGCCGGTCTCATCGTCTGTCAAGATTGCTGGGTCAACGTTTCAGGATCTGATTCTGATAGCCCAGTTTTTCCACATGAATACGAATGGTGTCGCCCTCCCTGAGCCAGACCGGTTCGGGTTTCATACCAAGACCGACGCCGTCTGGCGTGCCTGTGGCAATAACATCCCCGGGCATAAGCGTCATGTAGTGGCTTACATAAGAGACTATCTCTGCAACGCTGAAAATCATCTGCGAGGTGTGGCTGTCCTGTCGTCTTTCACCGTTAACCTCAAGCCAGATAGCAAGATTCTGCGGATCGCTCACTTCATCCCGCGTGACGATATAAGGTCCCATCGGGCCAAATGTGTCGCAACTTTTGGCCTTATCCCACTGTGACGACTGAAACTGAAAGCCGCGGTCAGATACATCGTTCACAATGCAGTAGCCTGCTACGTGCTCCAGCGCATCCTCCTTACTGACCTGCTTTGCCTTTCGGGCCATAACGATTCCCAGCTCGGCTTCCCAGTCGAGTTTGGTTGAATGCGGGGGAATGATGATGTCATCGTCAGGGCCATTGATGCAGCTTGGTGCCTTGAAAAACACAACCGGCTCATCAGGTATGGGTAGACTGGCTTCAAGGGCATGGTCGCGGTAGTTCAGGCCGATGGCCACAAATTTTGAAACGGTGCTGAGCGGGGGCCCCAGCCGTGGGCTGCCCGGGACGACCGGAAGGCGTAAAATATCTTCCTCACTTTGGAGCGATTCGAGGATGACCGGGAGCGTCAGAGGGGTCACATCGCCGACAATACCGGACAGGTCACGTAGCTGATTGTTACTGTCCATCACACCGGGTTTTTCAAAGCCGGCGTCACCATAACGACAAATTTTCATACATACCTCAAAGCGTAATCAGACGGGATAGCTGTAAACAGCCCAGGGGAGTTGTACCTTGTCCTCTCCACCCGAGAACATAGGGATGCGGTTAAGCTGAGTGGACGGAAAATAAACGCGGCTGTCCGGGCCGACGGAAAGGGCGATGGGCCAGACAATACGCGCATCCCGGATGAGGGGGGGTGCTCTCTCCGGCGGGATTCATGACAGAAATGCCGTTGTTTTCCGCATCACTCAGGTAGATATTTCCGGCTTTGTCGCGGCACATGCCTGCAATCCAGGTACCGATCTCTTTATAAACTGAAACCCCGGCAGCGATTTCGTCTTCACTCCGGGCGAAATCGGTGATGAGGTTCAGATCGACCTGGAAAATGCGGGCACCAAACAGACACATGAAGAGCAGCGTCTGGTTGTTCTGATGAATTTCCAGCAGGTCGTTATGGATATACATGGGCTGTCCGTTCTGAAGCGTCACTTTTCGTCCTTCAATAACAGGCACATCTTCGGCGTGACAGCGCATCAGCGGGTGACCCGCCAGAATTCTTCGGTATGAATTATCGCGCAGGTCAATGACATAAAATGACCCTTCCCGCGACTCGGCCATGATGGCGTAATGCTTCCAGAAGCGGATATGTGCGAGCCGGGTACCTGCATGTGCATCTTCAGGCCTGAATGCCAGCGTTCTTCGGGTTTCACCAGTGGTGATATCCAGCTCCGCGCCTTCAATAGCATCGCTGAAATCAGGCGCTGCGGCATCAAGAACCCACAGGCTTCCACGCCCGTCGTTGAAAATGCTGTTCACGTCGACGAAGTGTTTCAGAGAATCGTCCTGGCCGCTCCAGTTGTTCCACTCATTGCCAGGAAAAGGTTTCCAGCTGCCGTCTTTCAGTATTTCCACCACGCCTGGCGTGGGTCCGGTCCAGCCAGGCATGCTCGCAAACAGCCGCCCGCATTCCGTTGTCACCACGCCGTTCCATAAAAAGTTATCTGAAGTAGAGACCTCATGAAGCTGAGCCGTCATAATATGCTCCTAAAGATGATTCACCGCTGTAAAATAGATTTTATTGTATAAAAATCTATTTTATACATGGTAATTGATTTTAATCAAAGGGCACTGTTATCTCTATGAATGAAAGCCTCGCTTCCAGAGAAAGCCTCACCCAGACGACATACTCCCGTCTGCGCGATGCTCTGCTTTCCTGCCAGCTCGTCCCGGGCACTCGTGTGAACACTAAAGAGCTTGCCGAAACGCTGGACACCAACGTTGGTGCCATTCGTGAAGCGCTGTCCCGCCTGACGTCAGAAAACCTCGTAATCGCTGAACCGCAGAAAGGATTTCGCGTTACGCCTGTCTCTCTTGCTGATTTGCTTGACCTGACTGCCACCCGGAAGCTGATTGAGTGCGAATGCCTCAGTGAATCCCTGGCTAACGGGGATGTAAACTGGGAGGGGGAAATTCTTTCGGCGTTTCATCTCCTGGCACGCTACGGTAACGGGAAGGATGAACACCCCGGAACGCCGGAGTGGAACCGGCGTCATAACCGGTTTCACGATGCCCTGACGTCCGCCTGTCCGAACACCTGGCTGCTTCGTATGCAACGCATGCTTTTTATTCAGAACGAACGCTACCGCATACTTTCCGTCAATCTGACGCGCGGAGAGAGAGACCTGAATGCGGAACACAAAGCACTGATGGAGGCCGCACTCGACAGAAACACCGGACAGGTAAAACAGCTCATGCAGGAGCATATTCAGAAAACCACTGACGTTATCGTGAAACTGTTTGATGACTACGGTGCACTGACACTGCACGAATAACTGAGCGATACGGGGCAGGGTTTGCACGTTTCTGGCGGGTGAACCCTGACAAATTCATCCAGACTCATAAGGTTTTTAAAAAAAGGAACCCTTATGAAAAAGAAATACCTCTCTGGATGCCTGTTAGCGTTATTTGCCGTTAATGGCTGGGCCGCGCAGTCTTATGTGCTGGACGAAGTCCACCTTATCGACGGTTCGGGAAAGCCTCCGCAGGAACACATGCGTATCGTCGTTAGAGGGCAAAAAAATCAGTGAGGTCGGGCACGTGGCCTCTATGGCCATTCCTAAAGATGCCGATGTGAAAAACTACACGGGGAAATCCGCCCTACCCGGATTGATTTCCGACCACGCCCACCTGGCACAGTATCAGGGAGTTACGCCTTCACCGGATGCGTATACCCGCGAAAAAAATTATTAACCAGCTCATGACTTACCAGAAATACGGTGTGACGACCGTGATGTCTCTTGGCGTTGACGATGAGTTTCTGAAACTGATGAAGGAACACGGGACGGTTTATATTCCAACGCTTGGGGGGATGAGTCTTTTTATCTTTTCGCCGAACAGCCTGAACTGCTTAAAACGCCTGAAGTCAGTCGGGCCCTTAACCCGGAGCAGCGTAAACTTTTCAGCAGCCAAGCATGGGCGCAGAAGCAATTGTCGAGCCCGGCTTACAAAACATTGAAAGCAGGCTTTGAAACGAATATGAAAAATACTTTCACTGTTTATAAAAGCGGACTTCGTCTGGGATCCGGAACAGACTCAGGCGCTAACCCCATGCGTATTCCGGGCTTTGTAGAGCATCACGAGCTGGCTTAACTGGTCCGTGCGGGCCTGACGCGTTACAAGCACTTTATCTTGCTACACGTTCGCAGCAGATACGCTGAGTCTAAATGACAGAGGAACGGTTGAAGCGGGTAAAAGAGCGGATTTGATTATCGTGAGCGGATAAACGATGTGTACCACAAGGTGGATTTAGAAGATGTTTTTTCGACGTGGATCACGCAACTATCGAAGATTAATAAGTGAATGACTTTTAGCGCCTGAACTCCGTTTGAAGGGGTGTGCCACATCACCAGTCAGTTTTCAGACTTGGTATTAATAAAGGCTGAATGTCCGCTCCTCGCTCATAGCGGACCTTCAGTTCAGTCAGCAAGTCCGCTCTGTGCCAGAAGCGGACGTTGGTAGCTGGTAAAAGCTGTAGTGATACTTCGCCGGAGAGAGTAGACCTGTCCGGTTTAGATATCGAAGAATATTTATCTGATTTCGTTTTTTGCAAAACTGCTGTTTAGGTTTTTCAGCACTTCATTGATACCTCTGCTTACAATCCGGTCTTCCCGCATGACTGTCCCGAGAGTCCGGTGAAGAGAGGGCGTCACAGAGTAAAGATCGAGCCCCGATCTTTCCTCAATGCATGCAACGGACATTCTGGGAACAATGCTGTAGCCAAGACCGGCACGGACCATTCTTTTAATAGCTTCGATACTGCCAAGCTCCATGACCGGGCAGGCAATATGTCCCGTCTCCCGGAACCACTGGTCAATCAGGGCGCGTGTCCCGCTTCCCGGTTCAAAGATAATCAGCGGCAGCGGCAACAAAGCGCCCGGATTCCATATTTTCGCACTCGGATCTGATGCATCCTTTTCCATGATGACAACAAACTCATCCGTACCCAGCGGGATGATGCTCAGGTTTTTACCTGCAGCTGGCAGAGTCACCAGGCCAATATCTATACGATTTTCCTCCACGCCCCGCACTATATCGGAAGTGTTACCTGTGCGTACGTCCACCTTCAGCAGGGGATGGGCCTGCCGCAGTTGCTGTAGTAAGGGGGGAAGTAAATGAATACAGGCCGTTGCGCCTGTGCCAACAGTAACAGTGCCGGTTATCTCATCAGAATGCTGGCACACCGATTCAACTGCTGTACTTACCACTGCATCAATTTTCATGCTGTGCTCAACGAGAGTCAGCCCGGCTGGCGTGGGCCTTACTCCCCGGCTGGTTCGCTCAATAAGCCGGACCTGAAGCGCCTGCTCCAGTTGTCTTATATGCAGGCTCACTGCCGGCTGCGACAGACCAAGTGCTTCAGCCGCCCCGGAGAAACTGCCCCGGCTGACGACCAGTCTGAAAGTAGCCAGGTGATCGAGGTTCAGGTTTGTCATGCCAAAATTTTCCTTATGCCGCTGATAAGTCCTGCTGCCTGTCTGAAATTGTTCATTCCGGTTAGTCTCTGCTTATGACCGCAGAAGGAGCCGTACCGATGGAAATAACCGAAGCAGATGAACGACATATTCCTGCCATCCAGCAGATTTATGCTTATCACGTATTGCATGGCACCGCCACTTTTGAAACTGAACCGCCGGATCCGGCTGAAATGACAGCCCGCCTGAAAAAGGTGCGTGCAGCAGGACTGCCCTGGTTTGTGGCTGTTGAGGACGGCAATGTCCGCGGATACTGCTACCTGTCACTCTACCGGGAACGGTGTGCCTACAGATTCACCCTGGAGAATTCTGTATATATTGCCCCCAATTTTCAGGGCCAGGGGATCGGAAAAAAGTTGTTATTGAGTGCGGTCACATGGGCAGAGGACCGTAGCTTTCGCCAGCTCGTGGCCGTAGTTGGAAACAGCGAAAATAGCGCCTCTCTTGCCCTGCATCGCGCGGCAGGCTTCAGCATTACAGGAACGCTCAGATCTGTGGGCTTCAAGCACGGACGCTGGCTTGATACGGTCATCCTGCAGCGTACGCTCGGGCAGGGCGACGCCACATTTCCGGAGAGCACGGGTTGACTGACGGGTATCTGACAGGCCGCACCATTTTCTGCATTGGCATGACGCAGCTAATCAACTGGGGTATCACATTCTATATGCCGGGGGTCTTCGGGACCGCCATCATGTCGGAGACAGGCCGGTCACCAGTTGTGACATTCTCCGGGCTGACTATTGCCATGCTTGTTATGGGGCTTGTCTCGCCACTTACCGGCCCCCTTATAGCACGTACCGGCGGGCGTACGGTGATGATGGTGGGAACCTTCGTCATAGTCCTCGGTTGTTTTCTGATGGCTTTTACCCATTCAACCACATCGTGGGTTGCCGTCTGGCTCCTGATGGGAGCTGGCATGCGACTTGCCCTGTATGATGCCGCATTTGCGCTGCTTGTAGAAATTGCAGGCGCAGAGGCCCGCCGGGCAATCACCCTGGTCACACTGCTGGGTGGTCTCGCGTCAGTCGCGTTCTGGCCTGCTGGCGCTGCGCTACTGCACTTTACCGACTGGCGGCATGCCATTATCGTTTACGGCTGTGCAGGCATTGTCAGCCTGCTTTTTTTGACCACCGTTCCGGCAGGTTATCGGCGTCAACCTCCCGTTGCCGGGCAGCCCGCTCTTCAGGCGATCGGACCAGCAGAAGACCGGAAAGCCTTTATCAGCGGCCTGTGGTACGCCACGTTGATAGCGCTGATAAGCTTTGTTTCCACCGGCGTGTCCGCTCATTTTCCTCAGATACTGGCCGCTTATGGTATGCCCGCCGTAGCGGGTATGTTGTGGGGGGTGGGACAGGTGAGCGCCAGACTGCTGGACGTGGCTTCCGGTGCACGTACTTCAGCGATCCGTCTGAGCCTGTTTACCGGCATTATTCTGCCATTATGCTTTTTGGTTGGCCTTGCAGGGAATGTTACCCCGGTGGCTACAGCCATCTTTATTCTGAGTTACGGGGCTGTAAACGGACTGAGTACGATCATTAAGGCCGTCCTGCCTCTTGTGCTGTTTGATCCGCAGCAGTATGCCCGTAAAACAGGCTTACTGCTGTCACCCGCTTTTTTGCTCGCGGCGCTCGCGCCGTCAGTTTACGCAATACTGCTGGAGCAATACGGCACACCCGGCACGCTGCTTTTATCTGCCATCCTTACCCTGTTCATCACGGCGATTTCCATAGTGATCTGGCGTCGTCATCCTTCCTCTGCTGGACCGAACCGGGATAAGGGCGAGCCATCCATTCCGGGGAAAAATATTTGACGCTGATTATATTTCTATTATTCTGGAAATATAGTTCAAGGAGGGCGTATGGATTTAAAAACAGCAGCAAATGCGCTTCGGGAGCTGGGGCACCCGACCCGTCTTAGCGTATACCGGGAGCTGGTGAGAGCGGGTCATGACGGCCTGCCAGTCGGTGTTCTGCAGAAGCGCCTCGGTATTCCGCCCTCCACGCTCAGTCATCATATTTCGGCGCTGATGTCCGCGGGCCTGATCAGCCAGGAACGGCAGAGCCGTACCTTGTTTTGCAGACCTTGCTATACGCAGCTTGAACAACTGATGGCCTTTCTTACAGAGGAATGCTGCGCAGGCAGTAGCTGCAGCCTGTCACCCGCGACGACTCACAAAGAGACCTCATTGTGAATAACATGAACGATACCCTGAAAAATGTTGATACTTCACTCCTGGACGTGCCGCTGACGGAAGATAAGCTGAGGGCTGCAGAAGTGGCGCACCCGCCCCGCATTCTGATGCTCTACGGCTCGCTGCGGGAACGATCTTATAGCCGGCTGACGACGGAAGAAGCCGCCCGGCTGCTGACGGCAATGGGTGCAGAGGTCAAAATTTTTAATCCGTCCGGTCTGCCGCTGCCTGATGATGCCCCTGAAACGCATCCCAAAGTTGTGGAACTGCGCGAACTGGTTCTCTGGTCGGAAGGCATGGTATGGTGCTCCCCGGAGCGTCACGGCGCTATGACCGGCATCATGAAGGCGCAGATTGACTGGATACCGCTGACGTCAGGTGCGGTTCGCCCGTCGCAGGGAAAAACCCTGGCTGTCATGCAGGTCAGCGGCGGCTCGCAGTCTTTCAACGCAGTTAATCAGATGCGCATTCTGGGGCGCTGGATGCGTATGATTACTATCCCGAATCAGTCATCCGTGGCAAAAGCCTGGGCTGAATTTGATGAAGATGGTCGCATGAAGCCTTCGCCTTACTACGATCGCATCGTGGACGTAATGGAGGAGCTGATGAAGTTCACTCTGTTGACGCGCGGGCGCAGTGACTACCTGACCGATCGCTACAGCGAAAGGAAAGAAAGTACCGCGCAGCTCTCTGAGCGGGTTAATCAGCGCAGTATATGAAAAAAGCCGGCATCTGCCGGCTTCTGTTTTTGCGTCTCCCTTCCTGCCGGCAGCACACTGAAAAAATCAGTGGCTCATCCGGTTTCCGTGTTCATCAATGACTTTTTCGCCGTCCTCTTTCGTAAATGCTCCCTGCTGCGGGTCAGGCAGAATGTCCAGAACCGCTTCAGACGGACGACAGAGTCTTGTGCCGAGCGGCGTCACAACCACGGGGCGGTTTATGAGGATAGGGTGAGCCAGCATCGCATTCAGCAGTTCATCATCGTTGAACCGGTCTTCTGCCAGCCCCAGCTGCTCATACGGCTCTGTATTTTTGCGCAGCAGGGCGCGTGCGCTAATACCCATATCAGCTATCAGCTTTTTAAGCTCGTCGCGGGATGGTGGCATCTCCAGATACAAAATCACTGTTGGCTCCACGCCACTGTTACGGATAAGCGCCAGAGTATTACGGGACGTTCCGCAGGCCGGATTGTGATAAATAGTGATATCAGTCATAAACGGTACTCCGTTAAGGAGCTGCACAGACGCAGCCCCGGGGTTAAGGTTGAAAAGACAGGCGCAGGGCCAGCGCCGCCAGCGTCACAAAAAGTACCGGCAGGGTCATCACAATGCCCACGCGGAAGTAGTAGCCCCAGCTGATGGTGATGTTTTTCTGAGCCAGCACGTGCAGCCACAGCAGTGTCGCCAGGCTGCCGATGGGTGTGATTTTCGGGCCGAGATCGCAGCCGATGATGTTGGCGTATACCATTGCCTCTTTCACCACACCCTGAGCCGTGCTGCCGTCAATCGAAAGCGCGCCAACCAGCACGGTAGGCATGTTGTTCATTACGGAAGAGAGTGCCGCAGTCAGGAAGCCGGTGCCAAGTGTGGCACCCCAGACGCCGTGCTCAGCAAAACGGTTCAAAGCAGCAGAGAGGTAATCCGTCAGGCCGGCGTTACGCAGGCCATATACCACGAGGTACATGCCCAGCGAGAAAATGACTATCTGCCAGGGCGCGCCTTTCAGCACTTTGCGGGTGTCGATAACCTGTCCTTTTTGGGCAACCAGCCAGAGAACAAACGCCCCTACCGCTGCTACCAGGCTGACCGGTACTCCAAGGGGCTCAAGGCCGAAAAATCCGACCAGCAGCAGAAGTAAAACAAACCATCCGGCCCGAAAGGTGCGCATGTCGCGTATAGCTTCCGCTGGCGCTTTCAGCTTCGCCAGGTCATAGGTTGCCGGGATCTCTTTGCGGAAAAACAGATGCAGCATCACCAGCGTAGCCACCACGGAAGCAATATTCACCGGCACCATGACGGAAGCATACTCACTGAAGCCCAGCTTAAAGAAGTCCGCCGTGACGATGTTGACCAGGTTCGACACGATTAGCGGCAGGCTGGAAGTGTCAGCGATAAAGCCCGCTGCCATTACAAATGCCAGCGTGGCAGCCGGACTGAAGCCCAGCGCCAGGAGCATGGCAATAACGATTGGCGTCAGGATAAGCGCCGCGCCGTCATTGGCGAACAGCGATGCCACTGCCGCGCCCAGCAGAATAATATAGGTGAACAGCAGTCTTCCTCTGCCGCCTCCCCAGCGGGAAACATGGAGTGCTGCCCACTCAAAAAAGCCGGACTCATCTAACAGCAGGCTGATGATGATGACCGCAATAAACGTGGCCGTCGCATTCCAGACAATCTGCCATACGGCAGGAATATCACCGATATGCACCACGCCGGTCATTAGCGCCAGAGCGCCCCCGATAACGGCACTCCAGCCAATACTCAGTCCTTTCGGCTGCCAGATAACCAGTACCAGCGTCAGAACAAAAATCGCACCCGCCAGAAACATATACTCTCCTTTAATACTGCACCTGTCAGGCCTGGCGCAGAGAACTTAAAAATATACATATGGGAAAACACATATGAATAGTTAAAAAATTTAAATGCAGATTGGCTTGCCGTTGGTGGTTACATTGTCCCGCTCAGCCTGCTGGCTGAGCTGCAGGATGTCATCCCGCTGGCACAGATAAGCCTGTTCAATTACAGCTGCCGCCCAGACGGGCATATGAGGTGACAGTCGGTAATGAATCCACTTGCCATCACGCCTGTCGATAAGCAGACCGGCGTCCCGGAGTAACGCAAGATGACGGGAAATTTTTGGCTGAGATTCTCTGAGAGTAGTTGTGAGTTCGCAGACGCAAAGTTCTCCCTTTTCCCGCAGCAACAGCACCAGACTGAGCCGTGTTTCGTCAGAAAGCGTTTTGAAAAGCTGTAGAGGATTAAGCTGAAGCATTACAACTCCTGTTTAACAAACAGTGAGCAGTATCGCTAAGTAGGGGGTAGCGAGCAACTATACATTCGGTAAAACATATATTTTTGGTGGTTTTTTATCTTGCAGGTCAGATATAGAGTACGTCGATAAATAAGTTGTAATCGATCAAGGTCCGCTCCTCGCTCATAGCGGACCTCCAGCTCAGTCAGCATGTCCGCTCTGTGCCAGAAGCGGACGTTATCTTTTAATTAAAACGGCTCGTTACAGAGCCTGCTCTTAAAAAATTAATGCGGATGGCTGCCGGCAAGATGGCCAGAAGAAATAACGGGAAGGACATCATCCGACTCATCTGCCTGCTCCAGTTCGCGCAAAATGCCACAGTCGCGCGTTGCACGGTTGGCGTTACAATGACTCTGCAGCTCGCACAACTGCGTTTCCAGCATATTAAGTTCACGAATACGGGCCTGTACATGAAGAAGGTGCTCGTTTATAAGGTCGTTAACCATACCGCAATCTGCATCAGGCTGACTGCGTGCCTGCAGCAGCACCCGGATTTCTTCATGGGTCATATCCAGCGCCCGACAGCGGCGGATAAACATCAGTCTTTCCAGATGGGCACTGTCATAGTGACGGTAGTTATTTGCCTGGTCACGTAATGCTGCCTGCAGCAGCCCCTCACGCTCATAATAACGCACCGTCTCTACCGGACAGCCTGCCTGCCGGGCCAGTTCGCCAATTTTCATAACTTTTTCCTTGTACACTTGACCCTGTAGTTACTTCAGGGTCTTTAATGCCAGTATATGCTATGAACGAGATAAAAACATGAGTGACTGCTGTAGTAATAACAAGTGCGGTTCTGCCGCGTCCGGAGAGCGGACATCCGTCAGCTATACCTCTGCTGCCACGGCAGACGCCTCCGGAAAAACTTCGCAAAAAATGGCTGATGCCTCACCGGACTGTTGTAGTGCCGGAAGCTGCTGTTCATCGGAGAGTCTGAGTCAGCCTTCCGGGCCAGTGGCAGAACGCGACGGGAGCGATAGCGTTCAGACACGTCTGCGCATCGTGCAGATGGACTGCCCGACGGAAGAGACGTTGCTTCGTAAAAAACTCACAAAACTGTCTGACGTCAGTGAGCTTGAATTCAATCTGATGCAGAGGGTACTTACCGTGACCCACTCGCCGCAGGCACTGGAGCCGGTACTACAGGCGGTGCGCTCTCTGGGTTTTGACCCGGAACTGGCTGATAAAGTCACCCGGCCTGCCGGCATCAGTTGTTCAGGCAGCAAAGCGGAAAGCGCCTGCGGTTCCTGCTGCGCACCTGCGGCTGTCACTTCCGGTGAGCTGCAGGCACAGCAGTTGACCGCTGACGGAGTGCGTACCAGCATCCGCATCAGGCAGATGGACTGCCCGGTAGAAGAGGGCATGATCCGTAAAAAGCTGGACGGTATGTCGGCCGTTAAGGAGCTGGATTTTAACCTTATGCAGCGCGTTCTGACGGTCGTTCATGCACCGGGTACGCTGGAGCCGGTTCTGGCCGCCATTCGTTCGCTGGGCTTTGAACCTGAGCTCTCTGACAGCAGCGGGCGGCACGCGGCTACTGAGGAAAAGAAAAATCCTTGGTGGCCGCTGGCACTGGCCGGCGTTGCGGCAGCGGCCGCCGAAGCTATGCACTGGACAGGCATGCCGGAATGGCTGGAAGCAGTTCTGGCCCTGGCCGCTGTTGGTGCCTGCGGCCTGTCTACCTACAAAAAGGGCTGGATCGCGCTGCGTAACGGCAATCTGAATATTAACGCCCTGATGAGCATTGCTGTAACCGGGGCGCTGGCGCTCGGGCAGTGGCCGGAAGCCGCCATGGTAATGGTGCTGTTCACGATCGCGGAACTGATTGAGGCGAAGTCTCTTGACCGCGCCCGCAATGCTATTGGCTCCCTGATGACGCTGACGCCTGAAACAGCCACGATTCAGCAGCCGGACGGTTCCTGGACAGTGGCAGATGCCAGATCTGTACCCCTTGACAGCGTGGTCCGGGTAAAACCGGGTGAGCGTATCGCCCTTGACGGCAGGGTTGTCCGAGGCAGGACCAGCATCAACCAGGCACCCATTACCGGCGAAAGCCTGCCGATCGAAAAAGGAGAAGGCGATCCGGTTTTCGCCGGGACGGTTAACGGCTCCGGTGGTTTTGAATACCGGGTAACGGCTGCTGCCGGAAATACTACACTCGCACGCATCATTCATGCCGTGGAGGAGGCCCAGGGGGCAAAAGCCTCTTCGCAACGCTTTGTTGACCGCTTTGCACAGGTTTATACCCCCGTGGTGTTTGCAATCGCGGTTGCGGTTGCCATCCTCCCGCCACTGATGGCAGGTGAAAGCTGGCACGAGTGGGTTTATAAGGCGCTTGTCATGCTGGTTATCGCCTGCCCCTGCGCGCTCGTCATTTCCACGCCAGTAACTATCGTCAGCGGCCTGACGGCGGCAGCCCGCCGGGGGATCCTGATTAAAGGTGGCATTTATCTTGAAGAGGGCAGAAAACTGAAATGGCTGGCGCTCGACAAAACTGGCACGCTGACGCACGGTAAACCTGTACAAACGGATGTGATTATCTATACCTGGGTTGCCGAAGATGAAGGCCGCAGACTGGCTGCGAGTCTGGCGGGTTACTCCGATCATCCGGTTTCGCAGGCCGTGACGGCAGCATTAGAGGGTTCGCAGCGTTATGACGTTGAGCGCTTTGAAGCTCTGCCGGGCCGCGGGGTGCGGGGTGTCATCAATGACAGAACCTACAGCCTCGGGAATCTGAGACTGGCTGAAGAAACGAGCAGCTGCCCGGAGACTGTCAGGGCGACGCTCAGGGAACTGGAGTCCGCTGGTAAAACGGTCATCCTGCTCTGTGACAGTCATCAGGTACTCGGGCTGTTTGCAGTGGCAGATACAGTCAAAGAAAGCAGTCGCGAAGCGGTGAGCCAGCTGCACGGTCTGGACGTCCGGACACTCATGCTGACCGGAGACAATTCGAGTACAGCGCAGGCCATTGCCGTTCAGGTCGGTATCGATGAAGCCCGGGGTAACCAGTTGCCTGAGGACAAACTGCGCGCCATTGAAACACTTACGGCTCAGGGTACCACTGGCATGGTAGGCGACGGCATCAATGATGCGCCGGCGCTGGCTCGCGCCGATATCGGCTTTGCCATGGGCGCGATGGGCACCGATACCGCCATCGAAACCGCTGATGTTGCCCTGATGGACGATGACTTACGTAAAATCCCTGCCTTTGTCCGGCTTTCAAAACAGACTTACAGCATTCTGGTACAGAACATCGTTATGGCAATTGGCATCAAAGCAATATTTCTGGCCCTGACCATTGCCGGCATGGGAACCATGTGGATGGCTGTATTTGCCGATGTGGGTGCAAGTCTGCTTGTTGTGGCAAACGGCCTGCGCCTGTTGCGTAAATAGCTGGTTATTATGTTGCCCGCTGGCTAACGGCGGGCAACGTCTGCTTTTCGCTCAAAGCGGACCTGAGCGCCGACTGTCCGCCTTGTGACAAAGGCCGACAATGATCATATTGAGATATGTTAATGTATGGGGAGCAGGTCAGTCCGGTATGCTCCCGCAGGCAGGATACAGGACAGTGCATTGAACATTCGCAATAAGGGGTCTGCTACCTTTAAGAGTTGATGCGGTAGTCACTGACTGTGTCATGTGAGAAACTTTCCGCTTCTGAAATGTGGTGGGACCCTCTTAATGTCAGAAAAATCTTCGCTCAGCCTGTTTGCCGAAGGCGTTATCAGCCTGCCTGACGGATATCAGGACCGTACCGTCAATGTATACACGCGTCCGTCATCCGGCACGCCCGCCTTTAATATTTCGCGAGACACCATGGACACCGGTGAAACCCTTCCTGCTTACGTCGACCGCCAGATCGCATTGATGCAAAAACACCTCTCAGGGTGGAATCAGAGCGGGCGCAGCACCGTGATGCTCGGAGAGGACCTTTTGCAGGGAGAACAGGTGAACGCCAGTTACAGGCGGGAGGGTAAGTCTGTCTGGCAGCAGCAGGCCGTCTTCAATACCCGGGATTCCCACATACTGGTCTTCACGATGTCCTCGTCAGAAGAGCTGAAGGACAGCGATAACAGCCTCTTCAGCGAACTGCTCAGGAGTTTCCGTTTTCATAATTAACGATAAGGAACATTGTTATGTTTGAGGCTGCCCGCGTCGGTGATGACATTGGCCACTCAGGCGCTCTGGCCGGCATGATTGCCGGAACCATTGTCGGCGGGCTGATTGCTGCTGCAGGGGGGATTGCAGCCGGTGCCCTTTTTATTGCAGGTCTGGGCGCCGCGACCCTTGGCGTGGGGGTCCTGCTGATTGGCGCCAGCCTCGCTGTCGGATACCTTACCGGGGAACTTGCCACCGCCGCCCGCGATAAGTTTGCTGTAGACGGTGCGGCCAGCATGACTAAGAAGGGCACCATCACGACCGGCTCTGCCAACGTCTTTATCAATGGCAGACCTGCCGCCCTGGCTACAGACAGCATGGTGATGTGTTCTGACGACGGCTCACAGCAAATGGCTGAGGGCTCATCCCGTGTCTATATCAACGGCCTGCCTGCAGCGCGAACCGGCGACCACACCACCTGTGATGCCAGTGTCATGACGGGCTCGGATAACGTGATTATCGGTGGAGAAGCGGAACAGACACTCCCGATCCAGCCTGAAGTGCCGGAATGGCTGTATAAAGCCTCTGACCTCACCCTGTTTTTCGCCGGGTTCGTGGGTGGCGCAGGCGGCATTGCCGGCAAAGCCGGGGCCCTCGCAAAACTTTTCAGCAAGCTCCCGCGTATTCTGAAGTTTGAGAAGGCGCTTTGCCGGGCAGAACAGGCACTTGTTGTTACCGAAGCGGCCGGAATTATCGCCCGGCCGGTAGACATCATCAGTGGGCAGAAATTCCTGAATGGTGAGGACGAGCTCGACTTTACACTGCCGTCCCGTTTATCCGTTCGCTGGCAGCGCTACTGGCGCAGCGGTAATCCCTCAGACAGTGTACTGGGTCGCGGCTGGAGTCTGTTCTGGGAGTCCAGTCTTCAGCGTTATGAAGACGGGCTGGTCTGGCGCGCGCCCACCGGAGACTGTGTTTCCTTTCCCCTGATACCGAAAGGCTTCCGGACGTTCTGCGGGGAAGAAAAACGCTGGCTGGAACACCACGACGATGACACCTGGTCAGTGTACGGCCTCAGCGGTGAACGCTGGTGCTACGCCGCGCTGAACGAAAACGAACCGTCGCTGTTAGAGCGGATAAGTGAACCCTGTGGCAACGATATTCTTTTTGAATGGAACGATAACCATACGCTTCATTCCCTGACCGACTGCGCGGGGCAGCGTATTGTCTGCCGCTATGACGGCAGCCGTCTGGCCGGTGCCTGGCTGGATGATGAGATCTGCCTGGTCAGTTACGCTTACGACGAAGAAAGTCAGTTAAGCGCGGTAACAGGGCGGGGCGGCAACGTGCGCCGCCGCTTCCGCTGGCAGGACGGTCTCATGATTGCCCATGAAGACCGCAACGGCCTTCTCAGTGAGTATCGCTGGCGGGAAATTGACGGCCTGCCGAGGGTGGTGGCGTTTCGCCACAGCGGTGGCGAGCAGCTGACACTGGAGTACGATTTTGAAAACGGCAGGCGCCGAGCGGTCCGGGACGACGGCGCAGAAGCCTGCTGGCTGATTGATGACGATGATAACGTTGCATCCTTTACGGACTATGACGGGCGCCAGACGGCTTTCGTTTACCGTGATGGCGAGCTCTGTGACGTCATACTACCCGGAGGCGCTATCCGCCGCAGTAAATGGGACAGATATGGCCGGCTTGAAGAGCAGACCGATCCGGCCGGCCGGCGGACCGGATACCACTGGTATCGCCTGACAGACAGAATAGCCCGCGTTGTCTATCCGGATCAGACGTCGTCTCAGGGCACTTATGACCTGAAAAACCGGCTGTTATCCGAAACGGATGTCGCCGGAAGCACCACGACGTATGCGTATCCGGACGATGAAGAAACGCTTCCCTCGGCCATTACCGATGCAGCCGGCGGCGTGGTCCTTCTGAAATGGAACCGCCAGGGGCTTCTGACAGAGCGGACGGACTGCTCCGGAAGCATCACCCGCTTCAGCTATGACCGTTTCGGGCAGCTCATCAGCAGTGAAGATGCAGAAGGCCACATCACGCGCCGTGAATGGAACGCGTGCGGCCAGCTGACTGCGGTCATCCACCCCGACGGCACTCAGGAGGCGCTGCGCTGGAACGAACACGGGCAGCTGTCAGCCTGGCGGGACCCGCTTGAAAGTGAGACGCGCTGGCAGTACAACGCGCTGGGTCTTCCGGTCAGCCAGACTGACAGGATCGGCCGTACCCGCCGCTGGCAATGGAGCCCCCGTGGTGACCTGCTGAGACTGGATAACGGCAACGGTGGGGAATACCGGTTCAGCTACGACGCCGTGGGGCGCCCGCTTACTGAAACACGGCCTGACGAGACCGTCTTCCGGATGGAGTGGGATGCGCGGGGATTTCTTGCCGCGGTCGAGGAAAACGGAAGACCGGCTGCAGACGGAGGCATCGCGCGGCGACTGCAGAGTTACAGCTATGACACCAGCGGCCTGCTGACCGGGCGCGTTCACCGTCATGCGGAGTACCGTTATTTACGTGACGTGAATGGCCAGCTCAGCCGCGTAATGCGCATTCCTACCGAAGAAGGTACCGCGCTGGGCATTGAAAGGGATGAAATTGCGTTCACGCACAATGCTGCCGGACGCG
Source organism: Pantoea allii (assembly GCF_046529425.1). Classification (NCBI taxonomy): domain Bacteria; kingdom Pseudomonadati; phylum Pseudomonadota; class Gammaproteobacteria; order Enterobacterales; family Erwiniaceae; genus Pantoea; species Pantoea allii. Next base: position 16,929 of record NZ_CP125960.1, on the reverse strand, counting down.
TACTGAGTGAATCAGGCGTTAACGGTACGATCGGCTTCGAATGGGATGACCTGAATAATCTGACGGCACTGACGCTTCCCGGCGATCAGCGCCTGTCCTGGCTGCACTACGGCTCTGGCCATGTGAGTGCCGTCCGTTTCGGCCAGCAACTGGTTTCGGAGTTTACCCGCGACCGGCTGCACCGTGAAACGGCGCGGACGCAGGGAAACCGTGAACAGTTCCGGCAGTACGACAGCCTTGGCAGGCGCACGCTGCAGCGCAGCGAACAGATAACGGACATCGCCCTGCCTGAGCATTCAATCCTGGCGCGACAGTACCGTTATACCGCCCGTGGCGACCTGGCCGGGGTCAGCGACACGCTGAGAGGCGAGGTTCACTACGGCCATGATGCCGAGGGCCGTCTGCAGAAGCACTACGAGTCGCGTCAGGGGCACAGCAGTACACACTTCAGCTACGACGCCGCAGACAATCTCACGGAAGATGAAAGCGCCCTGCCGGTGACCAGCAACCGCCTGGAGCACTGGCAGAATCTGTTCATGAAATACGATTACTGGGGCAACCTGGTCAGCCGCCGCTCAGGTCTTTATGAGCAGCATTACGTTTATGATGCAGAAAACCGTCTGATATCTGCGCGGGGACTGGGGCCCGAAGGCCGCTTTGAGGCGAACTATCACTATGATGCGCTGGGCAGGCGAACCCGCAAAACGGTTACGACCAGCCACGGAACAACGACTCTCCGTTTCCTGTGGCAGGGATACCGTCTGCTTCAGGAGATTGACGAAAGCGGCCAGTGCAGCACCTACATTTACGATCCGGTTGAAACCTGGAGTCCGCTGGCCCGTGTAGACCACCATCAGTACGAGGGTTATGGCCAGATATACTGGTTCAGCACCGACATTAACGGTGCTCCACTGGAGGTGACTGACGAACGCGGGGATTTACGTTGGAGTGGACATTACGGCAGCTTCGGTGAGGTTAATTACCAGACGGAAGGGTTTTTGCGTCAGGTGAAAAGCGCAACGCTTCCACACCAGCCACTGCGCTACGCGGGTCAGTACTCTGACAGGGAAACAGGCCTTCACTACAACCTGTTCCGCTACTACGACCCACAGACCGGCCGGTTTACTGTACAGGATCCGATAGGGCTGAAGGGAGGATGGAACCTTTATCAATATGCCCCGAATCCGCAGGGCTGGATTGACCCCCTGGGTCTTACCGGAAAACCGCTGAACTCACCAGATATGTCTAAATGGCTGGATAAAGGTGGCACGGTCTGGCAGGAAACAGACGGCAGAGCGTGGGTTTATCAGGACTGGGAAGGGAACGTCGTCCGATACCCTGACGGTTACCCGGACTTTACCCCTTACGAAAGACAGAGCGTGGACGTTCCGGATTTGAAGGGCGACCACAGTAAGTCTCCGGGGGGGGACTTTGGCAAAGCGGATGCTCAGGCAAGCAAAGGCATGGCGAATTATGACGTGAATACCTGGCATCATCATGAAAATGGCGTCACAATGCAGGAAGTTCCAAAGAAAATACACCGCCGGTTCACACACAGGGGTGGTGTGTCTCATATCAAAGCTAACTGTTAACAGAGCTTAGGAGGCGCGGGTGGCTATTTTAACGGGTGCAGGGATTGGTCAGTCAGATATCGATCTGCTTGCCAAAAACTTTGCGGTTACTTTTCCTGATGATTACAGGGATTTTCTGGCGAAATATAACGGACTGAGAGTCGAGTCACCCGACTACTGTGACTTACCTTTTGATAAGGTTGATAACGGTTACGTATCATTTGATGCTTTATTCGGTCACGATGTCAGCAACGAAAATTATGATATCTCCGTTATGAATGATGAGCTCCTTGATGAGCTTTCTTTCGTCGAGAATGCTGTCATTATCGGTATTGATCCGGGTGATAACGGTTATGTGCTGATTACGGAAGGTGAGCAATCCGGGGTTTATTACTGGGACCGGTCATGCCTGCACGTCGATGATGCAAAACAGGATTTTGACATCGCAGGTGATGAGGATTCCCAGCATCTGTACTTACTTTCCGGCACTTTCCAGCAGTTCTTTGACATATTGTCAGGGCTGACAATCAAGAAAGGAATGAGCGTTTCTCCGGGCTTATAACCGCTCTGTGCCAGCGCCCTTATTCCTATGCTAAATGGATAAGGGCAGTGTCAGAGATGGACTTCAGGGAGAAGTGAGGCAGGAAAGGATGGAAACGGACCAAAGTAAGTTCGTAACAGGATGTCTTATTCCAGCCTTTAAGTGAACTATCGTAGCTACCGCAATGTGAATATACAGGCCGCACAGCCATGAAAAACAAATCCGGCGATCCAAGAAAAAGACATGCGGCAAAGATTGCTGAATCGGCCAGGAAAGCCGAAGTCGCTAGAAATTTTCAGGCTAATAACAGACATGAGCATACCAAGAAAACCTTTTTAGGTTTTATTATTATGCGGGGTATGACGCAGCCATTGTCTTACAATACAGATACAAATAAATGGTCGAAAAATCCAACCATAGCAACCCTTTTTACGACAGTCACCGCGGCCGAAGCTGTCATTGAAAACCTGACTAAGTACAGCAATACTGCTGAAGTTCGAACACTGAAAACAGATGGTCGTTTTTATTCCTGCTCATCAATATCGTGGACAGAACTAAGAGAGTATCGTGAGAACGAGCGGACCCAGCAGTGAAGCCGCGCGCAAAAAGCGAAAACCCGCGGTGGTTCCGGCCGTCACGCTACACTTTTGCTACGACTGGGACACAAGCTAATTTTGAAACCTATAGATTGCCAACAGATACTAGTGAGTCGACTAAGCCAGAGAAAATTGGTAACGGACACCTGAATATTTTGGATTAAATATGAAAGCCACATTAAAAAGCATTGACTGCATGCACTATGATTTTAAAACTTATATACCCGAAGACGATCAGGTAGCTATAACGTTAACGTTGACAATAGGTTCTAACGATTCTGAAGCAGGTGACAACTTTGATATTTTTATTTGCACCCCCGAATGGCTCTGTAAGCACCAATGGTTGCCAGAGTTGATGCGCCACACGCTTCTAGTTCGTAAATATGATCTGGATGAGATCACCAAAACCATCACCGATTATATTGACCAGTGCGAAGGTAAGGACTGGATGGAGATAGCGCAAAAACTCTCCCGCGTTTTTGCCTGGGAATTTGAAGACTACCAGCCATAAGCTATAAACCCCGTCTTTTATGGGGTCAGTTCAAGCTGTCGGGATTTTTGCTCTGATTTCGTCACAACGAGTTAGACGGACGGACAAGATGTGCTTTTGGAGTACCGCCTTACGGCAGGCCTCTAAAACACCCCAAGAAAGGGTAGCGGGTTCTGAAAAATTTTAAATGGGTACGCTGGCGGATCTGAAAAGACTTGTTGCATGGCCAGAATGTACTGCGAGACAGAAATTTAATTTAACATAATTTACGCTATGTGAACTAACTCATTGATTATTAACGTATTAAACCAACAAGGATGACGTCATTATGAAATTTTTAATTCTGCCACTTATGCTAACTTCACTGGGTGCTCTGGCATCTCAAAACCCTTCACTTGAAGCAGTACAATCTTATTGCCACAAGACATCAATTCCCTTACTCCAGGCAGCACTCGATTCCGTTGAACATGATGTTGGCAAACAAGCATCAACGCAGTGGGACAATATATCAAGCAATGTTTATAACAACGAAAACTACAAATCTGCGCCTGAAGAAGTAAAGCAAACGATGAAAGACACTCTTGAGAATGTAATTTTATCGAAAAAAATCAAGAATGATTTCATTGAAGATTACATAGCTCATGGTCAAAAAGATCGCGAAATACTTGCTGCGCTCTGGGCACAACATTCTGTCGAACCTTACCTGATAAAATGCGGGTATATGAAATATAATAATTAAAAATTCTATAACGGATGGCCCGGAAAACAGGTCATCCGTTTTTAAAAACCAATCGTTAAAGTGGTCAGGCGATCACTCCGGCAGCAGACCGATGAGTTCCGTCTTTTTACGGGGGGCACTCATCAGTGACTCCAGCTGGCTCACGCAGGTTTTGTAATGCGGTGTGGTTTTGTGCAGTGCCACTGCTTTTTCGTCAACATAGGCTTCGTAAATGATAAATCGCGTGGGCGTCACAGGATCCTGGAGGACGTCAAACCGCAGATTGCCTTCTTCCTGCACCGAACCCAGGTGATTCTGGCGGAAGACATCAAGAAACTGGGCTATTTTGTCAGCATGAACGTTAATTTCTACCAGCGTGACGTGCATCATTCCTCTCCTCATTGTGGTTCACGTAACAGACGCAAACGAGGCTGAGTAATCTCAGCCTCCGTTTTTTTCACTCAGATACAGCGCGTGTGCCTTTTCAGCCGTTTCATTATCGTGAACCACGGCATGTACCGCCTTGATCATGGCCACGGGATCGTCAGACTGGAAAATATTGCGCCCCATATCCACTCCGCTTGCTCCCTGGTCGATGGCCCGGTAACACATCTCCAGCGCGTCACGCTCAGCCAGCTTCTTACCGCCGGCAATCACAATGGGGACCGGACAGCCCGCCGCGATACGCTCAAACCCGTCGTCAACGTAGTAGGTTTTGATGATATGCGCGCCCATTTCAGCAGCGATGCGCGTGGCCAGAGAAAAATAGCGCTGGTCGCGCGCCATGTCTTTTCCCACACCGGTAACGGCCATCACGGGCATGCCCACCCGCATCCCCTCATCCACCAGCTGTATGATGTTTTTAACCGACTGATGCTCGTTCTCAGATCCGATATAGACCTGCGCTGCCACTGCACAGCTGTTCAGACGCACGGCATCATCCATGGCCACCGCAACCGCCTCGTTGCTCAGTTCAGTCAGCACGGAGTTGGCACCGGATGCGCGCAGCACCACCGGCTTACCGACAGCTGGCGGGACGACGCTGCGCAGAATACCGCGGGTGCACATCAGCACGTCGGTATGCGCAAACAGGGGAGCGATGTTAACGTCGATGCGCTCCAGGCCCGTGGTCGGTCCCTGAAAATAGCCGTGATCAAAGGCCAGCATCACCGTTTTACCGGTACGCGGGCTGAAGATACGCGACAGACGCGACTGCATTCCCCAGTCCAGCGCACCACACCCTTTCAGCGCAAACAGTGTATTTGTCTGGGGTTTGTCTGTATGAAAATTCTTTCCGTCTCTGATGTCATCCAGGTCAGCCATGGTGTAAGCCCTCAGATATCAAAAGTTGTATTTGTCGATGTTGTCTTTGTTGAAGACGACGCGCTCCGGCAGCAGGACGATGCCGTTGTTTTTAGCTTCGTACTGATAGCCCTGCACACTGTTGGGTGACACCACCACGGGCCCGACGCCCGGGACCGTCAGCCTGTCGCCGGGGTTGAGAGGCGTTTTTTTCAGGGCGGCATCCGCGACGTAAACAGATATCTTGCCCTGCTGCACAACATCCCACAGGCCAAACTCTTTGACGGTGCCGCGTTTGACGTAAGGGCGCATCACGTTTGGTGTGCTGAAGCCAACGATGGCGACGTTGGTACGTTTGAGGTTTTCGGCCGCCTGCGCCGCGGCAGGTAAGGCATTTGCATCGGGCGCAATAATGACGTCGAGGTCACTGTAGGCTTTCAGGATACCTTCGGCGGTCTGCAGTGATTTGGTGGCGTCGTTATAGCCAAACTGGGTAGTGACAATTTTCCAGCCCGGATGATCTTTCGCGATTCTGGCTTTAGCTTCCTGCACCCACTGGTTCTGGTCGGTCACCGTCGGGCTGGAATAGAAAAACGCAACTCTGGCGTCGGGTTTACTGACCTGGTGTGCGGCCATGTCCACCAGCATACCGCCGAGCTGTTTCGGCGTACCCTGATCAATGTAGTACGACCGGCATTCCGGTTTCGTGTCGGAGTCCCACGTCAGGACTTTCACCCCGCGCTGCATGGCTCGCTTCAGCGCCGGACACAGGCCGTCAGGGGAAACGGCCGAAAGGATAATGGCATCGTATCCCTGGTTCACAAAGTTATTGATTAGCCTCACCTGCCCTGCCACGCTGGGCTCTGTCGGCCCGTCATAGGTGACGTCCACCCCCAGCGCTTTGCCGGCCTCCTTTGCACCGTTACCGCCACTGGTAAAGTAGTCAACGCCCACCAGCTTGGGGATGAACGCAATCCGCTCTGCTGCCGGCGCGGTGACGGCCAGTGCGCTCAGGCCGGATGCAATCAGCAGCGCCAGTGTTTTCCTGTTCAGTCTTGCCATTCTTACTCTCCGTAATGTCAACATAACCTCACGCCTGGCGATGAGAACGCCGGCGCGCAATCCACTCAGCAATGTGGCGACGGTGCAGACTGGCTGAACGTCCCACGACAACAACGATGAGCAGTGCGCCGGACAGCGCACCGGAAACCTGATCTGAAACGCCCGCCATCTGCAGTCCCTGCTGAAGAAATCCCACCAGGAGGGTTGCGAGCGCCGTGCCGGTGACCGAACCCGAGCCGCCGTAAATGCTGGCACCGCCCAGGACCACGGCGGTGATGGCGGGCATCAGCAGTGACGATCCGGTATCGGAACGGGCGGAGCCGAAATACGAGGTAAGCAGTACGGCAGCGACAGCGGCGGCAACCCCTGTCAGGGCATAGAGAACGCAGAGCAGGCGGTTCACGGGCAGCGCGCTGTAAACCGAAGCCCGGGCATTCTGCCCCGTCAGGAAGACGTTACGGCCGGCGTGGGTACGGTGAAGCAGCAGCCAGAAGACAACAGTCATGGCCAGAAAAACCAGCAGCGGGACCGGTATGCCGAAGGGGGCAAGGCTGGCAAAGCCGGTAAACGCGTCAGAGAACCCGCTGATACCGTCATATCCGGTTGCGCCCGCAAATCCTGAAAGCAGCAGTGCCCCGCCGCCAAACAGATACATGGTGCCGAGCGTGATGACCAGAGGGCTGATGCCGGTGAAGATAATCAGCCCGGCGTTGAGCAGCCCGCAGCCCGCCCCCACCGTCAGGGTGGCGATGACGGCGACAGGAACCGGTGCCCCCGTTTTCAGCATAATGCCCAGCACTATCGCACACAGGCCGGCCGTTGCGCCGAAAGAAATATCAATCCCGCCACTGACAATCACCATCGTCAGCGGCAGCGCAACGATGCCGGTACAGATGAAGTCACTGGTGCTGAAGAGCAGGACATTCACGTCAAGCATGCGCGGGTTTATCTCGCCAAAAAGCAGAACTTCCAGTACAAGCAGCGTCCCCAGTGTGATTTCCCAGCTGCAGCGTCGGAAAAGGTTCATTGTGCCGCCTCCTGTTTCTTCGCCATATGAGACTCTGACGGACGCGGTGCCTGCTGCATGTGTGCTGTGGGGACAAAGCGGGCATACTTCTGACGCCGCAGCCGTCTCTGCAGGGCAAGCCGCAGCCGCCCGTCGGCAACCAGAACAAGCAGGAGAACCAGTCCGGCAATGAAGTTGTTCCACCAGGCCGGGATGTGCAGCAGAACGAGGACGCTGTCTATCTGAGTCAGAAAACATGCGCCAAGCACGGCCCCCGTCACCCTGCCGGAGCCACCCAGCAGGCTGATGCCTCCCAGCACACAGGCAGCGATCGCTTTCATTTCCAGCCCGGTTCCGGTCTGATTGGGGATAAAGCCGATTTGGGCGGCGAAGACGATCCCGGCAAGTGCAGCCATGCCGCCGTTGAGCGCGAAGGCAAGAATGCGAACGCCCTCTGTCGGTACACCCAGCTGACGTGCTCCCTGCAGATTGTCGCCGGTAACGTAAAACCACCGGCCAGCCGTTGTGCGGCCGAGTCCCCAGGCCACCAGGGTCACCACGGCCAGCGTGCACCAGCCCAGTACTGACACCCCCAGAAAGACCGGCGCTGACAGCTCTTTCAGGCTGGCCGGTAAACTTTCAATCCACCGCCCGCCGGTCCCGAGCAGCATCATTCCCCGGTACAGTCCCAGGGTCCCCAGCGTGGCCACAATCGCCGGTATCTTCAGCCAGGCAACCAGCAGACCATTAAAACAGCCGGCCACCATGCCCAGCAGCAGTGTTGCCAGACAGGCCACAGGCAGGCTCACGCCGCCGTTCAGCATCAGGCCCAGCGCCACCGCACACAGCCCGGTTATTGAACCGACAGAGACATCAATGTTGCGCGTCAGCATGACGAAGGTGGCACCCGCCGCCAGCAGGATCAGGATTTGCGCACTGCTGAAAATCATGGTCAGGGTCTGCACGCTCAGGTACTGACGGTTGAACGCGCCGGGGATAATAAACAGGCTCAGCACAGCCACAAGCGCGGTGGCCTCACGGTGTTTCTGAACAAGGTTTAGCATGCCGCCTCCTCTGCGCCCTGCCCGCTGAAGGCCACGCGCATAATATTCTCAACGCTGATGGCGCTGCCGCTGAGCACCGGACCGGCCAGTTCCCCCTGGTGCATCACGCCGACACGGGTGGCCAGCTGCACAACCTCATCGGTGTCAGAGGAAATGAGCAGCACAGCGACATTCTGAGCCGCCAGCAGGTGCAGCAGGCGGTAAATGTCATTACGGGCGGAGACATCGACCCCACGGGTAGGCTCATCAACAATCAGCAGCCGGGGCGAGGCCTCAAGACATTTGGCAATGAGCAGCTTCTGCTGATTACCTCCCGACAGGGTTCGTGCCGCCTGGTCCTGCCTGCTGAACCGGATGTTCAAGGCCTGCTTATAGCGTTCCAGCGTGGCGTTTTCCCGCCGGGTGTTGACCCAGAGACTCCCCCGGCTGAGGGTAAGTGCACCGACATTCCAGGCCAGTGGCGCATCAAGATGCAGACCCGATGACTGACGGTCTTCAGGCAGGTATACCAGCCCCCTGTCCAGGCGCTGACGGGTGGTCAGGCGGCTGATTTCTTCTCCGTTCAGCGTTATCTGTCCACCGCTAAGCGGCCTGATTCCATACAGTGTTTCAGCCAGCTCCGTGCGACCGGCACCCACGAGGCCGGCCAGACCAAATATCTCACCGGCGCGAATGTCGAGACTGATGTGCATGAATCCCTCACCCGTCACGTTTTTCAGCAAGAGAACAGGCTCGCCAGCCTCATTTCTGCCGAGGTCCACGGGAAGGTCAGGTGCAGCAGGAGAGCATTCCGTTTCACATGCTTCAGCCGCTGCCGGCATAATGGTCCGGATGATCTGATCGTCAGACAGATCCTGCGTTTTGCCGGTCAGTGCAATCCGGCCATCCCGCATTACGCTGACACGGTCAGCCAGCTGCCGTATTTCCGGCAGTTTGTGAGAGATAAAGACGATCCCCACGCCGGTGCTCAGCAGTTCACTAAGACGCGTAAAGAGCCTGCTGGTTTCCGCGGGCGTCAGGGAGGCTGTAGGCTCATCCAGGATAAGCAGACGCGCATCGCGCATCAGTCCGCGCGCAATTTCCACCATCTGGCGGTCCGCGACGTCGAGCGCACCGGCTAGCGAAGCGGTGTCGAGCTGGCAGCCCAGCGTACGGAGCAGCAGATGCATTTTATCCGCTGACGCCTGCGTCTCGCGCAGGCCAAAGAGGATGTTTTCCTGCACACTGAGGCTGGGAAACAGCAGCGGCTCCTGTGGTACGAGGTAAATACCCGACTGGTGTGCCCGCGCGGGCGTTAAAGGAGGGCAGGCTTTGCCCGAGACAGTCAGGGTGCCGCCATCCGGTTGCACGATACCAGCCAGAATTTTCATCAGTGTGGACTTGCCGGCACCGTTTCCGCCCAGAAGCGCATGCACCTCGCCGCAGAGAACAGAGAATTCGACGCCCTTCAGGACCTCCACGCCGTCATACTGCTTACGGATGTCACTCGCATGAATCAGTTCAGGTTCGGGATTATTCAGGGTCTGCATGCTTCCTCCGCACTGTCAGGTCGGCCGTTCTGGATGAACAAAAGTTTTAATGCAACAGTTTTGTTCAAACACTAGTCACTCATACCCTATAAAAACACCACAAACATCACAATTTATGAATAACTGATATTTATTTTGTAAAAAGTTCAAACGCTGTATTTTTTGTGAAATAAATCACGGATAATCTCATTTCAATCTGAACAATTGTTTTCATCTAACTTAAATGTTCAACCGGAGCCTGATATGACAAAGGAGAGCGTGACCCCTGTCCCCGAACACGCCATGTGTGAGGAAGAGCTGGTCGCAAGGATTGCGTGGTTCTACTACTACGATGGCCTGACACAGGGTGACATCAGCACGCGGTTGGGGCTGACGCGGCTCAAGGTATCCCGGCTCCTTGAGAAAGGTCGCCAGTCAGGCATTATCAGAATTCAGATTAATTCACGGTTTGAGGGCTGCCTTAAGTATGAAGAGGCGCTGCGGAGGCGCTTCTCGCTCAAAAGCGTACGCGTTTTGCCGGTCCTGCAGGATATGCCAGCGAACACACGGCTCGGTACCGGCGCTGCACAGATGCTGATGGAATCCCTGCAGCCTAAGCAACTGCTGGCCATAGGCTTTGGTGAGGCCGCCATGAACACGCTTAAGCGGCTGAGCGGGTTTATCTCCGCGAACGAAATTCGTCTGGTCACGCTGTCCGGGGGCGTGGGCCCATATATGACGGGTATCGGACAGCTCGATGCGGCATGCAGCGTGAGCATCATGCCCGCTCCGCTGCGGGCTTCATCGGCCGAGATCGCGCTGACGCTGCGGGATGAAAACAGCGTCAGGGATGTGCTGATGACGGCGCAGGCGGCCGACGTGGCCATCGTGGGGATCGGCGCCATCAGTCAGAGGGAAGACGCCACCATTTCACGGACCGGCTATGTGACGGCCGGCGAGCAGCTGATGCTGGGTCGCAAAGGGGCCGTCGGGGACATTCTCGGATACTTTTTTGACGCAAACGGAAAGATCATTCCGGACATCAGCATTCACCGTGAACTGGTCGGCCTGTGTCTGTCCTCACTTGTCACCATTCCGGTCCGGATAGGCGTTGCTGCCGGTCCTGAAAAAGCAGAAGCCATCGTTGCTGCCATGAATGGCGGCTATATCAATGCACTGGTTACGGACGAAGTTACAGCAGAAAGGATGCTTAAGCTGCCGTTTGCCTGAACATAAAAAGACCTGCGGTTTACCCGGGCGTCAGGCGAAAGACAGTAATGTGATCAAGTTATTACAGCTATTTCGTTTAAGCACACAGCCTTCACCTGTATGCGACAGCCCGGCCAGCCACGCAGTAAGCGGCGCAGCCGGTCGCACAGCGTGAAACTTTCAGCCGAGGACACGCACATGGCCCGACTCAGTAACCCGACTGCAGCAGACCACTATCTGATGGCAATAGATGCCGGCACCGGCAGCGTCAGAGCGGTGATTTTTGACCTGAACGGCAACCAGAAAGCAACAGGCCAGGCCGAATGGCACCATCTGCCCGTAGACGGTGTGGCGGGATCGATGGAATTTGATCTGACCCGGAACTGGCAGCTTACCTGCCAGTGCATACGTGAAGCGCTCGGCTCAGCAGGCATACCTGCGTCTGCCATAGCGGCGGTTTCAGCCTGCTCGATGCGGGAAGGTATAGTGCTTTACGATAAAAACGGGGAAACGGTCTGGGCCTGTGCCAACGTGGATGCACGGGCGGCCCGGGAAGTCAGTAGCCTTAAAGCGCTGAAAAACCGTACCTTTGAAGATGATGTTTACCGCTGCTCCGGACAGACTCTGGCACTCAGTGCCCTGCCGCGGCTGTTGTGGCTGGCGCATAACAGCCCGGACATATACCGGCGGGCGTCTGTGGTCACAATGATCAGTGACTGGTTGGCCTACAGGCTCAGCGGTGAGCTGGCCGTGGATCCTTCCAATGCCGGGACCACGGGGCTGCTTGACCTGTCCACCCGTGACTGGAAAAGCTGCCTGCTGCAGATGGCCGGTCTGCGCGCTGACATCCTGGCGCCGGTTAAAGAAACCGGCACGCGACTGGGACAGGTCACCCGCGCCGCTGCAGAGCAGTGTGGTCTGATGGCTGGCACACCGGTCATTGTGGGCGGCGGCGATGTTCAGCTGGGCTGTCTGGGACTGGGTGTCGTCCGGCCCGGTCAGACGGCAGTACTGGGCGGTTCCTTCTGGCAGCAGGTGGTGAATCTTCCTGCGCCGGTGACCGATCCTGACATGAACGTGCGTGTGAACCCGCACGTTATTCCCGGGATGGTTCAGGGAGAGTCGATCAGTTTCTTTACCGGGCTGACGATGCGCTGGTTTCGTGATGCTTTTTGCGCCGAAGAAAAGCTCATTGCTGAGCGGCTTGGCGTAGATGCCTATTCACTGCTTGAGGATATGGCCAGTCCCGTGCCGCCAGGTGCCTGGGGCGTGATGCCGGTATTCTCCGACATGATGCATTACAAAAACTGGTACCACGCCGCGCCGTCGTTTATCAACCTTTCGCTCGATCCGGAAAAATGCAATAAGGCCACGCTGTTCCGCGCGCTTGAAGAGAATGCCGCCATTGTTTCAGCCTGTAATCTGCAGCAGATAGCCAGGTTCTCAGGCGTGAAGGCTGACTCTCTGGTCTTTGCCGGCGGCGGGGCCAAGGGAAAACTCTGGAGCCAGATACTGGCCGACACGACGGGGACAACTGTTCGCGTTCCGGTGGTCAAGGAGGCCACCGCGCTGGGATGCGCCATTGCTGCCGGCGTTGGCGCAGGCATCTGGCCAGAACTGGCCTCAGTCGGAGAGAGTCTCGTTCGCTGGGAACGCGAACATGTACCCGATCAACGTAATTATGAGATCTATCAGCAGACCCGGGAGAAATGGCTGGCTATCTACCAGGACCAGCTGGGGCTGGTAGACGGAGGCCTAACAACCTCTCTGTGGAAAGCACCAGGCCTCTGAAAAAATTGCAGATACTACAAGGTTGAGTTGATTAATGATGTCTCACAGCTATCTCTGACGCCCTACTCACAAAACGTAAAGTGTGCTTAAAAAGACAGACAGTTCACTAAAAACTATGACTTATTTTTTCTGTCAATACCGAATGGGGCAAAACAAAGTCTGCACAGCATCTGCACGCAAGCAGACAGCTGGCCTGATTTATCACCCAGGAGGTCATCATGGCTGAAATCGATCCTCAACAGTTTGCACCTTTAAGTAAGTTCTTTCCTGAACTGACGCCTCTACAGTCCAGTCAGGTGTGCATGCTGGTTTTCTGCCATCTTACCGTTGAGGAGCTGGCTGATTTCAGAGGGGTTTCTGTAAATACTGTTAAAGAATCAATGTGCGCTGCTCAAAAGAAGCTTCGGGTCAGTTCGATCAAAGATCTGAAAGTGGCCGTTACAAATCGTGTGCTAATGAGGCTCGCTCTCGCTATTCCTGAAAAAAAGTAACGCTTAAAACATCGGAATATTCATTCTGAAAAAGAAAACTTTTATATTTTTCAGGTTCTCTAAGCTGATTCACTTATAACTGGACTTAATGAAGGAGGAGCGGTAAGTAAACATAGACTCATCAATTTTTACATGAGTTATCTATATCTAATTGATTCAATAATAATAAACAGGGTGCTTAAATGGATAAGAAAGTTTTAGCAATGATGATGATGGTATTTGCAGGTGCGGCACATGCTGAAAAAAGTCCCTACACACCGGACTTTTCACCCGGCAGTCTCAGTGTATCAGCCTCGACAGGCATGCTCGGCGGTAAATCAGGGGAGCTGGTTTATGATCCGGATACCGGCCGTAAAATAAGCCAGTTGGACTGGAAAATAAAGAACGTTGCCATCCTGAAAGGCGACATTTCGTGGGATGCCTATTCGTTCCTGACGCTGAATGCACGTGGATGGACTTCTCTGGCTTCAGGATCTGGCCATCTTGACGACTATGACTGGCAGAACAGTAACCAAGGAGACTGGACGGATCATTCCTCTCATCCCCACACCAGGATGAACCATGCAAACGAGTACGACCTCAATCTCAAAGGGTGGTTCCTGCAGGGCGACAACTATCGTTTAGGCGCAGTGGCAGGCTATCAGGAAACCCGGTTCAGCTGGACAGCCATTGGCGGATCATTTGACTATGACAACGGTACGCGGGTCGGAGATTTCCCTCGCGACCAGACGGGTATTGGCTACAGCCAGCGCTTTTCAATGCCGTATGTAGGATTAACTGGCCGCTACCGCATTAATGACTTTGAATTTGGTGCTCTGCTCAAATTCAGTGACTGGGTGAATGCTCACGACAATGACGAGCATTACGTCCGTCAACTGACCTTCCGAGAAAAAACATCCAGCTCGCGATACTACGGCGCATCTGTCGATGCTGGTTATTATGTTACGCCTAATGCCAAAGTATTTGCTGAATTCACATACAGTAAATATGAAGAAGGCAAAGGTGGGACGCAGATCATTGATAACACCAGCGGCGAATCGGCGAATATAGATGGTGATGCAGCGGGAATAGCGAACCATAACTATACCGTGACGGCAGGCCTGCAGTACCGATTCTGATTTTATTACCTGACGGGTGAAAAACCTTCACCCGTTGTCTTTTAAATCCGGACCAGCTAACTCCTCAATCAGTTCCCTGCCCTGATTTCCTATACTGCCCACGTCCTTAGTCACTTTGTACCAGCTAAAATCGCTTTCCGGTAGAGCTGCCTCATGAGCGATTTGTTCAGCACGCTCAGGGCTTGTTTTTTTGCTTAGCCACTCCCTGACACTGTCCGGGCTGAGAACAAGTGGCCGCCTGTCATGTATATCAACCATACCCTTGCTGCTTTCAGCAGTGACGATGACAAACCCTTCTTTACCGTGATTGCGGTCATAGGGAGCCTTTCCAATCGCGGCAAAAAAAGGGGCTGATGAGCTTTATGAAAAATAAAATACGGCTGCTTACCCTTTTCCGTTTTTGCCCATTCATACCATCCGTCAGCAGGCACGACCGCCCTGCCCTGACGCCATAAAGGTTTGAACATCCGTCCAGTTGAGGCAGTCTCGCCTCTGGCATTGATGAGTGGAGAATGTTGCCACCATTCCGGGGAGTATCCCCAGTAAACCGGCTCAAAATGAAGCCGGTCATCGCGTTCGTTCAGCAAAAGTACGCGGGTGCCAGGAGCAACGTTAAAGCGTTCCAGGGGCTCAGCGTCAAAAGGCAGTTCATCCGGTGAGATGCCGGCTGATTCAAAATAGTCGTCCCGACAGCTAAACTGCGCGAAGCGTCCGCACACAGGCACCTCCTGAAAATTCAAACGGTTGATTACAGCCAACACAAGTCCGTCAGGTAGTAATCTTTGACGTGCTCCATAACTGACTCCGAGTATAGTCAGTATTTAGCTGTGATGGCTGACGCGTCAGAATCAGGACGAGCGTTAAAGTCCCTGAGGTAGGACTCCATCTCATCCGTGAGCTTGATCGAGACGGGGGATGTGAAATAGTTCAGAGGAACCACCCAGAGATCCAAGTTCAAAAGCAGGATGCCCATGAAATTCTTTCTGCCAAAATGCCAGGTGAGTAACGCGACAATAATCGCCAACAATATCAGACTAACAGGAAGGATTATACGTATAGAGATTTTCAGGTTGCGATCATATCGAGCACGATTAAAAAGTATTTTTCCATCTTTTTCTGAAAGATACCTCCTCCAGCTTATAAGATACTTACCACGCACTCCGCAGTAAGACGCAAATTTAACGGCCGCTTTTTGCAGACCTGGTGTGCTGAGACCGGTCAGAGCGAGGTTATTTATCATCCTCAGTTCCTGATCGATGCATACCCGCTCATCCTGAGCCAGATAATCAAGGGATTTCATCCTTTCCAGCCTGTACTTCCGAAAGCTGAAAAGACTTTTGAAGAGTGCTGCCGGGTTAGCCCTTGCAAGCCATTTATAAACAAGTGCAAGTAAAATCAACACAGACAGAGTCTGCAAACGCCAGCCATGTCTGATTGCTTCACTTAATACGTCATTCCACATTGCCACCACTCCTGTTGGTACCAACTGACTGTCATCAGAACATGGTTGATTGAGCGGGGAGGAAATAAGCCATAACTGCCGACAGGTTCAGAAAAAAGATGCATCCACTATACCGGGTGGATCACAACTTGGTGTTCCGTTTAAGGATATTGAGCACATAGTCAGAACCCTCTTTATCCACAGAGTATTCAAGAAAACCGATGTCGTTGAGTTGCTGTAGCGCTTTTTTAACGGTGGCGTTCTGGTTACCCAGGTGTGAGGTCAGCTGTAGGCGTTCACGAAGCCTGTCAAAGCCGATACGGTAGAACGTGGGGGGAAGTTCAGCAAGATAGAGATAGAGTGCCTGCGCCGATTCCTTTCGTGACAGTTTCTGCAACGCTTTCAGATACAGTCGCGTTTTGCCGTCTACCCGGTACAGTGTATTGAGCTTTGAGTTAGGCTTGATGAAGATCTTACCGGTGCTGCTGTCGTAATAGGTAGAATCCACCAGATGCATGTTGATGGTTATGCGATCGTCTGTACCGGGTAACGCTTTGACAAAGCTGATACTGGTGCGGGCAATACGCGTCAGAGAAGCATCAAAACGTTCCTTAAGCTGCCTGTCAATGCGCTTGGTATCAAAGCCGCAGTACTTAGCAAAATCAGCAAAATTGAGCGACAGCTGATTGTCAGCATCCAGTTTCTTATTTGAAAGAGCATAGATAATGCCAACCCAGACCTTAAAGTCTGTATCCATGTCCAGCCGGGGGCCATAAATCTGGATCTGGTTGTAACCTTCACCCTCTACAATGGATAAGCGAGACAGAGAAGCGGTGGCATCGATGCTGTGATTCTTTCGACCACCCTTTCCAGTGGATTTAAGAGTAGGTACAAATACCCCCAACCGGAGCAAAACTTTGGGCTGAATGGTCTGTCTGAGGGTAGGTAACAGGTTGATAACTTCACCTGTATCCCGGGATGTTTCTTCGATAACAAGGCTTAACTTACTGTTATCCATAAT
>NZ_CP125959.1:0-257267 GCF_046529425.1 Pantoea allii | reverse complement strand
TCATTCTGTGGATGAAAAGGATCGTTTTCTGACTACAGTGAACATTAGCACTGATTATAGTGAACTTTCTACTGTGTGTAGTGAATAAAGTACTGATTACAGTGAATACTTTACTGATTACAGTGAATGACAACACCCTCTCAGCCCTTGTGTGGTGCGGCCTGCGGCGATCGGGGATCTCTTTGGATCTATAAGGGATCTCTTTATGATCGTTATATAGGAACTAATCACTGTATAAGTGGATAACTCAAAAAAACAGCCTCTCTGCGCACACCTTGCGAGTATCCTCACAGCCTTTTCTGAAAGCATAGCGAGAAAGTCGATCATAATGATTTTCTCAAAGGATCATTCTCTTTATAAATTCTTCTTTCATTTTTTATAAACAACTTGCTCACTATTATTCATTTTTCATCAGCATCATCCCAGCGTATGGTGATCGGGTCTCTTATTGATAAAGGATCAAGTCCATGACTGACTTTGCGATTTCACGTAATCCCACAACAGGCGAGATTCTTGCCCAATACCCAATGCAAAACGCTTCTGAACTGGAGCAAGCGCTAAATACCAGCGCAACGGCTTACAAAGAGTGGCGGCAAAGCAGCATGGCAACCCGTGTAAGCGTGCTTCGTCAACTGAGCCAACAGCTTCGTGAGCGCGAACCTGAACTGACACGGATGATTACTCTTGAAATGGGTAAGCCCGTTGCACAGGCGAGAGGAGAGATCCTGAAATGCGCGAACCTGTGTGACTGGTATGCGGAACATGGACCTGCAATGCTGGCAGACCAGCCTTCTCAGGTTCCTGATGCATGGCAGTCATTTCGTCCAATCGGCGTTATTCTGGCCGTTATGCCGTGGAATTTCCCTTTCTGGCAGGTTCTGCGCGGTGCGGTAGGCATGCTTCTTGCTGGCAATACCTACCTACTCAAACATGCCCCCAACGTCATGGGCAGCGCTACGCTGATGGCAGAATTGTTTGATGCGACTGACCTGCCAAAAGGCGGTTTTAATGTGATTAATGTTGATAACGAGGGTGTTTCAGCAGCAATCAAAGATGATCGCATCGCAGCTGTTGCTGTAACAGGTAGCGTCCGTGCCGGTGCAGCTATCGCAGCACAGGCAGGTGCGGCATTGAAAAAGACGGTGCTTGAGTTAGGGGGATCGGACCCTTTTATCGTGCTGGCCGATGCTGACCTTGATGAAGCCGTAAAATCGGCAGTAACAGGCCGCTATCAAAATACCGGACAGGTTTGCATGGCCGCTAAACGCTTTATTATCGAAGCATCCATCGCAGATGAGTTTGAAAAGCGTTTTGTTGACGCAGTCAAATCACTCAAAATTGGCGATCCCCTTGATGAACAGACTTTCATCGGTCCGATGGCACGAGCCGATCTGCGCGATGAGCTCGATGAGCAGGTCAAAGCCAGCTTGCGTGAAGGTGCACGTTTGGTATTAGGCGGCGAGAAAATAGCAGGGCAGGGCAATTATTACGCCCCAACCATCCTTGCGGATGTCACCAACGACATGACCGCTTTCAGACAAGAGCTGTTTGGTCCCGTGGCGGCAATTGCAGTGGCAAACGATGCTCAGCATGCGCTGGAAATCGCCAATAACAGCGATTTTGGGCTGAGTGCAACAGTCTGGACCGCTGATGAAGAGGTTGCCGCACGCATGAGTGATGAGCTGGAAGTGGGCGCAGTCTTTATTAACGGCAATGGCGCTTCCGATCCGCGCGTTACTATCGGTGGTGTCAAAAAGAGTGGCTACGGCCGCGAGCTGTCACACTTTGGCGTGCATGAGTTCTGTAATGTGCAGACAGTATGGAAAAACCGCCGTTAATGAGCCTTACTGAAGTTTGTTCTGCGGATTCACAGCTAAAACCGGCGCATCGTTGTGCGCCGGTTTATTCTGAAGGACTGCGCGACAGAATGATTTGACTGACTGTTCACCACAGCAGGTTATCTGAAGCGCCCCGGATCTGACCCTCAGGATTCCGCATCCTCAAACCAGCCCGGCATCGGATCGGAAAGCGTCACCCAGTATGCGGGCCCCTGAGCCATTTCCTGTGGTGTTAAGAGCGCGGCGTCAAGAGCACTACGCACCTGTTTTTCATCCATTTCTATACCGATAAATACGAGTTCTTGTCGGGCATCTCCAATACCATCCAGCCAGTTTTCTGCAATAAAATTAAGAGACTCAGTATCCTGAGGCCATTTCTCACGTGGAATGCTGGCCCACCAGCTTCCGGCATGTCCATGACGGGCAACCGCCCCTGCCTGTGACCACATTGCAGCAAATTCCGGACGGCTGGCCAGCCAGAAGTAGCCTTTGGAACGAATCACACCATCAAGCTGGTGGTTAACAGCATGCCAGAAACGTTCGGGGTGAAAGGGCCGCCTGGCGCGATAAACAAAACTACGAATACCATACTCTTCTGTTTCTGGTTGATGCTCGCCACGAAGTTCTCTTAGCCAGCCAGGTGCCTGCGCAGCCTGATCAAAGTCAAACAGCCCGGTATCCAGCACCTGATCAAGTGGGACGTTACCAAAATGGCTGGTGATGATATGCGCTCGCGGATTCAATGAATGCAACATTGCTTTAAGCGACTGTTGATCTTCCTCGCTGATCAGGTCTGTTTTATTGACGACCAGTACATCGCAAAATTCGATTTGATCAACCAGTAAATCTACGACAGACCGTTCATCCTCTTCGCCCAGGGATTCACCGCGCGCCTGCAGTGAGTCGACGGAACGATAATCACGAAGGAAGTTATAACCATCTACGACAGTAATCATCGTATCCAGTCGGGCAATACTGGATAAACTTTCACCGTCCTCATCGGCGAAGGTGAAGGTTTCTGCCACAGGAAGCGGTTCAGATATGCCGGTTGATTCAATGACCAGATGATCAAAACGACCTTCCTGCGCCAGCCGTTTGACCTCCAGCAGCAGATCTTCACGAAGTGTGCAGCATATGCAGCCATTACTCATCTCTACAAGCTTTTCATCGGTACGCGACAGCTCAGCACCGCCGTTGCGCACTAACGCCGCATCAATATTGACTTCAGACATGTCATTAACGATGACAGCAATACGTCGCCCCTCACGATTGTTAAGAATGTGGTTAAGAAGCGTGGTTTTACCTGCGCCGAGAAAACCCGACAGCACAGAAACCGGTAAACGAGAGTCCTGGAAGTCGGGGAGGGAATGGTGTGCCATGCGTTATCCTTCAAATCAGTTTTATATATAATGTTATAACATAACAAAATGAAGGTAATTTTCAACACTGTTTGTCAGGATGATTGAAACACATACTGGCAGCGAGAAGCGGAGCTGACTCGTTTCTAATCCCCCTGCGCTTTAATGGGTTTTGATTTTAAATGATATGTTATAACATTATGCATTCTGGGAAATATTATGTGGTAAACAGAAATATCATGACACAACTTAAAAGCCTGTTTTACAGCGCGATTGCGGGCCTGATAGTGGCTTCATTGAGTGCTTATGCTGACGAGACCAGACCGGTTCGAATTGCGGCCCCTTTCGAAATTAAAGGGACCGATCCTGCGCTTTCCGGTGATATTTTACTTCGCATGGATGTCGTTGAAACACTCGTGGAGACAGATATCAAAGGTGCGCCTGTTCCTGCGCTGGCAGAGAGCTGGGAGGCTTCTCCTGACGGTCTGCAATGGCGTTTCAGGCTGCGGGCGAACGCGCACTTTCACGATGGATCTCTGGTCACCGCTGAAAGTGTCGTAAAATCACTGAATATCGCCCGCAGTAAGCCGGGTTTACTGGATAAAGCCCCAATAACATCGATCGTCGGCGAAGACAGACAGGTCACCATTACGCTCAGTGAACCCTTTACGCCGCTCCTGGCGGTACTGGCGGAAAGCCGTTCACAAATTCTGGCGCTGGCATCATGGGATAACGCAAACGCCGTCACGCGCATCATTGGTAGCGGTCCTTTCCAGTTAGTCCGTTTCCAACCGCCTCAGACGCTGAGCGTAAAAAGATTTGAGGGATACTGGGGGAATAAACCCGCCATTGTTAACGCTGAATTTTTATCCGCAGGACGTGCAGAAACCCGCGCACTGTTAGCCGAAAGCGGAGACGCCGATTATGTTTTTAACCTTGATGCAGCCAGTCGCCAACGCCTGTCACAAAAAAAATCCCTGCAACTTCTTACCGTTTCCGTTCCGCGGACGGTCATGCTCAAACTGAACCTGGCTCATCCTTTTCTCAAAGAGCAAACCACGCGAGAGGCGTTAAGCCTGGCGATTAATCGTCGCGCACTGGCCAATGCGATATTGCGCTATCCCGGTGCGGCAACACAGATGTTTCCGCCTTCAATGGCGGAATGGCACAATCCCGCATTACCGGCCCTGGATTTCTCACCACAGCGCGCAACAGCATTACTCACACAATCAGGCTGGAAGCCCGGCCAGGATGGGATTCTGGTGCGCGACGGGCAGCGGTTTACGCTCACGCTGTTAACCTATCCGGATCGCCCGGAACTGCCGTTAATCGCCATAGTGATCCAACAGCAACTGCGTCAGACTGGAATTGATGTCGTCATCAATTCAACCAACTCCAGTGAAATCCCTGCCCGTCATCATGACGGGAGCCTGCAGATGGCGCTGTTCGCCCGTAATTTTGCCTTAACACCCGATCCCACCGGTACGCTGCTTCAGGATTACGGCACCCAGGGCGGTGACTGGGGCGCGATGAACTGGCATGACAAGGCCTTTGGTGAGGCGCTCAGTACGCTATCACGCCGTTATGATGTTGCGATGAGGCAAAAGGCCAGAGAGGTCATTACTTCGGCTTTACAGCGTGATTTGCCTGTGATCCCCATCGCCTGGTATCAGCAGTCGGCAGCGGTCAATGTCAATCTTACCTCGGTCACGCTTGATCCCTTTGAACGCCATTTCGGTCTGCGTGATATGAGATGGGTGAAGTGATGCTTAAACAACTCAGCTGGCGCCTGTGCCAGGCCGCTTTTGTCGTTCTCGCCGTCGGCATTTTAACCTTCGTTCTGGTGCAGGCGTTACCAGGTGATATGGCCTGGCGCATTGCATCGGGGCGTTATGGTTATGATCGGGTCGATCTGGCCGCCGTCGCCAAAGTACAACAGCAACTGGCGGATATCACTGCTCAGGGAAATGCACTGTGGCAATGGCTGTGGGATCTGCTGCGCTTCAATTTTGGTCATTCACTGGTATCGGGTGAGCCGGTAAGCAACGAACTGGCCTGGCAATTAAAACAAACGCTTGCGCTTGCCGGCTTCTCCCTGTTGCTGACGTTGTTGCTGGCTATACCGATTGGTCTCTGGGCGGGCTGCCATCCAGGCGGCTTTTTGGACCGGCTCATTAACTGGCTGGCAGCCATACTCAAATCGATTCCACATTTTGCGTTGGGCCTGCTGCTTGTCGTGTTGTTTGCGCTGCGCCTGGGCTGGCTGCCCAGTGCAGGGCAGGGAGAGTGGCGACATTTCATCCTGCCCTCAATGACCCTGGCGTTGTCACTGAGTGCCGTGGGCGCACGTGTGGTACGTGAGGCAACGCATCAGGCCGTCACCGCAACCTGGTATCGCTGGGGGGCACAGAAAGGACTGTCTGGCTCGCGTCTGTTCTGGCGGCACGGTCTACGCAACCTCAGCGTGCCGGTCGTGACCTGGCTCGGCATGCAGTTTGTCTGGTTGGTGGAAGGTGTAGTGGTGGTCGAAACGCTGTTCGCCTGGCCGGGTATTGGCCATGCACTGGTGCATGCGATTTTTGCCCGGGACGTGCCCGTAATTCAGGCCTGTGCGCTGGTACTGGGGCTGACATTTGTCACTTTAAATATGCTTGTCGATGGCTTGTGTTACGTACTGGACCCAAGGGGGAAACGCGCATGACCTACCGTCAAAAAACGGGTCTGACTCTCCTCCTGTTGTTGCTCGCGTTCGCCTGGCTGGTGCCACTGTTGAGTTCCGGGGACCCCGTGCAACAGGACCTGCTGCAGATGTTACAGCTTCCCACTGGAGAGGCCTGGCTGGGTTATGACCACCTTGGTCGTTCAATGCTGGCCCGTTTAAGCGCGGCGCTTCGTCTGTCGCTGGGGCTGGCGGCGATGTGCGTCATTACGGCACTGACGATGGGCACCCTGGCGGGGATCATCAGTGCCTGGCACGGTGGCTGGGTTGACCGGATATGCAATGCGTTAGCGGATATGTGCCTGGCGCTTCCCGGTCTGTTGCTGGTGTTGCTGTTAGCCGCTATCGCGCCAGACTCGCCAGGCATGTTGTGGCTCGGTATTTCACTGGTACTGTGGGTGGAGTTTTTCCGTGTGACGCGAGCCGCCTTGCGGCCCGTCGTTACGTCTCCGGCAGTCCAGTCCTCTTTACTGCTTGGTTTCTCGATGGTCTATCTGTTGCGCAGACACTTGTGGCCAGCAATGGCGCCTTTGCTGCTGACATTAACGGTGTATGCGTTTAGCAATGCCATTATGGCGGTGTCCGCATTGGGATTCATCAGCGTGGGCGTACGACCGCCAACGCCAGAGCTGGGACTGATGATGACAGAACTCTTTCCCTATGCCTGGGAAGCCCCCTGGCTTTTACTGCAGCCTGTAATGGCGCTTTTTATCGTATTGATCGGCCTGAATTTATTGGTGAACAAGGAGCGTATATGACTGGCATGGTGATAAAACAGGTCGCCGTTTACGCCGAACACTGCATCGTCGAGCCTGTGAGCATGGTCATTCAACCAGGCAGGCCCATGACGCTGGTCGGGGAAACCGGATCGGGGAAAAGCTTATTCGCCCAGGCCATCATGGGCGCATTACCTCAGGGGCTGTACGCAAAAGGCATCGTTGAGATCGACGGGCAACACTATGATCTCCAAACCGATTTGCTTCATCTTCGGGCGCTGTGGGGACACCGCATTGCATCACTGCCGCAGGAACCCTGGCTCGCGCTCGATCCGACGATGCGCGTTAATGCTCAGGTTGAAGAAGGTTACCGTTACGTACGGGGTTTACCGCGTCATGACGCCCAGCAGTCCACTGCAGAAGCGCTCGATCATCTGGGTCTTACGCAGGCCTCAGCGCGTTTTCCCTGGCAGCTTTCAGGCGGAATGGCCCAGCGCGTTTGTTTTGCGGCGGCTCGTGCTGGTGGGGCCACGATGTTGATTGCAGACGAACCCACTAAAGGGCTGGACGTCGCACGACGGGATGAAATAGGTCGCCTGTTGAACACGGCGGTTGCTCGGGGCGAAACCTTATTGACGATCACGCACGACATTGCACTGGCCAGGCAGCTGGCTGGCGATGTCATGGTGATGCATAAAGGCCAGGTCATTGAGCAGGGCAGTGCCAGGCGGGTGCTGAGCAGGCCACAAGAGCGTTACACGCAACAGTTGCTGGCGGCGGAACCGCAGGCCTGGGCGACAGGCTTGCGGGTGCCCTGTGATGAAACCGTCGTGTTACAGTCAGAAGGCCTTTCGCTGAAACGTTCAGGAAAAAGGCTGTTTCACGATGCGGCTTTAACCTTTCGGGCCGGTGAAATCGTAGGGCTTTACGGCGAAAGCGGCTGTGGTAAAAGTAGCCTGGGAGATACGCTGTGTGGTCTGATAAAACCGGATGCAGGCAGAGTCATACGGCCCGGCAATATCAGTAAGTTACGTTACCAAAAACTGTATCAGGATCCCTCAGCCATTTTTCCACCTGACGTGTCGATGGCACAGGTTATCGATGATGTGCTGCGTCTGCACCACGCCACGGTTCAGCGACGTGATGAACTGATGGTGCAACTGGCATTAGCGCATGATTTGCTGAGCCGCCCGGCTTCTGGTTTGTCAGGTGGCGAGCTTCAGCGTTTTTCCCTGCTGCGGGTCATGCTACTGGACCCTGTCTTTTTATTTGCCGATGAGCCGACGTCGCGTCTGGACCCGCTTGTTCAGCAGCAGACGCTGGCGCTACTTACCGGGCTGGCAACAAAGCAGCGTTGTGCCATTTTGCTGGTCAGCCATGACCTCGCCTTACTGGAGAAGAGCGCGCATCGAGTCATCTCACTGGCTTCCCTCAGACAGGGTTCCGCAGTCATGACAGCGCATGGGTAAACGAAGGCAGGGAAGCCTGCCTTCACACGTGCTCCATGACCAACACCGCCAGCGTGTCGGGCTCAAGCGCGCGGAAAATATGCTCACTGTCGCCCGGATAACTGATGTAATCGCCCACCGCCAGTTCAACCGGTGAATCGACCGGACCCACCAGCGCACGCCCTTGGGTTAAAATTAAATGTTCAATGGTATTGGGCGAATGCGGCTGTGAGCAGCGTTCACTACCGGGCTGGATGTGCAACAAATAGATATCCCGTCGAGCGCCTGGTGGGCAGGTTGCCAACAGCACCGCTTTATAGTCAGCCTGCTCGGCGGCCACCGCTGGACCTTCGCCGCGGCGAATAACCTGCAGGCGATTCGCTTCCGGCTCCATCAGGCGGGCAAAAGGAATATTCAACGCCACACACAGTGACCACAATGTTTCAATGCCGGGATTGCCATTACCGGCTTCAAGCTGAGACAGGGTCGATTTTGCAATACCTGCGCGACGTGCCACCTCAGCGAGCGTCAGGCCAGTACGCTGACGTTCTCTCACTAAGCTATTGGCAATGATGTTAATGGGCGTACTCATCATTCATCCTGTTCATTAAAACGAACGTATCGTTCATCTTGTAATACATGTTGGATGTTCATTATAATGGATAAAACGTTCGATATGGGATTTGATTTTGATGCCGGCAAAAAAAACGACGCTCGATAAGGGCGTGATTAAAGCGATTTTTCTGGTCTGTATCGCAGATGGGATTGTAGGCCTGTCTTATGGTTCTCTTGCTACTGCGGATGGCTTTCCGTTTTGGGTGCCACTGGCGTTATCGACTCTCGTACTGGCTGGTGCATCAGAATTCTTATTTATTTGCATCGTGGCAGGCGGTGGCAGCCCGTTGACTGCGGCAGCGGCGGGCCTGCTGGTTAACGCACGCCATCTCCCCTTCGGTATTGCTGTTAAAGATTTGGTGGTTCAGGGCTGGCGAGGCCTGCTCGGCTGTCACATCATGAACGATGAAAGTGTGGTATTTGGCATCTCTCAGCCAACACTGGCCCAGCGCCGCAGTGCCTTTTGGCTTTGTGGCATCGGTATTGGATTGATCTGGCCATTTAGCGTGATGCTTGGGGCTGCGATTGGTCAGTTTATCCCGAGTATTTCCGCTATCGGTCTGGATGCCGTTTTCCCCGCCATTCTTATCGCCCTGATTTTCCCGGCGCTACGTAAACCCCGCACCTCTATCCCTGCGACGACAGGTGCGCTGGTGTCGCTGGTGGTCACGCCATTTGTTCCCGCAGGTATGCCGGTTCTGTTTTCCCTGTTAGGGCTGCTGACGTGGAGATCGCGTAAATGAATCACCCGATAATTATTGCAGGAATTGCACTGCTGGCCGCCGGGACCTATGCCATTCGCTATGCCGGCGTCAAACTGGGTAACAGGTTGCCTGTCAGTGAACGGACGCAGCATATGCTATCTGATGCGGCAACCGTGCTGTTACTGGCCGTAGCGGCCACCACCACCCTGTTTGAAGGCCAGCATTTTGCCGGGATGGCAAGGTTGTTGGGTGTGTCGTTTGCCCTTTTTCTTGCCTGGCGTAAAGCCCCGCTTATCGTGATTATTTTGGGCGCGGCCTGTATGACCGCCTTGCTGCGTTATCTGAATGTGCCTTAGACGCTGATGACAAATTGTTACGTCAGCCTTGACGTAAGACGCAGCTTAAAATACAACTAGAACCCGTCAGGGGAGTCTCGCCAAAGAGACTGAGAGGCTAATAGCGCAATGCGCGGCTTAGCGACCCTTAGAACCTGACCCAGTTGATACTGGCGTAGGAAGACGGGTATCTTCGCCCAGTGCAGATACTTGCCGCAGAGCCTGCTTTTACTGTGCTCATGCTTTTTCCCTTCTCGTATCACGGGTCTCTGATTTAAAAGAGAGGCCAATGTGAAAATCCTGTTTCTGATTTTACGCTGTCAGGTTGGCTGGCAATGAGCCGCTGGTCGGTGCTGGGCAGTGGTGTGTCCGGGCTGTGCATTGCTACGTTACTGGCGGAGCGCGGCGAAAATGTCGAAATCATCACGTTACCCGATTGCCGGGCGGCTTCCCACTGGGCTGGCGGCATGCTGGCCCCCTGGTGCGAAGCGGAAAGTGCGCCGCAGCAGGTGGTGGACTGGGGCCAGCATGCCGCTGCATGGTGGTCGGCCCGCATCAGCGGCGTTGAACAAAAGGGCACGCTGGTGATTGCGCCGCCGCGCGATCGTGCTGAATTAACCCGTTTTGCGAACATGACGTCTGAACATCAGTGGGTGATGCCTGCAGAGATCGAACCCGCGCTGGAAAACCGTTTTGCGCGTGGACTATTTTTCGCTGCAGAAGCCCATCTTGATCCCCGTCTGGCAATGCAACAGTTACAAACGCGCTTAATCAATGCTGGCGTGAATTTTCACAGCGGTAAACCCAGTGGGAACGTTATTGATTGCCGTGGTATCCATGCCCAGGAATCCCTGCCGGCACTCCGCGCCGTACGCGGTGAAATGGTCATCCTGCAGACGAATGAGATAACGTTCTCCCGGCCGGTTCGCCTTCTGCACCCGCGCTTTCCCTGTTATCTGGTACCTCGAGCGCAAGGGCATTTTATGCTCGGCGCGACCATGGTCGAAAGCCAGGATGACAGCCCGATCAGCGCGCGCGCAATGATGGAACTGTTGAGCGCTGCTTACAGCATCCATCCTGCCCTTGCCGAAGCACGCATCATTGAAAGCGGTACGGGTTTGCGTCCGGCTTACTCTCATAATCTGCCCGATGTTCGTTATGAAAACGGCATTTTTTCCATCAACGGTATGTATCGTCACGGCTTCTTATTGGCCCCGATGATGGCCGAGAAGCTTATGCAACAACTTACGTCAGAGGGAATGCGATGAAAATAGAACTGAACGGCCTTGCTATTGAGACTCAGGCCCGGACGCTGGCTGAATTGTTGGCGGAACAGGATATTGATGCGGACTGTGTCGCCAGCGCGCTTAACGGCACCTTTATTCCCCGGGAACGCTATTCCTCCCAACCGCTTGAGGCCGGTTGTCGTCTGGAAGTGTTATCACCGATGCAGGGAGGTTAACGATGTTTTACGACTATAGCGGGCAGTCACGTTTTTTACTGGGCACGGCGGGTTATCCCTCGCCAGATATTTTGCAACAGGCCGTCAGCGCATCGGGCGCAGACATTATTACAGTCAGTTTACGTCGTGAAGGAAGCCAGGGCGGCGCATTTCGCGACCTTCTGAAAACGCTGAATAAACGCGTATTACCGAACACGGCAGGCTGTCATACGGTTAAAGAAGCCGTTACCACTGCACATATGGCGCGGGAGTTGTTCGCCACGTCGTGGATCAAACTTGAAGTGATTGGTCATGCCGACACCTTGCAGCCCGATCCTTTTGCCCTGGTTGAAGCGGCGCGTA
Organism: Pantoea allii; assembly: GCF_046529425.1. Lineage (NCBI taxonomy): Bacteria > Pseudomonadati > Pseudomonadota > Gammaproteobacteria > Enterobacterales > Erwiniaceae > Pantoea > Pantoea allii. Next base: position 245,730 of record NZ_CP125959.1, on the reverse strand, counting down.
TTTTGTGTGCCGAGGGTTTTCATGTTTTTCCCTACACCACAGAAGACCTGATTGTTGGCGAGAAACTGCTGGATGCCGGCTGTGAAGTGCTGATGCCATGGGGCGCGCCCATCGGTTCCGGGCAGGGATTACGCAATATTGAGGGCTTACGCACGATGCGTGCCTGGTTTAAAGACGTTCCGCTGATTATTGACGCCGGGATCGGTGCGCCGAGTCAGGCGGCCCAGGCGATGGAATTAGGTTTCGACGCTGTGTTACTGAATACCGCCGTCGCGAAATCCAGCGATCCGGTGCGTATGGCTGGTGCCTTTGCTGGTGCCATCGACGCGGGACATCAGGCACGTCAGGCAGGGATGATGGAACGCCGCGACATGGCGGCGGCGTCCACGCCCATTTTCGGGCTGGCCCAGTTCAGCTAAGGAGCGGTGATGTCGCGTTATCAACGACAGACAATGCTGCCAGACGTCGGGGAGCAAGGGCAGCAGGCCCTGTCAGCTGCGCGTGTCTTAGTGGTCGGTGCAGGTGGGCTGGCTTCCATGCTGCTGCCACTGCTGGCTGGCGCTGGCATCGGTTATATCCGGCTTTATGACGATGATGTTGTGGCGCTGCATAATCTGCATCGTCAGACGCTGTTTACCACGGCCGACATTGGCGAGCCGAAGGTTTTTTGCGCGCAACGCGCGCTGGCACAGCGTAACCCGGATACGGTTGTTGAAGTATATCCTGTGGCGTTGCGCGCCAGCATTGTTGAGGCGGCAATGACGGATATCGATCTGGTGGTCGATGCAGCGGATAACTTCGCGGTGACTTACCTGCTTTCCGATATTTGCTTTGCCCGAGGTGTTCCGCTGGTTTGCGCCTCGGTGCTGGGGCGACAGGGCTATGCTGGCGGATTTTGCGGCGGTGCGCCAAGCTATCGCGCACTGTTTCCACACTTACCCAAAGCCTCAGGCAACTGCAACACTGCAGGCGTTTTGGGTCCGGCAGTTGCCACCTTAGGTGCTTTACAGGCGCAGATGGCACTCAGTATCCTGTTGAACTTGTCGCCTTCACCATTGGGTTGCATGATTAATTGTGATTTTGTGTCCTGGCAACTGCGTCAGTTCCGATTCGACAATGCGCCCGAACCTGAAAAAGCCGGAATTCCGTTTATCGATTCGGCCCTGTTGACCCCAAACGACTGTGTGGTTGATTTACGCGGGACCGACGAAGCGCCTGTTAGCGTCATTCCCGATGTGACGCGGATATTGCCCCAGCATATTGCCCGCTGGCAGCCGCCCGCGGACAAACGCATTGTTCTGGTCTGTGCCAGTGGCATTCGTGCCGCCCAGGCTGCTCTGGCTCTGGAAGCGCGCGGCTGTCAGCGGCTGGCAATCATTGCAGACCGATAACACAGACGAAAAAGCGGGATGATTAATTCTGGTCTTTGCGGTTGGTTTGATAAATGTCGGGTCGGGTTATAGTCCAGGCATAATCGGGTCTGTTCACTGGCTGATAACCGAATTTCTGGTACAACCAGGGGGCGGTTGAAGTAAACAGCAAGAGTCGGCGCAATGTGTTAATGACAGGATGGGACTGACAGCATTCAATCAGCCATCCGCCGAGACCGCTACCCTGGTATTCTTCAAGGACATAGACATCACACAGGTATGCGAAGGTCGCGGAGTCGGTGATAAATCGCGCAAAACCAATCTGCTGGTGGTGATGAAACAGCCCAAAATTTAAACTGTTTTCTACCGACAGTGCCACGGTGGCGTAATCGATACCGGCTGCCCAACTTGAGCGGGTGAGGTAACGGTGAATGGCCTCAATATCCATCTGCGATTTATCCGTCGTAATGCGATAATCGTCTTTGTGCCAGTCCTGAACAGGTGCCATCAGTTTTCCCCCTGTCTTCCCGATTTAAGTGAGATTGTCGATAACCGTTTCGCTAAAACATCAGCCTGTAAGACTGCGCACTGCAATAACCATAAGCAGTAATCCGCCCCCCATATTCACGTAGCGTTTCAGCGATACCGGGTTCAGTTTTTGCGCCGAGAACACCAGCGCCTGACTAAAGAGAGCCAGCCAGATAACCATGACCGCAATGTGCACTGTGGCCAGCGTCAGAAAGGCATCAATACCCGCTCTGTTACCAACGAACTGTGAAACCACCGTCAGGTAAAACAGGATAGCTTTGGGATTGGCGACGTTGGCCAGCCATGCACCTTTGATCGTAACCGCGCTTTCTGTCGCGTTCAGCGCAAAGGTCTTCGTCCTGACGCCAGTGATAAATAAAAGCCCGCCCAGCCACAGTAAATAGAGCACGCCAGCCATTTTTAACAGGCCAAACAGCGCGGGTGAAGCAACCAGTGCCGTCGACAGGCCGAGACCGATCAGTAAAGCATGGGTATAAATCCCCAGTGCGGTGCCGAGCAGGGTTTTAAACAGCCCTTTGCGACCAGCCGTAAGTGCACTGTTCATTGCCAGCGTGAAACTTGCGCCGGGTGAAAGCGCAATGGGGAGCAGCGCGGGCAGAAACCCCGCCAGATTAATGTCCATCTTTCACCCGCACACTACGTCTTTTTAAAGCGAGCACGAAATGCGTTAACAAAAATTATGTCGGATTATAAAACGCACACAGCTTATTGCCGGTTGGGTCCCTGAGATAGGCGATGCATTTTCCATCAGTTTCTCTGACCTGCGGCGGTGTTTCTGCCGATGTGCCACCGTTTTCAATCCCTTGTTGATGCCAGCGAAACACCTCCTCGGATGAGGGCATGGTGAAGCCGATGGTTCCGCCGTTGGCAAAGGTGGCGGGCTGACCATTGATGGGTTTGGTGATGATAAAACGTTGGTTATTTTTGATGTAATAAGGGCGACCTAGGGCATCAATGCCCTGATCGTCACAACGGATAACCGCGAAAATAGCATCGTAGAACGTTTTAGCTTGCTCAATATCATCGGTCCCAACAACCATATGGCTAAACATACTTAACTCCTTTTTAACATCGGTAGGGATATACTTATCACATCCGGTTTATTGCTGACCAGCTATGGGTAAGGAGGTTCCGATGAATGACCATCCCGTTTTACAGGTTGTCAGGTTATGCGACAGGGCGATATCAGCCGGTGATTATGATGCCTTGATGAAACACTATGCAGACGATGCCAGCCTGGTCATTAAGCCGGGAATGACCGTGACGGGCAGCGTAGCTATTCGCCGTGTCTTTGAGGCCATTGCCAACTATTTTCAGCATCAGCTGGTGGTGGAGCAGGGCAGGATGGAGGTCATTGAAGGGGCAGGAACCGCGCTGGTTATCATGGAAACGGTGCTCCGCTATCCCGATGGGCAGGGACAGCCGATAGAAAACACCCGGCGTGCCACTTATGTGTTTCGGCTGGAAAGTGATAATCAATGGCGCTGCACCGTAGATAATTCCTATGGCACCACGCTACTTGACCACGTGCTTTAGCATTGCTGCTTTTGGGCGCGTCATCTGAACGGCCTGAGCCGTTAATCCGCGCTGGATGCTGGCGCGAATTAACGGCTTTTTTAAATCACTTCTGCCAGCTGGAAGGTTTCGAATATCAGTTCCATTTCGGTGCTGAACCCGCCGTTACGCTGAAAATAGCGTTGATGTTCGCGCTGCCAGTACTCAAGGCTCAGGTCACCTTCGCCTTCCATCATCGCCATTTCTGGCGTTACGCGGTCAAAGCGCGTCACAAACAACCCTGTTGTTCTGATGACGCAAACCGGTTTATCCGCGCCGTTTAAAATGATGCTGTAACTGCCGGGTTGAGGCTTCACATCATCTTCATACCAGCCTTGCAGAGAGCTGCAGGTGGCGATTTTTTTGCCGGTCAGCACCAGCGTCGCCAGCGCATTGGCCATCTCGGGAGAATCGCCAAATGACCAGCAAAGTGCGTCAGGATATTTGGCTTTAATCTGTTCAAGCGTCATCGTCATACTCAGTCCTTTTACTGCGGGGCCAGAATGGCTGGAGCATTACGTCAGGCCAGAATACGTTGTGCCCACTCTTCAACCGAATCACCACTGCTTATATCCGGTTGTACCAGGCCATTAATCATAAAGGTCGGTGAAACATGGATACCGTTTTGACGGGCATATTTACAGTGCCATTTCACCAGGTCTTGCAAATCATGACGATCAAAGGCGGCGTAAGCATCAATGCCGCTGTATTCTTTTAGCCTGGCAAGAAGCTGGTGGGGCGTGACGTCCATATTTGGCCCCCGGCAATGGTCTGTAAACTCAAACGCTTCCCGATGGTCGGCAACGGCCTGAAGTACCGCTTTAGCCGCCGCTTTGCTTTCCACCGAAGCTGCCAGGATATAGCGAACGATCACGCCCGAATACATGTGCCAGGGCTGAGACTGAAGATGAATTTTAAGCGTCATTTTATCTTCACCGACCTGCTCTAAAAGCGCATCCAGTTTATTGAACGCGCGTACGGAGAAGGGGCAGGTGGGCTCAATAAAAATTTCGAACAGGTGAGGTCCCTGTCCCCAGGTGAGAGGTTCTGCTCTTAGCTTTTCGTTGTTCATCCCAACTCCCATTAGCTAGTTAAGTTTCGGGTTCACTGACTGTGGCAACTTTACGCGTTTTCTGCCGGGTATTCACCTCAGGAGCCGTTTATCCACCCTGATAAGGATTAGTCTCATTTCTCTTACGTTACGGCAAATCAGACTAAAATTATTCCTTCAACGGTTTCGCTTTATGTGCACAACGTTTAAGGTTTCAGGATTGTTAAATCATGATCTTAAACACTATTTTGCAACGCGAAGGCACAAAGCGGCAAACTGATGCGAGTTGAAAACCGCTAGAGTAACCCGTTTATCAACCCGGAACCGGGCGTCGCGTTTTCCTGGCCCGGGACGTAAGGATTATTGAATGTCGCATTTTCGTCCGGTCGCGCTCGAACATGCAAGCCGCCTGCTGAATCATGGGCCGACGATATTAATTACCAGTCGGGACAGTCAGTCTGAGCGTCGCAACATCATGGCTGCGGCCTGGTCAGTGCCGGTAGAGTTTTCGCCGCCGCGGGTGGCCATCATTGTGGATAAATCGACCTGGTCACGTGAGCTGATTGAAGGCAGCGGCGCATTTGGTATTTGTGTGCCCGCCGCAAGTTTTGTCGACCTCACGTATGCCGTCGGCAGCACGACAGGACGCGACCAGGATAAATTTGCGGCGTTCTCCATTCAGGCCAGTGAGAGTCAGCACTTCGGTGTGCCTCTGTTGGAAGAGAGCTGTGTAGCCTGGATGGAATGCCGTTTACTGCCGGAAACAGAAGCACAGCAGGCATATGACACCCTGTTTGGCGAAGTGGTCACTGCTGCTGCTGACAGTCGGGTCTTTTACGATGGGCGCTGGCATTTTGATGACAGTAACTCAGCCCTACATACTTTACATCACCTTGGCGGTGGCCAGTTCGTGACGGTGGCGAACACGCTGACTGCCAAATCAACGCGTTAAATGAGGTACAGAATGACAATTAAGAGTTACGCAGCCATGCAGGCGGGACAAGCACTGGAGCGTTACGACTATGATACAGGCCCGTTAGACGCAGAAGATGTCGAAGTAGAAGTTGAATATTGCGGTGTATGCCATTCAGATCTGTCGATGATCGACAATGAATGGGGGATTTCAGCCTATCCCGTGGTTGCCGGTCACGAAGTGATTGGGCGCGTGGCTGCGCTTGGCGACAGTGCCAAAAGTAAAGGCCTGAAGCTGGGACAGCGCGTGGGCATCGGCTGGACAGCGAAAAGCTGTCAGCATTGCGATCCGTGCATCAGCGGTGATCATGTTAACTGTGCCAATGGCACCACAACGACCATCGGTAACAACGGCGGTTTCGCTGATAAGCTGCGCGCTAACTGGCAGTGGGTCATTCCATTACCTGAAAAGCTGGATGCGGCAACAGCCGGTCCGCTGCTGTGTGGTGGGATCACCGTATTTAAACCTTTACTGATGCATAACATCACCGCGATGAGCCGCGTCGGCGTGATCGGTATTGGTGGTCTGGGTCATATCGCCATCAAAATTCTGCATGCGATGGGCGCAGAAGTCACCGCGTTCAGCTCTTCGGCCAATAAAAAGCAAGCCATTCTGGATATGGGCGCCGACCATGTGGTGAACAGCCGTGATCCAGAAGCGTTAAAAGGGCTGGCGGGACAGTTTGACCTGATTATCAGCACTGTTGCGGTTGACCTCGACTGGCAACCCTACTTTGCGGCGCTGGCACCACGCGGCAAGTTCCATACCGTTGGTGCAGTATTGAAGCCGTTTGATGTGCCTGCCTTTAGCCTGATTTTAGGCGACCGTGCCGTTACCGGTTCTTCAACCGGTTCACCTGCTCAGTTGCGTTCTCTGTTGAAACTGGCTGGTCGCGCGGATATCGCGCCGACGGTGGAATATTTCCCCATGTCGAAAATCAACGAGGCACTGGAACACGTTCGCGCAGGTAAAGCCAACTACCGTGTGGTTCTGAAAGCCGATTTCTAATCTCCGGCGCGCCTTTTTTCTTTCCCACCAATAGCGCGGCTAATCTCTGTTAAAATTAAATCCTCACGCCTGATGCCGGACGTCTCTACTGGAGAAATTATGTTGTGGATTTGGAATGCCCTGATCGTGTTGATTACTGTGATTGGCATGGAAGTGGTTGCTGCACTGGCACATAAATACATCATGCATGGCTGGGGTTGGGGATGGCATCTTTCCCACCATGAACCACGCAAAGGCGCGTTTGAAGTTAACGATCTTTATGCCGTTGTGTTTGCTGGATTATCGATCCTGCTTATTTATCTGGGCAGTACGGGAATGTGGCCGCTTCAGTGGATTGGTGCGGGCATGACGGCCTATGGATTGCTCTATTTCATGGTTCACGACGGGCTGGTGCATCAGCGTTGGCCGTTCCGGTATATTCCGCGTAAAGGCTACCTGAAGCGGTTGTATATGGCCCACCGTATGCATCATGCCGTAAGAGGCAAAGAAGGCTGTGTTTCTTTTGGTTTTCTCTATGCGCCGCCGCTATCAAAACTTCAGGCGACGCTAAGAGAACGACATTCGGCTAAATCGGGCGCTGCCAGAGATGGGCAGGGCGAGGCGGATGAGGCCGCATCCGGGAAGTAATGGCCTGACCGGATGCCATCAACAGAAGCGATAATTTTTCGGGTGTCGTGGTTGACTGCCGATGGTCCCAGGCTTCTGTTCCTGCCTGTTCAACCTTCACCCCAATTTTACGATAAACCTGCTTCGCTGTGGCGATGGCCCAGGCTGAGCGCAAGGGCAGCCCGGCCAGTCCCGCCGTAGCGGACAAATAGTAAGGTTCGGCTTCCTGCACCAGACGTCGGGCGATGCGGCTCAGCGCCTGGCGGTTTTCCGGTGCCGCATAATTTTCTTTATTTAGTCCTTCATTTTCCAGCCAACTCGCCGGCAGATAACAACGACCCACATGCGCATCTTCCACAATATCGCGGGCGATGTTGGTCAACTGAAATGCCAGCCCAAGATCGCAGGCGCGATCCAGTGTGGCGTTATCGCGTACGCCCATAATCTGCGCCATCATCAAGCCGACCACGCCTGCAACGTGATAGCAATACCGTAATGTATCGTCCAACTGAATGTACTCCGCCTCACGCACATCCATGGCAAAGCCTTCCAGATGATCAAACGCGTAAGCGGGCGCAATATCGTGGGCCATCGCCACTTCCTGAAACGCAGCAAATGCCGGTTCGTGCATCTGCGATCCGGCATAGGCCTGGCGCGTTTTCATCTCCAACTGCATCAGGCGTTGCTCAGGCGTTTGTAATGACGGCTGATCGGTTTGAAAACCCAGGGTTTGATCGTCAATCACGTCGTCACAATGGCGGCACCAGGAGTAGAGCATAAGTACGCTGCGCCGGGTTTTTGCGTCAAATAACTTTGAGGCAGTCGCAAAACTTTTCGAGCCAACAGCCATCGTTTCGACCGCATGATTGAGTAACGACGGATTATTCAAATCAGGTCCTCCAGCATTAAACCTGCAGTTGCCTTAGCCGAGCCGATCACGCCGGGAATGCCCGCGCCGGGATGGGTGCCTGCACCTACCAGGTAAAGATTATTAATGGTTTTATCGCGGTTGTGCGGTCGAAACCAGGCGCTCTGTGTGAGAACGGGCTCAACAGAAAAGGCTGAGCCTTGATAGGCATTGAGCTGGTCGCGAAAATCGAACGGCGTAAACATTCGCTGCGTAACCAACTGGCTACGCAAGCCAGGCATGTAATGTTGCTCAAGGTACTCAAAAATACGATCGCGCAGTCGCGGCCCTTCAACCGTCCAGTCGAGGTTCGCTGTGCCTAAATGTGGCACGGGAGCTAACACATAGTAACTGCCGCAACCTTCCGGTGCCAGTGACGAATCCGTGACACAAGGTGCGTGCAGGTAAAGTGAGAAATCGTCTGCGAGTCCGTCATGATTGAAAATTTCATGAATCAGCTCACGGTAGCGAGGGCCGAAACAAACCGTATGGTGGGCAAGCTGATCGTGATGGTGATTCAGACCAAAATAGAGGACAAACAATGAGTTGCTCATGCGCTTAGTTTGCAGTTTTTTCGACTGCTTCACGGCGGCAGGATGCTGACTTAACAGGTCGCGATAGGTGTGAACCACATCCGCATTGGAAGCGACAGCCCGGGTCGGGAATCTGCGTCCGTCCTCTAAATGCACGGCTTCAATGGTATCCCCCGTGGTTTCCATGTGGCTGACCTTCGCATTCAGTACCACTTCGCCACCCAGATCCTGAAACAGCTTTATCATCCCTTTCACTAATGCCCCGGTGCCACCGCGTGGAAACCAGACGCCCCATTCGCGTTCGAGTGCATGTATTAGCGTATAAATGGAGGAGGTGGCGAAGGGATTGCCGCCCACTAACAGCGAGTGAAAAGAAAACGCCTGACGAAGATGTTCATCCTCAATGTAGCTGGCAACTTTACTGTAAACGCTTCGCCATGCCTGCAGTTTCGCCAGCTGGGGCGCGGCGCGAAGCATATCCCTGAACGACAAGAAAGGCACGGTGCCAAGCTTCAGATAGCCTTCTTTAAACACCGCACGTGAATAGTCCAGAAACTGACGATAGCCTTCAACATCGCGTGGATTAAACTGCTGAATCTGCGCCTCAAGCTGTGCCTGATCGTTATCGTAATTGAAAACCTTTCCTGACTCCCAACACAGGCGATAAAACGGCGCAACCGGCAGCAGTTCAACGTAATCTTTTAACTGTTTTCCCGCCAGGGTAAAGAGTTCTTCAATGGCGCTGGGATCGGTAATAACGGTAGGCCCTGCATCAAAAGTGAATCCCTGATCTTCATAGACATAGGCCCGGCCACCGGGTTTGTCGCGTTGCTCAAGCAGTAAGACAGGGAGCCCCGCCGCCTGCAGACGAATTGCCAATGCCAGGCCACCAAAGCCTGCACCAATTACCGTAGTTGGTTTCATGTTGTCGCTCTTTAACGATGAGTCGTCATAATTGCCTGCAATGCCGCTAATACCGGAACAGGCGGCTTGCCGCTCAGAATACGTAGCCGATCGGTCAGCGTGAGTTTGCCCGCATAAAAACGGGAGATTAAATCTTCAGGTAAACCATAGAAGCGCTGCATAACACGCCAGCGTGAATCGGCGGGTCCGGCTAAAAACAGCATGCGATTCAACATGCGGAAAAAGCGTTGCTGCTGCCAGCGCTCGTGGGCAAAGTGGGTAATCGCCTGATGAATTGAGGACGATGTAAAGACATCAAGCGCACTCAGCCGATCGGCCAGCGTAACCGCAAGGGGGAGTGAATAACCGGTTGTGGGGTGAAACAGTCCGGCACGCAGTCCACTGCAGGCTAAAGGCTGTTGCTGCCAAAACGCGGTGCTATCGCCCGTTAAGGTTATTGGCAATGCGCCCTGTTCCTCACGAAGCAGAGTCTGAAGCTGCCAATTCTGCTGGGCAGCATAATCGCGAATATTTTGTCGCGCGCGTTCAGGTTCCAGTGTCGCGTTATCAATATAGTGGGTATCTTCGATTAACAGTTCTGTCGCAGATAGCGGCAGGCTGTAAACAAAGCGATAACCATTTTGCTGATCGACCGTGGCATCCATAATAATGGGTGAAGATAAACCGTGCGGTTTACTGAGTCGCCATTCCTGTCCGATAAACGCCTGGAATCCCACGTTCAGCGCTGAATTTGGCGTATAACCTCGACCATCAATCACCGCGCTGGCGCTGATGACCTGACCATTATTCAGTCGAACAGCGTCGGCGTGAACCTCTGCCACCGCGCGGCTAATCCATAAGTGCTGACCAAACTTCTGTTGTAAAACCTCGGCAAAACGCTGCGAAGTCACAGAAAAATAGCCGCTGTTCAGCTTACGACGCCGCGTGGGAAAGCGGACCTGATAGTCGGGCCAGTGATACACCACCAGCGGTGCTATCCAGCGATGTTGGCTCTCGGTTAAATCAGCGTCGTGAAAGGACCAGGTATGATTACCGCCCGCCTGGGGGGCCGCTTCGATAAGCAGAATACGCATGTCAGGTTGCTGCTGCTGAAGGCGCAGGGCAATGAGGCCATTAGCCAGCCCGGCGCCCACTAAAATCAGATCATAATGCGGTCGCATAGCCGCTCCCCTTCAAAACGGGCTGGCCGGTGCGCATGGCCTGCTCAACGATATCTGCAGCGGCCATTGTGCCGCCGGCTAAACGAAGGGCGGTCTGGATTTTCGTCATGCGTTGCGGGTAGTCGACGTTGGTCAGCAATGCACGCATCTGACGCGCCAGCGCATGGCTGGTGGTAAAACGGGACGCACGTTTTCCTATCCCATGATAAACAATACGTGAGGCCACGCCGGGCTGATCAAATGCCAACGGAAGGGCTAAAAGGGGCGTACGATAATTAATGGCATCCAGCACCGTATTCATCCCGCCATGGGTAATGGCAAGCTGCGCCTGCGAGAGCGCGGCCGACTGATCGGCAAAATCCACAACCTGCGTGTGACGGCTTCGCGCCAGCTCTTCGGCCTGAAAGGCAGTCAGGCGGCCACAGTGCGCCAACAGAAGCTGACCATCAATCTCTTCACAGGCTTTCACAATGGTTTTAAACAGACCGTAGCGATGACCCTGCAACGTGCCCAGCGAGGCGAAAATTCGGGGCTTTTCAGACGGCGAAAAATAAAGCGGCGAAGAGGTTGATGTCGTCTGCGTTTCTCGCAGGGGGCCAACAGCATGAAAACAAGCCGGTAGCGCTTTACGGGGAAAATCCAGTTCTGGAATAAGCTGACTGATTTGTGCCAATGGCGAAAAACACTGATGGAGTTTATCCCGGGGTGCTAAGCCCATCCTGTGACTGTGATGGGCAATGACGCGGTCATGCCGACGCATCAGCCAGTCATAAATTTTTTCGCTGGCTGCATAGCGCTCACGTGCGGCATCGCTGGTGGCATAGTCAAAAGGCATCACCGCCAGGGGCAAATCCGGTTCGCGATTAAGCGGGAGTGCACAGGCAACCGAGACAAACGGCAGCCCCAGCGCTTCAGCGACCAGAGCGCCTGCCGGCTCCATCTGATCAACGATGACGCCATCTATCGCCAAATCGTTAAAGGCTCTGGGGAGCGCCTGGCACAGCATATCGCTGGTGCGCGCCATTTCATTGATGAGCCGAAGCATTGACGGCCCCAGAGGATGGGCCGCTAAGTGCAGCAGGCGCGATAATGAGCCAGACGGATGGCTTTCTTCTCCTACAGCATGAAATCCGATGTGGGGATGCTGAATGAGTGGTTTAGTGTCCTGTTGCTGAATAAAGGTCACCCGATGACCGCGAGCCACTAACTCCTGAGCGAGGTTTTCCAGTGCACGGACATGGCTGTAAAAAGGCGGAGCGATCGCCGCGAAGTGGCTCATGCAGCATCCTTAACTGACGGCAGCGAGTTTTTTGTCAAACCAGGCCTGGATAAATTGTTGAGTAGAATGACCGTTTTGACACGCGGCTGAGAGGTGCTCACTGGCGAGATGCAGATGCTGCCGCAGACGCTCTTCAACTGCTCTGGAGCCTAATAAATTGACCAGGGTCGATTTGCCTTCATCCTGATTGATGTCCTTACCCGTGTCAGCCATGCCATCCGTTAAATCGTCCAGCAGCTGAAACGCCTGACCGAGATCAAGCGAAAAACGGTGTAGGTAATCGCGTGCTTCGCTGGAGGCATTCGCCACAATTGAGGCCATCTGCATAGACGCGCAAAACAGGGTGCTGGTTTTAAAGTGGTTCGTCATCAAAATGGCTTCAGCGCTGCGCGGCTTATCGCCTTCTGACAGATCCTTAAACTGACCCTGTACCAGACCTTGCATACCAATGGCGTTTGATAATTCTGACACTGCGCGGTTTTTTGCCAGCGGCGTCAGGCCATCTGCATCAGCAATGACCCCAAAGGCTTTGCTCAGTAAGGCGACCGCCGCCAGTATTGCCACATGCTCGCCGTACTGACAGTGAACGGTAGGGCGGCCCCGACGCATCTGCGCATCGTCCATACAGGGCATATCATCAAGAATCAACGATGCCGCGTGCACCATTTCCACGGCACAGGCGAGATCCAGCAATCCCTCGTGGCTGACAGCGCAGCCCAGATCGCGTGCTGTGAGCAACAACAGCATCGGGCGAATACGTTTACCCGGTGCCAGCGCGCCCTCACGCATCGCGGCACCTACAAAATCCCGTTCTCCCTCGACAGGCAATAACTGCTCAAGCCGCCGATCAATATCAGCCAGTAATTGCTCAGCAGCACTGCGAGTGGGATGAACGTGTTTTTTTGCGCAGACCGTCATTCGGGCTGTCCTTATCAACGGATACATTTATGACAACGCTAAAAGTGCGCTGCCCTTTAAAGAAACGCTTAATCTGCCATAACATGGTTGGCAGGCTTACCCGTTATTTTTACATTCAGGGTTTCAGGTTTTTTCTCGCTAAATCCACATAATTAATACTAGTTGAGCCTGTGGAAAAGGTGGAGAATTCATAAACCTCCGTCGTATTTGCCTGTGGCGTGACAGGTTTTCCTGAGCGCCCGGGGTTCAGCCTGCCAGTGCACGTAATGTCGCAATTACCTGAGAAACGTCATTAGCACTGAGCGCCGTGTCTTTAGCAAATTTCACCTGTCCCTTCTGGTCCAGCACAATGACTGCCGCACCTTCGGGCTTAAGCTGCCAACGGTGCTGTGCCACACCGCTACTGTCGATAATAAACTGTTCCCATGGCGATGCTTTTTTACTGGCGCGGATACTATTGACCACAAACAGACTGCTGCCAGGTAAAGCATCATCAGTATTGACGATGGTCGTGGTCTGGAATTGTTTTTTAGGCAGGTTGGCGTGCTGAAGAGCGTCAATGAGAGCTGCCGACTGTTCTTTTGCCGATAATCGACCCGCAACGTGAATAATTAAACGTGTTTTCCCCGTCAGAGTCAGACTGTTCCATTTTTGATAGTCAATCTTTCCGCTATCGAGCCGCATCTCACCTTTATCCGCAATAAAGACCGACGGTAAAGGCTGCCCGACAACGATGTTATGGGCGTTTGCCCAACAGGAAACGAGCAAAAGCGCCATCAATCCATAATGTTGCACTGTGTTATCTCTGGTTATTGGGAGCCATCTTACCAGCTTAGCAATTTTATCAACCCTTTGACTGTTTTATGCCCATTCCTGTTTTAGATCAATAACGGCGGGATGGGATTGAACAAAAATGCATCAACAATTCAGGGTCAGGAGGTAAGTATGCACTCAGATCTTATGACATTATCTGAAATGGCGGTCTACCTGGGCATTTCTCAGGCAAGCCTGGTCAGGGCGCTTTGCAATCAAGGCGAATTAAATGGTGTGCCTCTTCCCGAGGCGCTGGAGCACCTGCCTCTGACGCAACGCCATTGGTTGAGAGAGGATGTCAGTCAGTTTAAACATGCGCTGCAACGTGCCCATGTTGTCCACCATGATTAAATACGTGGCCTGAAATCACCCGGTATATCGTTATGATCAATAAAACGCCCGCACCAGGCGGGCGTCGTATTTATTTGCCCTGCTCGTCGCTTTCACCCAGGAAGAAATACCAGAGTGGAATAGACATCAAGCCGGTGAATACCGTGGTATAAAGCAAAATCATCATGGCCTGAGTGATATACATCATTAGCGTCCAGTCGCTGAAAGGGATGTTGTATTGTTCAATGACGCCACTCACCATGGCTCGCGCCATGACCGTTCCCACTATTATCGCCAGAATGACGACACTGCGCAGAAAATAACGCATCTCTTTACGCTTAACGGCAAAACGGGATTGCACAATCGCCAGCGGGGACTGTTTGTCCAGCGGTGTGACAGTATCCTGACGTGTGGCGCGATGTGCTTTTCGCCAGCGCTGGATGTCGAGCAGGGCGAAGGCCAGTAAACTCAATCCCATCAGGGGCAACGCATAACCTAATACCAGGGCAAGCATCAGGCTTGCGCCCTGAAGATAGCGCGGTAAGACCAGCCATGCCGACAGCAGGGTTTGCACGGGATTAACCTGCGGTAATGCCGGACGGCGAATCCACCACATGCGATAGCCCAGTACGATCAACGCACACAAGCCCGCGCCAAACAGCACCAGGATGAGTTGATTGGGTAGCCCAAACAGCACGCCCATGTGCGCATCCACGCCCCAGCGCGTCAGTTTGGCGACCAGAGGGAAATGGGCAAACTCTACGTGGTCGACAATGCTAAAGTTATCAGGATTAACAGAAACCGAATCGACATGGCTCGGCCAGCGGCGGTCAATCTCACTCACCGTCCATGCCTGACCCCCACTTTTCGGTTGACGTAATTCAATTTTTGCCGCCTCCAGGCCTGCGCTGCGTGCGGCGGCCTCAACCCTGTCCCAGTCAGCGTCGGGCTGATTAAGGATGGCGGGAGTGCGGGCCTGGTGATCTGACATGGCTGGCATAGCGCCGCTCATCGTCATACCGTCCATCGTGGCATGGTGGTCGGCGTGAGGATCGGCAGGCACCGCTGGCGCATCACCGTTTAACGCGGTTCTGACCTGAGGCGTCAACCAGCCAAAGTCGCTACGCATTTTATCGATATTATTGCCAGCCCATTGTGACCAGGTTAATCCCGTTACGGAGAAAAACACCAGACCCAGCGACAGCACTAAGCCAAGTGTGACGTGCCAGGAACGCGTTAAAGCAAAACCAGCACCTGTCTTTTTGACCTTACGACGGGGACGTGTGCCCAGCCACAATACGATGCCGCCCAATGCCGCTACCCATAACCACGACGCCGCCAGCTCACTGTAATTACGGCCGATATCACCCAGCAGCAAACCGCGATGAACCTGATCGAGCCACATGCGCAGTGGCAACACGCCGCTGGTGCCATAAACCGTCATATCGCCTTTCACACCAAGCGTATAAGGATCGATAAAAATCGAACGCGATTCTGAAGGGCCTAACTGCGGATCTGAGAATTGCACACGTGTTGTATCCTGTGCGCCAGGGGCAGGACGAACGGCATAGATCCGTAAATTACCCGCATAATGTCGTGCCGCATTAATTTGCGCAGAAAGGGGTTTGGCATGGCCCTGCGCCTGCGCGTCAGTGGTTAATGCGTCTTTATAAATAAAGTTCTCTAATTGCGGCGTTATGACATACAAGGTGCCGGTTAATGCGGCAATAAAAATAAATGGCGCAATAAACAGGCCAATATAAAAATGTAGACGACGAAGTACAGTCAGTACCGCCCCGCGAGGAGGTGGATTGTTTTCCCGTGAAAAGGTCATAGCTATTCCCTATTTTCAGAATACCGGGGTTTTCTTCCCGCACGCTGGCGTGAAAAAAAGATCACATAAAGGAGATAAACAATCGGGACAACGGGGGCGCGCGAGGC
Source organism: Pantoea allii (assembly GCF_046529425.1). NCBI lineage: Bacteria > Pseudomonadati > Pseudomonadota > Gammaproteobacteria > Enterobacterales > Erwiniaceae > Pantoea > Pantoea allii. Next base: position 229,814 of record NZ_CP125959.1, on the reverse strand, counting down.
CGATAACTCCCCTTCAGGCGTGGCAACGCAAGGTGTACAATGTGTTGCGGCGGAGGGGCGCGGCTGATAAGGCACATTAGCCAGATGAAGGGAATAAACACCCACAACATTAACGGGACATGTACCAACAGATCACAATAACCGCAGGCGACGCCATCATCCATCATCATGCTGTGATCGGCCATCGCCCTGTCGCTGTGATGATCCATCATCGGCATATCCGCACTCATGCCCGACATGACCATGGCATCATGGTGTTCAACAAGATTTTTAGATACCACCGGTGCAATAAACAACAGCAGTACGGCCAGTATCGCAATACAGGCGCTCAGGCGTTGTCGTTTATAGCGGGTGGATTTCATCATCAAAACGAGGACAGTTATTTACAATTTAAGGGCGGCAGTGTAACGCGGCGTAGATAAAAGGGTTAAAAAAAATGGCACTTAAGACATAAAAATTAGCACCTTTTGAACACCTTCACCTTAATTAGCTTTGAGGTTAACTTTCTTGTTACTCATGTCGTACATTTAAATAACATTATTAATCTGTGTTGTTGTTATTTGAGAGGGACTTAATGAAAATTGTAACGCTGGATGGCGGCACGTTGCCCGTACCCCCACCGCAACCCACCTGGTGTAGTGACTGGCAATTTCGTCATGACACGGCAGAGGACGAGATTGTTATGGCGCTCAAGGGCGCGACCATTGCCATTACTAATAAGGTACCCTTGCGCGCAGCAACGCTGGCAGCGCTGCCTGAGCTACGCTACATCTGTGTGACGGCAACCGGCTATGACTGTATTGATATCGCGGCCTGCAAAGAACGCGGTATTGTGGTCAGCAACATTCCGGGCTATTCAACGCAGAGCGTTTCCGAGGGCGTGATCGCGTTCATTTTTGCCCTGCGACGCCAGATAGTGGAATACGCTAACAGCACGCGTCATTTATGGCCTGAATCCTCTCATTTTTGCCTGCACCAGACGCCGATACAAGATATCGCTGGCGCGACGTTGGGTATCGTGGGTAAGGGCGATATTGGCACCGCTGTAGGCAGGCTGGCACAGGCGCTGGGAATGCGAGTTGTTTATGCTGAACGCAAGGGCAGCAGCAAGGTACGTGACGGCTATGTAAGCTTTGACGAGATGCTGGCCTCCAGCGATATCATTTCATTGCACTGCCCTTTGAGTGAGCAAACCCGGCAACTGATCGATCGTGACACGCTGAGCAAAATGAAACCCCAGGCGCTACTGATCAATACTGCGCGAGGCGGTTTAATTCATGAAGCCCATCTGGCGGAGGCGCTACGAAATGGTACGCTTGCCGGTGCTGCACTGGATGTGCTCACCAGTGAACCGCCTGCAGCGGATCATCCCTTACTCCAGCCCGATATCCCGAATCTGATCCTGACGCCGCATGTTGCCTGGGCGAGTCATAGCGGTATGCATAACCTGCTACAGGGCATCATGGTCAATCTGGCTGGCTTCGAACAGAACCGTCCTGTCAATGTAGTAAGCTAAGTCAGAAAATCGAGCGTCCTAGTTTATCGGTCAGGCACTCCAGCGCGGCAGTGCCGGCTAATGAATTACCTGCATTGTCTAAACCCGGTGACCAGACAGCGATACTCATTTCACCGGGGATCACGGCAATGATGCCACCTCCTACGCCTGATTTAGCCGGCATTCCCACCCGCCAGGCAAATTCGCCTGCTCCGTCATACATACCACTGGTGATCATCAGTGCATTGATTTGTCGGGCCTGACGGGAGGTGATCAAGGCTGAACCCTCCAGCGTTTTTCCCTGGTTAGCCAAATAAATAAAACTGCGAGCCAGTTCAATACAGTTCATAGACAGCGAGCAATAGTGGAAGTAGGTCTGCATCACGCTGGTGACGTCGTTATTAAAATTCCCAAACGACTTCATCAGCCAGGCGATCGCCGCATTGCGGGCAGAGTGTTCATATTCTGAGCGGGCGACATGGCGATCATACTGAATATCGGGTTGCTGACTGAGTTGACGGATGATCTCAAGCATGCGCTGACGAGGCGCAGTCAGCCGTGTCTCCAGCAAATCGCAGATCACCAGTGCCCCAGCGTTAATAAAGGGGTTGCGCGGCTTTCCCTGCTCCAGTTCAAGTTGAACCAGTGAATTAAAAGGTTGGCCGGACGGTTCCTTACCCACGCGCTGCCATATCTCGGCATCGTCATAGCGTGTCAGAGCAACGCTCAAAGAGAGCACTTTGGAAATTGACTGGATCGAAAAACGTGTTTCAGCATCGCCTGCCTGAAAAACAGTGCCATCACGCAAACACACTGCTATACCCAGGTTATCCGCTGCGACGTCAGCCAGTGCCGGAATATAGTCGGCGACCTTACCTTGATGAACCAATGGACGAACCTGATCAAGAACGGCTTCCAGCAATGTATTACTAAGAGTGGTCACACACGTCTCTCCAGAAGAATGGATGATGGCGCAGGATGATGAGCGTCCTGAAGCCGCAAATCAATGGGTTGCCGGTAAAATTGCCAGACGACATCTGAAATCTATGCACAGGTTGCCATTGCGGCTCATCATTCATTTTGCCGTAGTGGGTTTGCTGATTTACTAAAATTCGGAAATAAATAAAAGCGAGGAATTATGGCGGAGATGCGATAACCTCTGGATTTAATTTGCTTTGTGGGTGCTGTTTAGCACGCTAATTTTGAGGTCAGGCATGCGCGCTTTTGTTTCAAATCGACCCGGAATCTTCCGTCCCCGTCGGTTGCGGTTGTTGCAATACCTTATACGACGTGACAAAACGCCGATCGCATTGCTGCTGCTGGCCGCGCTGGTGGGGGTACTGACGGGATTAACGGCAGTGGCATTTGATAAAGCGGTGAGCTGGGTCATTCATTCCCGTCTCAACTGGCTTAGCCAATTCGAGAATCAGGACATATTACTGGGATTGTACGCCTTTATTTTCTCTGCCGTCCTGGCGGCGATAGGGTATTTCCTCGTCAGACGCTTTGCCCCTGAAGCGGGAGGTTCAGGCATTCCCGAAATTGAAGGGGCGCTGGAAGAACTGCGACCGGTACGCTGGTGGCGGGTTCTACCGGTTAAATTTGTGGGTGGTTTGGGCGCGTTAGGGTCGGGAATGGTGCTGGGACGTGAAGGGCCGACGGTACAAATCGGTGGGAATATCGGTCGCATGTGTCTGGATATTTTTCGCATGCGCTCGTCTGAATCGCGCCATACTATTCTGGCGACCGGTGCCGCCTCTGGGCTGGCCGCCGCCTTCAATGCGCCACTGGCTGGCATTCTGTTCATCATCGAAGAAATGCGCCTGCAGTTTCGTTTTAGCCTGATATCCATCAAAGCCGTGTTTGTTGGCGTGATTACATCAAGTATCGTTTTTCGCACACTGAACGGTAACGAGCCCATTATTGATATCGGACAGCTGAAAGATGCGCCGATACAAACCCTCTGGTTATATTTACTGTTGGGGATTTTGTTTGGTGGCTGCGGTGTTGCCTTTAATCGCCTGATATTTACGCTTCAGGATCTGTTTCAAAAGCTACATAAGGGCCAGACGTCACGTTGGGTGCTGGGTGGCGCGGTGTTGGGGGGATTGTGCGGTTTGCTGGGGTTAATCCTGCCTCAGGCCGTCACTGGCGGTATTACGCTTATCCCTGATTTTTCAGCGGGTCATTACACATCAACGGCATTACTTTGCCTGTTTTTATTGCGAGCCTTAACCACCTTATTGTGTTTTGCGTCCGGAGCGCCCGGCGGCATCTTTGCACCCATGCTGACGCTTGGTACGTTACTTGGCATCAGCGTGGGTCAACTCTGTGTCGCGATGTTCCCAGAATATCACCTTGAAGCCGCAACCTTTGCGGTAGCGGGCATGGGGGCGTTATTTGCGGCCTCGGTACGCGCTCCGCTGACCGGCATTATTTTGGTGCTGGAAATGACCAATAATTACCAACTGATCCTGCCCATGATTATTACCTGCCTTGGCGCTACCTTGTCCGCACAATACTTCGGAGGAACGCCATTGTATTCCACCCTTCTTGCGCGGACGCTGGCTAAGCAGCAACAAAACGACCCAGAGGATAATACAAGGCGCGAGCGAGCCTGAGGGTTGCAGCGAAGGAGTATTTAAAAGCGAAACGGAAGATGTATTTAGGTGACAGCCTGGCTGCAGGTCTGGCTGTCCAGGTTAAGACAATCAGCCCTGACTGATAGACCGTCTTACAGCCCTGTTGACCCCTGGCATAGCTGGGCCAGCGCGTCTTCACTCAGACCCGTTGCTTCCCTAATAGCGTCATGTGGCATGCCCATGTTGAGCAGGCTACGGGCGACTTCACGCTTCCCTTCGTTCCTGCCAATCTGCACGCCTTGCTCAAGGCCTTTCTCAATACCTTTCTGCTCAAGCTGTTGGGCAATGGTCATTAGCGCATCTCCGTGCTGCGGCACGCGTTGTGCCAGTTCGCGAACAAAGGCTTCGGAGTCCGCTGACTCACCTGCCTGAACTAAATAGTGTACCAGTGTGGTTACCTGTGGTGAAGAAAGATGATTCGCCATTAAGAGCGTGACCAGGCGATCGGTCAGTGTCGCGATATCACGCCGGTGTATATGCTTTTGTAGCAACGTGAGTGCGGCCATGCTGCGATGGTGCATAATCTCGTCATCCGGTATTACCGTGACATCCACTAATGGAAATTCCCTGCTGTAGAATTTTCCCGCCAGCTCTGGATATTCAAATCCATCCAGCCATCGGGTGGAATAGGGATAGGGGCTGCGCTTCCCTGCATAAAAAAGTATCGGAATGACCAGCGGCAGTTTTTTATGCCCGGCGGCAAGATGGCGCTGCATTGCCGCTACCGCATAGCGTAACAATCTGAAGGCCATATGTTTGTCCGGGGTGGACTGATGCTCAATGAGCACATGGATATAACCCTCTCCGCCGGTCGTTGTTTTCATGCGATATAGCACATCGCTGAAATACTGACGCAGGTCGTCTTCAATGAACGATCCCGATTCAAGCTTTAATGAACTGAGGTCGCAAATCGCACGTAATCCCGCAGGAAGATGCAGTTCGATAAAATCTCGTGCAATCTCTGGCTGCGTCAGAAACTGGCGAAAGGTGGCATCGTGAGGCGTCGGTGTACTGTGCTTTTTTTTCACGGTTTATCGTCCTTAACCGGATACCCTAGGGTATGTCCCTTTGGCATCGCGTCATCAAACCTGGCGTGGTCTGAAAACCCGAAATAATCAGGCATGACGCGCGGCAACGATCCGTTCGCAAGGGCTGGAACCTGTGAGTCGTTGCGTTGAGGTGCCGGAGGTCAGTAAAAGGCGATTTAGTGTGGCTGTAAAGCCTGCAGATTTAGCGCTGTGCAACTTCACGCAAAATGGGTCGGGGAGTGCACCTCAGCGTGATAAGGGCGAAGCGCAAGAGGTGAATGGGCCCTGGAAAGGCTTAAAAATTAAGATGACTAAAATAATGCAAACATCAGCGCGACGGGGAAGCTCATAGGCCAGGTTGCGCCGACCAAAAGAGCACTCAGTAATTTTATGCTGAGTTTATCTTTGGCGATAAAGAAGGTAATTAATGCCGCTACCGAGGCAACAACGCCGTAGAAGACCAACATATGTTGATAAAGTGTCATTTTAGCCCCGCCGTCTGTTTCGTTGTCTGGTACAGATCATGCGGAATTTTGTGACTCAGATCAAGTATCCGGCCTTTTGTGTAAATAAAAAAATGGCAGCTTAGCTGGGGTGTTGTTGCCTGCCTGCTGGCCATCACTGGCGATTTCACCCTGAAACGTTGCCGTTTAACGCGGCTTTATCCCTGCTCGCAGGCCGATCCTCAATGCCGAGGTTGTCTGGCGAATGACAGGTTTTAACGTTCGCTAGCCCTCTGTTCCCTGAGTGCCTGTTACTATTACGGGGCCGATTTTGAGACATATACTGTTTCAACGCGGGGCTAACCTATCGTCGCCCCTCAGGTCTCGATAACACAGGAGTATCAGGTGAATAAACTTTCCTATCTGTTGTTAATCCTTTTATGTCCTTCGGCTTTTGCTTTGACGCTGCAATCAAAAGACTTCAGTGATAATGGTCTGTTAGACAAAAAGTTTGCGGGTGCCAATAAAAGTAACGCCGCCTGTACCGGTGATAACGTATCGCCTGAACTTAACTGGTCTGAAATACCGGCAGGCACCAAAAGCTTTGCTTTAGTGATGACCGATCCTGTCGGCGCTAAAGGATTGGGTGTAACCCATATGGTGGCCTATAACATTGCCGCCGATCGTACCGCTTTTGCCCAGGGTGAACTGACGCAAGGAAAGGGGTACACCGGAGGGAAAAACTCACCAGGCACTGCGCATTATTACGGACCTTGCCCACCTGTGGGCTCAGGTATGCATCATTATAATTTCGTGCTTATCGCTACCGATCTGGCGCCGTCGGTGCTTGAAGCCGGATTAACACAGGATCAGCTACTGAACAAACTTAAAGGCCATTCTCTTGGTGCGGCCAGCACGGTGGCCCGCTTTGGCAATGACTGAGTCTGTAAGTAGCGCATAAAAAAAAAACACCCTGCGGACAGGGTGTTTTTATCGAGATCGACAGCTTATTTCGCGTCAGCTGACGCTGGCTGACCGGGGTCAGGCTTTTTATCCAGTTTACTGATCAGGCTATGGGCTTCGGCTTCACTTGCCACGGCGGGAGAAGAGCCACTTAATGGTTTACGGGCCGTTTCCCGAACCGTCAGAATCGTCAGCAACCCAATAACGCCTGCGACCATCATGTAATAGGCGGGCATCATGGTGTTCTGCGTCGTATCAACCAGCCATGCGGTCAGTAAAGGTGTGGTACCACCAAACAGCGAGACCGAAAGATTAAAGCCAATCGCCAGAGCACTGTAACGAATATCAGTGGTAAAGAGCGCAGGGAGCGTTGAAGGCATGGTGCCACTAAAGCAGGTATGTAATATGCCCAATATCAGCAGCCCGGCAAAAACGGCCCACATGTTATGTGTACCGATCAATATAAAGCTTGGAATCGCGAGCAGGATCAGTCCTACCGCACCAAAACCAATCACAGGACGACGACCAATGCGATCGGTCCAGCGGCCCCACATGAGCGTCAGCGGCATCATGACAAACATCACCACCATCACCAGCAGCAGTCCGCTGAGTTCGGGTAAACCCAGTACGCCAGTAAGGTAGCTGGGCATGTATGAGGTCAGCATATAGTTTGAAACGTTAAACAACAGGACCAGCCCAATACACTTCATCATTGGCACGCGGTGCTTGCTTAACATCTTGAGGAGAGTCAGACGGGGTTTACTTTGCTCCAGCTCCTCCTGTTTTTGCATGTGTTGCTTGAAGGCCGGTGTTTCTTCGAGCTTCAGACGGACATACAGGCCGAACAAACCCAGTGGTGCGGCGATAAAGAAGGGCACGCGCCAGCCCCATGACATCATGGCTTCAGGCGAGATAACGGTCGTCATAACCGTCACCAAGCAGGCACCCAGCAGATAACCGCCTAAGGTCCCGAACTCCAGGAAGCTGCCCATGAAACCGCGGCGTTTATCAGTTGAATATTCAGCGATAAAGGTTGCTGCACCGCCATATTCTCCTCCTGTAGAAAATCCCTGAACAAGTCTTGCAACCAGCAGAAGGATTGGCGCCATGATACCGATTGAGGCATAGGACGGGATGATGCCGATGCAGAACGTGCCTATCGACATCATTATCATGGTTATCGCCAGCACTTTCTGGCGCCCGATGCGGTCGCCCAGGGGACCGAATACCATACCGCCCAGCGGTCGCACCAAAAAGGCTGCGGCAAAGGTACCAAACGTAGCGATTAACTGGATGGCCGTATTGGCATCGGGGAAGAAAACTTTGCCGATAATGACAGCCAGATAGCTGTAAACACCGAAGTCAAACCACTCCATGGCATTGCCTAATGCGGCTGCACCGACAGCACGTTTCAACATTCCGTTATCGATAACGGTGATGTCATCGAACGTGAGCTTTTTTGGTTTTTTATTCCAGAAATGTTTTTTAGGCCTGGGTGACGATGAACGATTGGTATCCATATTTTCCTCATACTACTTAAATGAAGACGACCTATAGCTTTCGCAGCCAGTCAGCGAGGTTAACGGAAAAAAAGGAAGTGAAAGCTATAAGAGGCCAGTTACATTAATGATAGAGCGTTCTTAACCGCAGCGAGAAAACATAGTACATGAATGTAATTTTTTGCAAGTAATCAGCAAAAAAGACTGTCTTATAAAAGAGATAGCCATACATTATTTTTTACTTTTGTTTACATATTGAGATGTTTTGGGCGGCGTAAATGCCTTTTTATGCACATCAATGCTGTCACAGAAGCACGGTGAGTCGCGGATAACATCCTTGGTAGGGGTTCATCGATCTGCCAGCACAGGTGCTGGCAGATCGATTTGATTTATGCTGGTTCTGCAGCTGGTGTTCGTCCGCTGCTCCACCACAGCAGTAACGCCACCAGGGCGATGCAACCTAATGCGCTAAAGGCAATGCTGTAGGAATAGCGCGCCACGATCAGTCCGGTCATCGCCGGGCTCATTGATGCGCCAACGCCTTGCATCAGCATCACCACGCTCTGACCGGCATTAACGTGCCCGCTTCCACGCAGCAGCGACACAATATAACCCGGGACGGCAACGCCGAGGATGCCGGCCGCAATACCATCGAGGATTTGCACAGGGATCACAAATAACGTCTCTGGAAACTCTGCCGCAATAAGCGCACGAAGCGGCATCATTAACAGGGCGGTCATAATTAAATGGCGATAGCCAATTTTATCCACGCGTCGTGAGACATAAATCGCTACCGGGATCATGACCAGTTGGGAAATCACCACGGTCGCCGCAGCGTATAAGCCGGGGTCAACCGCATGTGGTCCGGTAGAGGAAGCAACGCGCATACTCAGCATGGGCAGCAGGGCGGCGTTGGCCAGATGAAACAGCAATAAAGTCAGGCCGGTAATCAACAGTGCCGGTTTACGTGCCAGTATCCACAGGCTCAGAGTAGGCTTGTGCGACTGATTATCTTCTAATCCGCGCGCCACCTCATGATTGATATCCTGCCCCCGGATCGCCATCGTCGCGATAGCTGCAAAGACGGCCATGATCATCATTAAAATAAATACCGCCCCCAGCCCCCATTTCCAGGCTGCAAATCCTGCCAGGACAGCCGCCAGCGTGTTTCCTGCATGGTTGTAGGCCTCATTGCGGCCCATCTGGTGGTTAAATCCCTTTTGTCCGGTCAAACCCAGCGTTATTCCTGCTACGGTTGGGCCAATAAAGGCGGCAGCAATACCAGCAACGATTTGTGAAATGATCGCTGTCCAGGACTGATCGCTGTACCAGAGCAATAAAGTGGCAACGGTAATCACGATGCATCCGACCAGTATGACAAGTCGTTTATACCGCGTCGCATCCGCCACCACGCCAGCGGGTAAGGTTGACAGAAGTCCGGCGATGCCGCCCGACGTCATCACCAGGCCTATTTCATCCGGGCTCCAGTGGCGCTCTGTCAAAAAAATGCCTAAAAAGGGCCCCAGACCGTCTCTGACGTCGGCCAGAAAAAAACTCATCAGACACAGTGCCTGAAGTGACCGTTGTGACATGTGATTTTCCCTGTAGCAATAGTAAGGGTTGAGTGACCAACACATTTCAATAAGTAACCTGGTGAATCATGGCAGCAAAAACACGAAGTAACATAACGTTAAAGTTACAAAATGAAAAAATTCACTTTTTATGCAATTTGTTCTAACGACTTCCCGGATAAGTGCTGAGCGCCTGCGGCAGGATTGTGCCTCTTGAGGATTTACGCCGTCGTTAAGATGAAAGCCCGGTTAAGGTTTGGGGAAATCGTCAGTGCGACCCGATGATGGACTGACGCTGACCGCGGGCGGCAAAACAAGACCGCGCAGAATACGGCATTCCTTGTCCAGCAAAGACTCAACTGATGCTCTGTTGCCCTTATCCCAGCCGCGGCGGGTTGCCAGCAGGATAAAGCCTTTTTCACCCCAGAAGGTCGTTGGCACCAAGGCGATACCATATTCCGCCAGCATAGGAGGCGACAGGCGAAAGTGGCTGGCAACAGAGGCAATGGGGTAAATGCCCATGGCTGTGGGTTGCAGCACACGACGGGCGTAGTAGGTATGAGTGAGCAGCTTATCGGGCAGGGGATGCCACGCATCCTGAATATAGGGACGCTCGGCCTTCAACTGCCTGTAAACATCTTCTCGCAGGCAGGTGAGGTGGATGTGTAATTGATTCTGGCTGCGGCCCCAGGCTGAATTGATCGCCATCCCGAGCCTGTCTTCGGGCACCGGCCTGCCGTAAACCGACGTTAACTGATAACGCATCAGCCAGGCGTAGCCAAAATAGTCTGGTCGGTTACGCACCGACAGCAACGGGCTTTCAATACCGGACATCGGAATCGTGGGAACCAGAATGAAATGATAGGGATAGCGTGGGTTTTGAATCAGGGTAAAACCCTGCTGTTTTCCTTTTGGAATATAAACTTGCTGGCAAGGGGAGGGATGGCCGGTGTACTGATAGTTCACCATGCAAAGGTTGTCCGTCACCGCCCACAACGCATCTGAGCGAGCGCATCCCGCCAGCGTGAGCGCCATTCCAGCCAGTATCATCAGGCGACAGAGCAGCGTCAGCATAAACTTAGCCGTTCACAGCCAGGAATAACCTGTGGGGATCGGAAAAGCGTTCACTGCCTCTGCTACCTGTACCGCTCAATCCTTCCCATGCCATATCGCGTTTGTCCTTTCGTCTGAGCGGTCTGCTATCCCGTAAGTTAGCGCCACTCGGTAATGAACACCACTGGAAACGCCAGAAAAGACTGAAAAATGATGAGATAACGTGTTTTGTCCATTTCTGAAAGGGCCGGCATAAACCCGCCTGGCAAGGTGGCAACGGAGACATCGTGTGCTGACAGGATCAACGAATGGTCAACTGGGTTAATGCCGTTAATAACACATCCACTTTGGGCAGGAGCTGTTTACGTCGTGGCCAAATGACACTCAGCGGCAGACCATCAGGTTGCAGTTGCGGTAATACGATTTCCAGTTCACCGCGGGCGACGGCGCTCTCCACCAGCCACGATGGCATTTGCGCGACGCCCAACCCGGCAATGACTGCCTGAAGTTGCGCATCCACATCAGCCAGTGCCATGCGAAAAGGCACGTCGCGCCAGTAGGTATGTCCGTCTTTGCCGGTAAACAACCACGGCTTTGGCGTATTATCGGCACGTTCATACAGAATCGCCCGATGCTGCATCAGCGCCTGTTCGCTTTGCGGCCGCCCTTCGCGCGCCAGCCAGTCAGGCGAAGCACAAAACACCATTCGTTCACGTCCTATGTGACGACAACCCATTGAGGCAGGCAAATCGTCTGATCCCCCAATTCTGACCGCAACATCAATCCCTTCATCAAACAGATCGGTGAAGCGATCCGAAAAACGCATTCTCAACTCAAGTTCAGGATGTTGCTGACAAAACGGAATCAGCAACGGCATCACCTTCAGTCGACCATAAGTATGAGGTACCGCAAGCCGCAGACGTCCAGAAGGAATAATACGTTGCGCTGCCAGTACGGCTTCCGCTTCAGCCAGCTCTTCCATAATACGTAAGCAGGTCTGGTAATAGGCGCTGCCCGCATCGGTCAGTTGCAGTTTACGGGTTGTGCGTTCAAGCAGACGCGATCCCAGACGCGTCTCCAGCCGGCTGACGCTTTTGCTTACGGCTGAGCCGGTAACATGTAAACGCGCAGCGGCAGCGGTAAAACTTCCGCTTTCTACGCTGGCCACAAAAGGGACAATGTCCTTCAAACGTTGATCGTGCATGATTGATGAACTCAGGTTGATAATGGTGTGAATTATTACCCGAAATGGGAATGAAATTCTCTATTACCCTTAGCATTACGTAAAACGAGGAGAATTAACATGCAAAAACAGGCTTTGATTGTCGGCATTAGTGGCGTGATCGGTCGGGCGTTAGCTGAAAGACTACACAATGAGGGCTGGCAGGTCAGCGGACTGTCGCGCGGCCGCGGCGCAGTGCCCGAAGGCTGCAGCAGCTTAACGGCCGATCTCACCGATCCTGAAGCCGTACGGGCGGCACTAAAAGCGATCAAACCCGATGCGGTTTTCTTCAGCGTGTGGGCACGACAGGATACGGAAAAAGAGAATATTCGTGTTAATGGCGGCATGATTCGCAACGTTATCGAAGCACTCGGCGAACGACTGCAGGGTGCCCATGTGGCGCTGGTGACGGGCCTTAAGCACTATCTGGGGCCATTTGAAGCTTACGGAAAAGGTGCCGTTCCGGTAACACCTTTCCGTGAAGAACAAGGCCGTCAGCCGGTAGACAATTTCTATTATGCGCAAGAAGACGAAGTCTTTGCTGGCGCAGACAAGTATGGCTATCGCTGGAGCGTACATCGTCCACACACCATCATTGGTTATGCGCTGGGGAATGCCATGAACATGGGGCAAACCCTCGCCGTCTATGCGACGTTGTGTAAAGAGAAAGGCTGGCCGTTTATCTTCCCTGGCTCGCCTGAGCAGTGGAATGGCGTGGTTGACATGACCGACGCTGGCCTTCTGGCGGAGCAACTCGCGTGGGCCGCGACCAGCCCCGCTGCCGCTAACCAGGATTTTAATGCGGTGAATGGTGACGTTTTCCGCTGGAACTGGATGTGGCCAAAACTGGCTGAGTATTTTGGTGTAGAGGCCGCAGATTATCCGGCGAAGATGATGCCGCTTGACGGGCGCATGCAGGAGGCCGCCAGTGTATGGCAGGAACTTGCCCAGCGCGAGAACCTGCGTGAGAAAGATATTACCCGACTGGCTTCCTGGTGGCACACCGATGCCGATCTAGGCCGCCCAATGGAAGCCTTTACTGACATGAGCAAAAGTCGCAAAGCGGGCTTCACCGGCTACCGGAGTACTCTGGACGCGTTTATTCAGCTTTTCGATAAGCTGAAGCAAGAGAAAATCATTCCGTCATAACGCCTTACAGAGCGCCTTATCCGGCGCTCATTTATCGTTGTGCTTATGTCTATACTGATTGTCTGACTGATGTGAGATAAGGAGCAGAATGATGACGACATGTTTTATTATTGGCGCAGCTGGCAAAGTCGGCTCTCATCTGACGAAGCAGCTCAGTGCTAAGCAACATGCGGTTTCTGCACTGCATCGCAAACCCGAGCAGGCCGAAGCACTTAAGTTAGCGGGTGCTGTTCCTGTGGCTGGCGACATTCAGCAACTGACTGTGGATCAACTGGCGCAAAAAATGGCACATCATGAAGTGGTGATTTTTAGCGCGGGCGCGGGTGGCGCGGGCATTGAACTGACTAATGCCATTGATGGTGAGGGCCTGGCTCTCGCCGTCGACGCAGCAGAAAAAGCCCATGTGAAGCGCTTTATGCTGGTTTCGGCCTTCCCGGATGCCGGTCGTGGTGAAAAAACCTCCGAGGGATTCGAGAACTATATGCGCGTGAAGCGACTTGCCGATGTGCGTTTAGTTGAAAGCGCGCTTGACTGGGTTATTCTTCGGCCCGGTACGTTAACCGATGTTGCGGGCACGGGCAGGGTACGTGCAGATTTAGCTATCCCTTACGGGTCGGTCCCGCGCGAGGACGTAGCCGCCACGCTGGTGGCGCTGGTCGAAACACCGCAAATTTCACACAAAATTATCGAGCTGACCGAAGGTGATGAAAGGATAAGCGACGCAATGCATCGCCTGCAGCGCGATTAAAAAAAACGGCCCCGTAACAGGGGCCGTTTCGTATTGCTGCCTGCGTAAGTTTATTTCACACAGCGCGAGCAGTGTTCACGTTCAATATGCTGGAAGAAGTCATTTCCTTTGTCATCAACCAGAATGAAGGCCGGGAAATTCTCTACCTCAATTTTCCAGATGGCTTCCATTCCCAGCTCTGCATACTCCACGCACTCCAGACTCTTGATGCTCTGTTGCGCCAGAACGGCAGCGGGTCCACCAATACTGCCAAGATAGAAACCGCCATGTTTATGACAGGCATCGGTGACCTGCTGGCTACGGTTGCCTTTTGCCAGCATGACTTTGCTGCCGCCATTGGCCTGCAGAAGGTCGACATAGGAATCCATACGGCCTGCGGTGGTTGGGCCCAGTGAACCCGACGCATAGCCTTCCGGTGTTTTTGCCGGGCCAGCATAATAGACCGGGTGATCTTTAATGTACTGCGGCAGCCCTTCGCCGTTATCAATACGTTCTTTTAATTTGGCATGTGCAATGTCGCGGGCAACAATAATGGTGCCGGTCAGAGACAAACGCGTTGAAACCGGGTATTCCGAAAGCTGAGCAAGGATTTCATTCATTGGACGGTTCAGGTCGATATGAACCACTTCGCCTTCACCCTGCTTGCGCAATGCTTCAGGGATAAAGCGTCCCGGATTGGCTTCCAGTTTTTCAATCCAGATACCGTCGCGGTTGATTTTTGCTTTGATATTGCGGTCGGCGGAACATGAAACACCCATGCCAATGGGGCAGGATGCGCCGTGGCGAGGCAAGCGGACTACGCGGATGTCATGCGCAAAATATTTGCCGCCAAACTGTGCTCCCAGCCCAAGCTGCTGCGCCGCTTCCAGTAACTCCTGCTCAAGCTGAACATCGCGGAACGCCTGACCATGCTCGTTACCTTCTGTTGGCAAGCCATCGTAGTAATGGGTCGAGGCCAGCTTTACGGTTTTCAGCGTACTTTCAGCAGAGGTGCCACCTATCACAAAGGCGATATGATAAGGAGGACAAGCCGCCGTACCCAGCGTGCGCATTTTATCAACCAGATAATTTTTCAACTTGCCCGGGCTGAGCAGCGCTTTGGTTTCCTGATACAAATACGTTTTGTTCGCGGAACCGCCGCCTTTGGCAATACAAAGGAATTTGTATTCATCACCGTCCACGCTGTACAGGTCAATCTGCGCCGGAAGGTTGGTGCCGGTATTCACTTCTTTGTACATATCCAGCGCGGCGTTTTGCGAGTAACGCAGGTTATCTTCGATATAGGTATTGTAGATACCTTGTGACAGCGCCGCCTCATCACCCCCGCCGGTCCAGACTCGCTGGCCTTTTTTCCCCATAATGATGGCCGTGCCCGTGTCCTGACAGGTGGGCAATACACCTTTAGCCGCAATCTCTGAATTGCGTAAAAACTGCAGCGCAACGTACTTATCGTTATCGCTGGCTTCAGGATCGGCCAGAATTGACGCAACCTGCTGCTGGTGGGCGGGGCGCAACATAAAAGAGGCATCATGAAATGCCTGTTGTGCCAACAGGGTCAATGCCTGTGGGTCCACTTTTAAGATGGACTGGCCGTCAAACTCAGCAACGGAAACATAATCAGGGCTGAGCAGATAGTATTCGGTGTCCTCGTGGGTAAGAGGAAAGGGGTTCTGATAAAAAAAAGGTTTGTTCGACATAGTATCTCACTTAATGACGTGCTGGCTCCATTAAGGCAGGCTGACAGGAGCAACATCAAAGGCGAATGAGTTGTTTATTATGCTTGCCAGCCTTTAACACAGGCTGGCAAGTGTTGGCATGTTATCTTATGACGCGTCGAATTGCATTTGGCACCATCAGAACATCCACACCATCCAGGGATAGGCGATTAGCATCATAGCAATCAGGAAGATAGCGCCAAAGATGGTACCCAACCGCCAGTAATCCTTCGTTGGTAAGTAGCCGCTGCCGTAATAAATGGGGCTTGGGCCAGTACCGTAAGGTGTGATGATGCCCATGACACCCAGCGAAGTACACAGCATCAGGCAGAACACCGGCATATTGATACCTGGAATTGAGGCCGCAATGGTCAACATGGCAGGCAGCAACGCGGTAGTGTGCGCGGTGGTACTGGCAAACAGATAGTGCAAGAGGAAGAAGGCAATCAGCAGTACCACAGCGGATATTTGTGGGTCGTACCCTTGCAGCAACATTCCCCCTTCTTTGCCCAGCCAGGCGATAAAGCCTACACGGGCTAAACCATCAGCCAGGGCAACCAGCGTGGCAAACCAGGCAAAGGTGTTCCAGGCGGCTTTATTGCTGGTGATGTCATTCCAGTTGAGAACGCCGGTCCACAGCATCAGGATAATGACCAGCAGGGCTGCCATCGCCGGTTCGATCCAGGCGGTGGCAAAAATCCACATCAGCAGCGCACAGACCACAAACACCAGTAACAGAATTTCATTGCGGGTCAGCTTACCCAGTTTTTCCAGCTCAGCGATGGCCCAGCGAGGCACTTCATCATTCACTTTCACTTCCGGCGGGTAGAACCAGTACGCCAGCAGCGGCATCGTCAGAATCAGCAGCAGACCCAGTGGCAGAAAGGCAAGGAACCACATTCCCCATGAAATATCAAAACCAATAACGCTTTTGACTAACGCAAGGGCGAGCAGGTTGGGAGCCAGAGCAGACAGAAACATAGAGCTGGTGATACAGGCGGCAGTGATAGCAACCCACATCAGATAAGATCCAATTTTACGCGCACTGGGATCATTGGGTTTTGAACCATACAGCGGTGGCAGGTTAGCTATGATGGGATAAATGGTGCCGCCACTGCGCGCCGTATTAGACGGGGTGAAAGGGGCCAGCAGTAAGTCAGCGAAGGTAATGGCATAGCCCAGGGTTAAACTCCGGCGGCCCAGATATTTCACCAGAATCAGTGCCAGACGTCGACCAAACTGGGTTTTGTCATAGCCGGCGGCAAACATAAATGCGCCGAAAATCAGCCACACCGTTGAGTTACCAAAGCCACTCACTGCCCATTTGAATGACTCGGTGGCCAGCTTAAATTTGGGATTGGCCAGCTCTGCCGGGCTAAAAAGTAGAAACTGACTGAACAGGGCAATGACGACCACCCCGGTCAGGCCAATTACTGCGCCGGGTAACGGTTCAAAAATCAGCCCGACGATAACGCCAACGAAGATAGCAAAGAAGTGCCATGCATAAGGCTCAAGACCTGATGGCACGGGAACAAGTAATAAAAGCACGGCTACCACAATCGGTAGAATTAACATCAGCGCTTTATTTTTGCCCGCAGCTGCAGGGGCTGCTTTTGGGGGCTCTTTGACGTTTGAGAGTGTTTTCATAGTATTTTTCTACGTGTTAAGGATAATTCGATCTGCGTCCCGGCTATTCATCAATACTTGCCTTTTTATTCTTGTTTATGCGAATAAACCGTGATGCTTTATATTTTTTAAGCGTTTCCACGAGTGCGATGCAGAAACTTTAAGAGGTCATGTCGATATGATGCGATTTATTCCAAATAAAATATTGATCCAGATCAAGTAAGTTAAATTATATTTTTAATTTTTTAACAATCATATTTTTTATAACGTATAAATAGATTAAATATATTAATTAATAAAGTTTTTTGGCGTTTTTTTGAATGATGGCTAACAAAAATACTTTTTTAATATGTTGTTTTTATTGGTTATTTTTTAATTTTATGCTTTCAATTGATTTTAGTTAACTATTGGTTAACAATAAATATACATTACGATTTCGTTTTTCGCAAATAGCCAGGCAGAAATATTTAAAAGTTAAATAATTAAAATTATAGCTTATGAAACTAAAATAATTGGTATATTAGTGTCATGACATCGGACCACTTAATTATTAATAAAATAGCGTCCGCAAAAAATTCCCAGCTTTTGAAATTTTGGAGTTAATCGCAATGAATACACTCACCCCCATTCTCAATCCCATTACTTTGCCGCGGGGCGCGGTTTTAAAAAATCGCCTGATAATGGCACCGATGACAACCTGTACGGGATTTTATGACGGAACCGTCACCAGTGAACTGGTTGAATATTATCGTGCCCGTGCTGGCAGTATCGGAACGGTCATCGTTGAATGCTGCTTTATCGATCCGCATGGCCCCGCGTTTCCAGGTGCCATTGCTATCGACAGTGATAACAAAATACCGGGTTTAAAGAGAATCGCTGACGCCATCAAGCAAGAAGGATCGACGGCGATTTTACAGATCTATCATGGTGGTCGCATGGTTGAGCCTGAGCTTATAGGCGGTAAAACGCCTGTTGCTCCAAGCGCGATTGCCGCACCGCGGGAAGGCGCAACGACACCACGTGCATTAACGGCTGAGGAAGTCGAAACCATGATCACCAAGTTTGGTGATGCCGTTAACCGCGCCATCAAAGCCGGTTTTGATGGTGTGGAAATCCATGGTGCAAATACCTATCTGATTCAGCAGTTTTACTCCCCCAATTCAAACCAACGCGAGGATAAGTGGGGCGGCAGCCGCGATAACCGTGCCCGGTTTCCCTTAGAAGTCCTGGAAATCACCCATAAAATGGCCGCGCGATTTGCGCATAACGGATTTATTATCGGCTATCGCTTTTCCCCTGAAGAAATTGAAGTTCCGGGTATCCGCTTTGAGGATACCCTGTACTTACTGGAAAAGCTGGCGGCACGCGGGCTGGATTATGTTCACTTTTCCGTTGGACAGCTCATGCGCCCGTCAATCGTAGATACCCGCGATCCGACGCCGCTCATTGAAAAGTTCGTCGCCATGCGCTCCGCAACCCTGGCAAAAGTGCCGGTGATTGGTGTTGGCGGCGTGATAAACAAAGAAGATGCAGAGAAAGCGCTGGAAAAAGGCTACGACCTGGTTGCGATCGGGAAAGCCTGTATCGCTTATCCAGACTGGACAGACCGCATCATCAATAATGAGCACCTCGAACTCTATATCGACAGTAACAAACGTGAAGCGTTACTGATCCCTGAGCCGCTGTGGCGCTTCTCGCTGGTTGACGCGATGATTCGTGACATGAGCGAAACCGGACGTAAATACAAAGCCGGGGTTTATCAGGAGAAAGTGGAGGCCGAGGCGCTGAAGCTGAAAATCAACGTCACGCTGGATACCGACCGTATTACGGATATTTCTCTGGTGCCGGACGATACGCTCGACGTCGACTTCACCACCACGTTTGAAAGCCTGCGTAATCGTATTTTGGTGGCTAACAGCCCGCACGTGGATGCTATCACCGGTGCGACAACGCAGAGTGAGGCGCTGAAAAAAGCGGTTTCACGTGCGATGACCACATCAAACAAAGCCCATGTGATTGAGGAGGGAGGCAATCCGAACGCGCCGCAGCAGTATGATGT
Organism: Pantoea allii; assembly: GCF_046529425.1. Lineage (NCBI taxonomy): Bacteria > Pseudomonadati > Pseudomonadota > Gammaproteobacteria > Enterobacterales > Erwiniaceae > Pantoea > Pantoea allii. Next base: position 210,601 of record NZ_CP125959.1, on the reverse strand, counting down.
CGTGGTCGTGGGAAGTGGTGGTGCCGGGCTGGCTGCGGCTATTCAGGCTCATGATGAAGGCGCCAAAGTGGTTGTCATTGAAAAAATGCCCACTATCGGTGGCAACACCATTAAAGCGTCTGTCGGAATGAACGCGGCTGAAACGCGCTTTCAGAAACTAAAAGGGATTGAAGACAGTAAAGAACTGTTTTATGAAGAAACCCTCAAGGGCGGCAAATTTAAAAATAACCCAACTCTGTTGCGCGAATTTGTGGATTTGGCGCGCGAGGCGATTGACTGGCTGGCTGATCACGGTATTGAACTGAATGACATTACCATCACCGGTGGCATGAGTATTGACCGTACACACCGCCCTGCCGACCGCTCAGCGGTAGGGGGCTTCCTGATCAGTGGGCTGGTGAAAAATATCAATAACCGCAACATCGATGTGTTGCTGGAAACTGCCGTAGAGGAAATCCTGTTTGAAAATGGGGCTGTCAGCGGTGTGAAAGTGGTGGACGAATACAACGACAGCCGCATCCTCAACGCGAAAAGTGTCATCGTAGCAACGGGCGGTTTCAGCGCTAACCGGGAAATGGTGGTCAAATACCGTCCTGAGCTGGATGGCTTTGTTACCACTAACCATAAAGGTGCCACCGGCGCGGGCATCGCAATGTTGCAAAAAATCGGCGCAGATACCGTGGACATGGGTGAAATTCAGATTCACCCAACGGTTGAACAGACAACGTCCTATCTGGTTTCCGAGTCCATTCGTGGCGGTGGGGCCATTCTGGTCAGCCAGGCGGGACAGCGTTTCTGTAATGAAATGGAAACCCGCGATAAAGTCTCGGCACAGATTATTGCGCTGCCAGAGAAAAGCGCCTGGATTGTGTTTGACGAGCAGGTCCGTATGAATAACAAAGCGGCTGATGAGTATATTGCCAAAGGTTTTGTCATCAGTGCTCCCACCGTCGGTGAACTGGCAGTGAAACTGAATATGGAGCATCAGACGCTGGAAGACACATTGCAACGCTACAACGGGTTTGTTGTGCAACAGAAAGACGTCGATTTTGACCGACAGACGGCGCTGCGCCATCCGTTGAATGAAGGGCCTTTCCATGCCATTCGTATCGCCCCTGGCGTTCACCATACGATGGGCGGTGTCACCATCGATACCACCACGGCGGTGCTTGACAGTGAAAAACAGGCCATCAACGGTGCCTGGGCGTGCGGTGAAGTCGTCGGCGGTATTCACGGCGCAAACCGTATCGGCGGTAACGCCGTTGCGGATATCATCATCTTCGGTATTCTGGCCGGCGCAAACGCAGCGGCTTTTGCCAAACGTTAAGCCGTGACATCCGGCATCTGCCAGCACGCAGATGCCGGTTTTATTTCATTCAGGGCCGTGTCGCTTATGCAAACCGATTCGCAAGTTTATGCTTATTCTGCCGTCCTGATGGGATCGCCCATTCTGCTTAAGCTGTTTGATCATAACGAAAAGCTTGCCGCTCAGGCTTTCAGGTTAATTAAACAGTATGAGAATCTGCTGACGGTTAACCGGGTGCACTCCGAAGTGATGGCTGTTAACCATGCTGCAGGTCTGCATCCTGTGAGCGTCAGTCAACCCGTCTTTGATTTGATTCAGCGCGCATTAACGGTCAGCCTGTTGCCAGGCAGCAGTTTTAATCTGGCGATTGGTCCGCTGGTAAAATGTTGGAAGATTGGCTTTCAGGGCGACAGCGTTCCTGCGCGGAAGACCTTGCTGGCGACGTTGCCCTTAACCGATCCGGAGAACGTCGAGCTTGATGCTGACAGCCGGGCAGTCTTTCTGAAAAAAGCGGGGATGGAGATTGATTTAGGCGCGATCGCCAAAGGCTACATCGCCGATCGGGTGCAGGCATTTTTGCAGCAGCAGGGTGTGGACAGTGCCCTGATTAACCTTGGCGGCAACGTGCAGACGTTGGGCGCACCACGCGATGCGCCGCAGCAAGGATGGGCTATCGGTCTGAAAACTCCATTTGCAGCGCAGGATGCACTGATTGGCGTCATTCATGTGGTTAACAAATCAGTAGTGACGTCCGGCATCTATGAGCGGTACTTCGAACGGGACGGCGTCTGTTACCACCATATTCTTGACCGGCATACCGGCTATCCGCTGGATAATGAACTGCTTAGCGTGACCATTATTTCGGACCAGTCAATCGATGGTGATATTTTCACCACGCTGATTTATGGCATGGGCGTTGTAAAGGGCATCGACTATCTGAAAACCTTTCCTGACATTGAAGCCATCTTTGTGACGCGCGACAAGCAGGTCATTTGTTCGTCACAACGCCACTTCAGCTTCACCTTACTGGATAATAGCTATCAGCTTCATCACTGACAGTACTGGCGTAAAAGCGCGTGGTACTCAGGTTGCAGACGATAGCGATAAACCGGTCGACCCGTTACACCATAATGGATGCTGGTAAATAAAATATTGCTCTGAGCCAGCCAAATCAAATACTTACGACAGGATACGCGCGATATATTCACCTCGGTTGCCAGCTCATCGGTCGAGAACTCTGTACCGGGATGCGCATCAATCCATAAACAGAGGGTGCGCAGTGTCTGCGGCGTCAGCCCTTTTGGCAGACGTTTTGTCTCGTTGGCATTGGCCTGATTACCGTGCAACAGCTGATCGACATCGGCTTGCTGATAAAACTGATGATTATCCATCAATCGTTTTTTCTGGCGCCAGCCGGTCAGGGCTTCTTCGAAGCGCGAAAACTGAAACGGTTTAATCAGATAATCGACGACACCATAATTCAGAGACGTTTTGATCGTCGCCGCATCGGCAGCAGAAGAGATGATAATGACGTCAATCGGGCGACCTGCACTACGCAGCTCGGGTAACAGGTCCAGTCCGTTTTCCTGCTGCATATAAATATCCAGCAAAATAAGATCAACGGCCGGATCTGTCTTTAACAGTCGCTCTTTGGCTTGCAGTAAGGTGGACGCAGTGCCACAGCAGGTAAAACCGTCAATCTGCCCGATATAGCATCGGTTCAGCTCGGCCACCATGGCATCATCGTCTACAACTAACACATTGATCATTCGTTAATATTTCCTCTTTCCCACGGAAGCTGAACCAGGAACTGGGTGTACACGCCCGGCTCGGATTCAACGCTGACGTTACCGCCCAGGCTTTCCGTTTGTTGCTTGAGTAAAAACAGTCCAACGCCACGATCTTCACCTTTGGTAGAGACGCCGCGTTCGAAAATAGCGGCTATCTGATCGGCAGGAATCCCGGGGCCGTCGTCGCTGACCTCACATGACAGCCAGCCGTTTTGATAATGCAGCATGACATGGATTTCCCCTTCCACTTCCGGATCAAGCGCTTCAAGCGCGTTTTCAATCAGATTCCCCAGCACCGTGATTAATGCGGCGACTTGCTGCTCACTGCCGTTGTCGGGCAGATAGCTGGCTTCGCTCAGGATCAACTGATGGCCTTCATCGGTCACGCGGTTAATTTTGCTCAGCAGGAAGCCCGCAATGACAGGCGACTTAATCTTCTGCAGCAGCGAGCCAATCTCTGTCTGATAGTTATTGGCCGTTTTAAGAATGTACTCTTCCATCTGCGCATAGTTTTTCATATGCAGCAGCCCAAGGATCACATGGAGTTTGTTCATGAACTCATGGGAGCGTTCCCGCAGTGCATCGACATAGTTTACCATGCCATCAAGACGCTGCATCAGCTGACTGATTTCTGTTTTATCCCTGAAGGTACTTACCGCGCCGATAATGCTGTCGCGGCTCCGCACCGGCACGGTGTTACTGATCAGTATTTTGCCCCGTACGTTCAGTTCTTCGTCATACGAGGCCTTGCCATCATGCAATGCTTCGCGCAGGTGGGCCAGCATTTGTGCGTTTTCCGGCACGCGGTCGCCGCTCAGAAAGGCTTCGCGGGTGGTTTCTTTTAACAGCTGCTGAGCGGCCTGGTTGATAAGGCTGACGCGGGATTGATCGTCAACGGCAATCACGCCCTCTTTGATGGAATCGAGAATAGCCTGACGCTGTTCAAACAAGCTGGAGATCTCATAAGGTTCTAATCCCAGTAAGATGCGCTTCAGGCGTTTCACTAAGATTAAAATGCCGAGCATGCCAACCAGGCCACCAAACAGTACCGTCCAGAGGATATTCCAGCGGCTTTTGGCGATCTGCGCCGCGACATCGTTAACAGAAATCCCTATCGCCACCACACCAATTTGCTGATGCGCTTGATTAAAAACAGGCGTGAAGACTCTGAGTGCTTCAACCAGTACGCCATGATTGACCGCGACATTTTCCCTGCCACGCAGCGCCGGATTGATATCGTCCCCGACAAAGTGCTGATTAACCACTTCAGGGTTTGGGTGAGAAAAACGAATGCCGCGCATATCGGTTACCACGACGAACAGCAAATCGTTACGTTTACGCGTTGCCTGCGCAATGGGCTGGATGATAGCGCTGCCGTCAGGCCGGGTCAGCGCCTGCTGAATCTCAGGGCTGTCAGCCAGGGTCCGTGCCACTGCCAACGCTTTATCTTTCACATGCGAGCGTGTGAAATTATCGATTTGAATGTAGTAAAGCAGATGGACGCTGAGTAATACGGTCATCAGCACGGCTGCCATCATCAGTGACGATAATGTGCTGAGCTTCATCGGGCGCTTTTTTGACGAACGGTGTGGCCGGGATACATTCATAGTGTGCATCAGAAGTGTTAAGGGTCGCGGTGCAACATACGCGAAGTCGTGGCACCAGTACAGTTTGAGCCTGACATCCGGCAAATTAAGCCGGTTAGCGTGCTTTCAACCGCGTATGTCTGGCATGATGACGAGCAACGCTTGTGGCTCATACTGACAGCATGGCAGGTAAATCAGCGCGTGCTGTGCAAAATGTCTGTGTGAATGACAAATTCGGTTTCGCGCCCATTCCCTTTACGCCAGGTTGCGATTTCAGAGTCAGGAAAGATGAAGAAAAAAAACACGACGCCCACGCCTCACGATGCGACCTTCCGACAGTTTCTTACACAGCCAGAGATTGCGCGGGATTTTATGGAATTGCACCTGCCTGCGGAATTACGGGCGGTTTGCGACCTCAGCACGTTAAAACTCGAATCAGGATCATTCGTTGAAGATGACCTACGCCAATATTTCAGTGACGTGTTGTACAGCCTGAAAACCACCCATGGCGACGATGGCTACGTCCATGTGCTGATCGAACATCAGTCCTCATCTGATAAGCACATGGCATTCAGATTGCTGCGTTACGCTGTGGCCGCGATGCAGCGCCACCTTGAAGCCGGCCATAAAACATTACCGCTGGTGATTCCGGTCTTGTTCTATACCGGTAAACGTAGCCCGTATCCTTATTCCACGCGCTGGCTGGATGAGTTTTCCGTTCCAGTGCTGGCCAGCAGGCTATACGGCGAGGCGTTCCCGCTGGTGGATGTCACCATTATTCCTGACGAGGAGATTGCTGAGCACCGCAGTATGGCGGCACTAACCCTGCTGCAGAAGCATATTCACCAGCGTGATTTAGCGGAGTTGGTGGATAAGCTGGTCCCAGTATTGCTGGCGGGCTATCTTTCTTCATCACAGGTCATATCGCTGATACACTACATTGTGCAGGCGGGCGAAACCGCCGATGCTGAAGCGTTGGTAAGAGAACTGGCACATCGCGTGCCGCAACACGGAGATGCACTGATGACCATTGCACAACAGCTTGAACAAAAAGGGATTGAAAAAGGCATGGAAAAAGGCATCCAGCTGGGTCGCGAAGAAGGCCGCTGTGAAGGGGAACGCGAAGCGACACTGAAAATTGCCCGCACAATGCTGCAAAGCGGCCTTGATCGTGAGACGGTAATGAAAATGACCGGGCTGAACGAAGACGACCTCGCGCTGATCCGTCACTAAGCGGTGCCCGTAGCGGCAGGCTATTGCCAGACAATGTAAATAGCCATTCGGCGTTTATTCGCGAACAGTTGTAAAAGCCCTTCAGGCTCCGCTACGCTCGCCTGCCAGGCTAATAGTGACGCAGAGTAAGGCCGGATCTGCTCTTATCATTGTTTCTTAGCCTCACACAGAATATTTGTGTTAAGGCATTGAATATTGCGAAACGCCCGTTTATTGTGTGGTTAAAATATATCGATAACAAAGTTAACCTTTTGTAACTAAATTAACTACACCATCCTGCCTTTTAATTTTTTAACTATTTTCATATTAACTACGCAATAACAATATTTTAAAATTTCGGGACTTTTTTTAACCAGTTCTCCACAAAAATCGTAGATCCCGAATGATTAAATCAACTAAATTTGTACCTGCATTGTCGCTTGCAGCGTTACTCGTTTCTTCAGTTACCCACGCTGAAAATTCACCAGAAAAAACAGATGTCCTGCTGATTGGCGGCGGTATCATGAGCGCCTCTCTGGGCACGCTGCTGGAAGAGCTGCAGCCTGGCTGGAAACAGATCATGGTCGAGAAGCTTGATGGTGTTGCGCTGGAATCCTCTAATGGCTGGAATAATGCCGGCACCGGCCACTCTGCCAACATGGAGCTGAACTACACGCCCGAGCGTGCAGACGGTTCTATCGACGTGACCAAAGCACTGGAAATCAATGAAGCATTCATGATTTCTCGCCAGTTCTGGAGTTCTCAGGTTAAAGATGGCGTGTTAAATAACCCGCGCTCGTTCATTAACTCAACGCCGCATATGAGCTTCGTCTGGGGTGATAACGTTGATTACCTGACCAAACGCTATGCTGCGCTGCAGAAAACTGTGCTGTTCCAGGGCATGAAATTCTCAACCGATCACAAGCAGATTGAACAGTGGGCACCGCTGGTCATGGAAGGGCGCGATCCACAACAAAAAGTGGCAGCAACCTGGACGCCAGTGGGAACCGATGTTAACTACGGTGAAATTACCCGTCAGTTAATTGGTAGCCTGAAGAAGAACGATAATTTCCGTCTGGAAACCTCTTCAGAAGTGACCGATTTCAAACGTAACGGTGATAATTCCTGGCACGTTACCATCAAAGACGCCAAAAACGGCGGCGAACGTACTGTCGACGCGAAATATGTGTTTATTGGTGCAGGTGGTGGTGCGCTTAAGCTGCTGCAAAAAACCGGTATTCCGGAAGCCGACAACTATGCAGGTTTCCCGGTCGGGGGCTCTTTCCTGGTCACAGAGAACACTGCCATTGCCGATCGCCATTTAGCGAAAGTCTATGGCCAGGCGTCGGTAGGTGCACCACCGATGTCGGTTCCGCATCTGGATACCCGCTATCTTGATGGTAAACGTGTAGTGTTGTTTGGACCTTTTGCAACGTTCTCAACCAAGTTCCTGAAAAATGGTTCGCTGTTTGATTTACTGAGCACTACGACCACCAGCAACGTTATGCCGATGACGCACGTGGGCATGGATAACTTCGACCTGGTGAAATACCTGATCGGTCAGGTTATGCTGAGCGATGATGACCGTTTCGCCGCGCTGAAAGAGTACTATCCTGACGCGAAGAAAGAAGACTGGAAACTGATTCAGGCCGGTCAGCGCGTACAGATCATCAAGAAAGATGCGGAGAAAGGCGGCGTGCTGAAACTGGGTACGGAAATCGTGACCGATCAGCAGAAAACCGTTGCCGCCTTGTTGGGCGCATCGCCTGGCGCGTCGACCGCCGCGCCCATCGCGATCAATGTGATGCAGAAACTGTTCCCTGAACAATTCAAGTCAGCAGAATGGCAGGAAAAAATCCGTAAAATCGTTCCTGCCTATGGTCAGAAACTTAACGACAATCCTGCGCTCACGCAGCAGGTTTGGGATGAAACAGCAGCAACGCTGCAGCTGACCAAGCCACCGGTTATTCAGATGGGAAATCAGCCAACTGAAGCGCCTGCCGCTAACAGCGAAAAAGCACCTGCTCCAGCCTCGGCTAAGCACGATATGGCGCTGTAATGCTGTAATTGAGAAAAAACGAAGCCCGCGTCATTGATGACGCGGGCTTTTTTTACGTCTAAACAATGCGGTAAAAATTATCAGGTTTTATCGCCGCGCCAGTTAGCCCAGGGATCATCAGTGGCTGGGGGCGCAGAATCCGGCTCAGATTCACTCAATGAAGCCAGATAGAGCGCTTCCACTTCGGCACGCGCCCAGGGCGTTCGGCGCAAAAACTTCAGGCTGGACTTTACGCTGGGATCGCTTTTAAAACAGTTAATATTGATACGCTTGCTCAGTTCAGGCCAGCCATACTGTTCGACCAGGCTGTTGACCTGCATTTCAAGCGTAATGCCATGCAGGGGATCTTTAGAGGCGTGAACGTTCATCGTCTTTCCGCTTAATGCTGTCAAACCTTGATCCTGCGGGATGGCGTTGCATGGCGCAAGTGTTTACTGAACATAAACCCTGCTTGCCCTGAAGATCTGCTGCACGGATGCGGTAAAGAGGTTACGTAATGCGCTCAACCAGACAGGAATAACATCCCTGTTTTGCATTGTGCACCTGGATATAACAGACCGCCGGGTTGGCAAAAAAACGCATTATCATCTCGTCTGCGGCGCTTCCTTCACAGACGTCTGCTTGTGTCAGATAATCATGCGCATCAAAACCCCGTAACGAAAGCAGCCGGTGCGTCATGACCGCAGGTATTTCATCTGTGTAAATTCCCTGCTGGGTCCAGTTTTCCCAAAGATAGATCGCATGAGAACCAAAATAGGGCGTTTGGGCGGGCTGATAGAGATGATTAATCAGTAGCGCGGTTTCGCCTGCCGGGATATCGCGCAGGGAAATTCTGTCGGGATAGCCAGGATGACTATCGACCTTTTTTCTTATCACCCCATGTTGTTTTAAATAGCCTTCATCCTGTCCATAAAGATGGATAAAGGGATCGGCTTTCAGGCCTGAGATTCGGTATTTCATTTCATCCTCCGCTAATTAACAGACGGACAGTATCCTTTGTTGGTCGGAAGTACTCGCTGTTTTCGGCCACAGAGATCGCTGCGTGAAGTGGTTAGAGGATGGCGTTTTTTCGCAGTGCTATAACGTGCTTCCTGCGTTAACAGAACTGTTTCAGGTGCGTTTCAGAGATGATTGACGTCAGCGATGGTGAGCATTGACCTGGCGCGTTTTTCCCGATGGCAGGGCCTGGAAAGGAATACACATTATCGGCATCTTGCTGGCTCTTCGCTTTGAAAAAGACCGAGGGGAAGACGGTTTACCCTGCAGGACGTCCATGAGGGCTGCAATGCAGGATGAGCGTGTTGTCTCCTGAGCACACAGCAGACGACGCCACGGTTGTCAGCCAGTAAAATGGAACAGGTACCAGGGGAAATGCCACTTTAATATCGGCGACAGTTGGTAAGGCGATAATGGCAGTAGGCAGGTCTGGCAGAAAGCAACCGTCCGGTGACACTGTCACCGGATGGTTATCGCACTTAGCGCAATGACTCGGCGGTTTTCTCCAGCAGCGCCAGCAGGACAGTGATATCCTCCAGCGTGACCGTTGGATTCAACAACGTCATTTTCAAACAGGTCACACCGTTGTGCTCGGTTACGCCAACGTTGGCGCGACCCGATTCCAGCAACGCATCACCAATACGCTGATTGAACAGGGCAACGTCTGCATCGCTCCAGCCCGTTAGCGGCTGTGGACGATAACGGAACAGGACGCTCGCCAGCTGTGGTTTCATTACCAACTCCAGCGCATCTTGCTGTTCAATAAACTGAGCGACCTGCTGTGCCAGGGTTACGCCATGATCGATAATCTCGGCATACTGTTTCTGGCCGAGGGCTTCCAGCCCCATCCACAGTTTCAACGCATCGAAACGGCGGGTGGTCTGCAACGATTTTGAGACCAGATTTGGCACGCCCTGCGCTTCATCAAACTCAGAGTTCAGGTACGCAGCCTGATAGCGCATCAACTCGTAGTGACGGGCTTCTTTTAACAGGAACGCCCCGCAGCTGATGGTCTGGAAAAACTGTTTGTGGAAGTCCAGCGTCACGGAATCCACCAGGTCCAGGCCATCCAGATAATGACGATATTTCTCTGACAGCAGCAGCGCGCCGCCCCAGGCCGCGTCAACGTGCACCCAGATTTGTTGTTCTGCGGCCAGTTTGACGATATCACGCAGCGGATCGATGGCACCGGCATCGGTGGTGCCTGCCGTCGCGACAATGGCCAGCACCTGTTCGTTGTTGGCCCTGGCCTGTGCCAGTTTCTCCGCCAGATCGGTCATGTCCATGCGTGCAAACGCATCGCATTTCACCAACGTCACGGACTGGTAGCCTAAGCCGAGCAGCGCCATGTTCTTTTGCACTGAGAAGTGGGCATTCTCTGAACAAAAGACTTTGATCTTTCTGAGATCGCCAGTCAGACCGTCCTGCTGTACAGAATGACCCTGACGGGCAAAGAACGCGTCACGCGCCAGCATCAAACCCATCAGATTGCTTTGGGTTCCGCCGCTGGTGAACACGCCGGCATCGCCCGCCTGATAGCCAACCTGGGAACGCAGCCATTCGATCAGCTTCATTTCAATGAGGGTGGCAGAGGGTGCCTGATCCCACGAATCCATACTCTGGTTCGTGGCGTTAATCAGCACTTCAGCCGCCTGGCTAATCACCAGACTAGGGCAATGCAAATGCGCAACACACTGCGGATGATGCACCGACAGGCTGTCTTTCAGGAAATACTCAATCGCGCGTTCGATGGCGACCTGGTTGCCCAGGCCCTCTGGATTAAAGTCCAGCTTGATGCGTTCGCGCAGTTCTGCAACCGTTTTACCCTGATACATCTCAGGCTGTTCCAGCCACTTAACGACTGCCGCACTGCTTTGTGCGATAGCCTGCTGGTAAGCCTCAGTGCTTTGCACTGAGGACGCCAGAATTGGATTTGACCGTGACATCGACTTTACTCCACTCAAACTGCTTCGACGCCAGCGGCAAGCAGGGCGCTTTCAAATTTATCCAGGAAGACCTGCATTTCATCATGATTGATCAGCAGGGAAGGCAGCAGACGTAATACGCTGCCGTGGCGTCCACCGCGCTCAAGGATCAGGCCATTTTCGAAGCATTTTTTCTGAACGAGAGCGGATAAATCACCGTCAGCCGGGTAGCAGCCCATATGATCCTGCGCGTCGTTTGGCTTGACCATTTCAATACCGAGCATCAGGCCAAGACCACGCACGTTACCGATGGCCGGATAGCGTTGCTGCAGTTCGCCAAGTTTGCCTTTCAGCCACTCACCTTTTTTCGCGACGCTGTCAGCGATATTGTTTTCTTTCAGCAGCTTCAGCGTTGTCAGGCCCGTCGCCATCGCCAGCTGGTTGCCACGGAACGTGCCGGTATGATGGCCCGGTGACCAGGCATCAAACTGCTTTTTGATCCCCAGCACGGCTAACGGTAAACCGCCGCCTACCGCTTTTGACATCACGATAATATCGGGCTCAATGCCGGCATGCTCAAACGCGAAGAATTTACCGGTACGGGCAAATCCTGCCTGAACTTCATCCAGAATCAGCAGGATACCGTGCTCCTGCGTCACTTTACGGATGCGTTGCAGCCATTCAGCCGGTGCCGGATTCACGCCGCCTTCACCCTGAACCGCTTCGAGAATCACAGCAGCAGGTTTACGGACACCACTTTCAACATCGTTGATCAGGTTTTCGAAGTAGTAGGTCAGGGCTTTCACACCGGCGTCACCACCAATGCCCAGCGGGCAGCGGTACAGATGCGGGTAAGGCATAAACTGGACTTCTGGCATCATGCCATTGACGGCTTCTTTAGGTGACAGGTTGCCGGTAACAGCCAGTGCACCGTGCGTCATGCCGTGATAACCGCCGGAGAAGCTGATCACACCTGAACGGCCGGTGTGTTTCTTCGCCAGCTTGAGCGCCGCTTCGACCGCATCTGCGCCGGAAGGCCCGGTGAATTGCAGGCAATATTCTTTGCCCTGACCCGGTAACAGGGAGAGCAGATATTCTGAGAACGCATCTTTTAATGGCGTGGTCAGATCCAGAGTATGTAACGGCAAGCCGCTGGTAATGACATTTTGGATGCTTTGCAGTACGTCAGGGTGATTATGACCTAACGCAAGCGTTCCGGCACCGGCAAGACAGTCAAGATACTGTTTGTTCTCGACGTCTGTGATCCAGACACCATTAGCTTTCGCAATCGCTAACGGTAATTTACGCGGATAACTTCGAACATTTGATTCAAACTCGGCCTGGCGGGCCAGATAAGTCTCATTGTTACCGTTTAATGTATTCGCATTCAAACTATCAATACGGACTTTATCCGTCATCATATCTCTCCTACAACCGGGCGTGGCATCACGCTGCAGTTGGATAAGTGAATAAAATTTAGAGCTGGTGTTAAAAACGCGGCCAATATAGGGTTTTTTAACACAGGACTCAATGATTAATTTTATAAGGATTTGTGGATGTATTTACTTTATAAACCAGCGACTTAGCCCGAAAAGGGAAGCGAGGTAAACCGCTTATGTTAAAATGAGTAAACAATAAAGCGCCTAAAAACACCTGCTTACCGCATTCCCGTGAGAATCTGCCAGCGAAAAATAAAGTGTGTTAGCAAGCATTTCAGGACAGATAAGCGATAAAATTTGAGATTAATCAACCAACAAAATGTAAAACGCACGCCATCTGAATGACACACTAAAAAGCTAAGAATGAATATTCGTATAACTTCTATTTAACATTCCATTAAAGCCAATACGCGAGAAAAAGACGCTTTGCGTCCTTCCCGCTCCGTTAACGCATAAATTGTATAAAGTGATTAATGTCGGCCATGACCTGCTCAATTTTTTCTGGCGAAGATTTAATGCTCAACATATCAGCATAGCCATTAAGCATGGCATTGAGTTGGCGCGCGCTGCGCGCGACATCATCCGTATGAAAACAACCCTGTGCAACGCCAGCACGAATAATGTCACAGAGCAACGCATCCCAGCCCGCCGTAATCTTGTCGGCTAAGTCTGCATAATCGGCGTTATGCGCTGCCATCTGCCAGAAAGAAGCATAGAGCCGCCAGACCGAATCTGAAGTATCAGGTATATGGCCTTCAATCATACAGTGTAGTTGCTGCTCAGGTTCCAGGCCGGCCAGTTCAGCGGTAAATTCCTCTAACTCGCGCTGCATGAAGTGTTCCAGCGCGGTTAAGGTAAGCGTATGCCAGTCAGGGAAATAGTGATAAATATGGCTACGCGATATACCCAGCGATTCCGTTAATTCCCGCGTCGTGGCTTTCTCAATGCCTTTTTCGATAAAAAGCGCGACGGCGCCTGTGAGGATTTTTTCTTTCAAGGTTTCCCCAGATGTTGCCATTGGTGCTTTCATCATCACTCCCGAATTGACTTTGAGCAAACGCTCAAATACGATGCGCTGGCACTTGAGCATTCGCTCAATTCTAACCGTTTAAGAAAAGAAAATCATGTGTTCTTCCCGAACGACACCACCGGATCTCGCACCACCAAACGCTATCGCGACCTTAAAGAGGTTAGGTCGACGTCACAATAAAAAGCTCGCGCTCACTCTGCTTTTAGTCGTGGCAGAAAACGTCACCTACCTGCTTTATCCGCTATTAGCCGGGTTTGCCATAAACGCCATTGTCACCGGGCAGGCGCTCTATGCTGTGCTCTATGCGGTCATGGTATTTACGATGTGGGTCATCGGAGCCGCAAGACGCAGCGTCGATACCCGCACCTTCGCCCGTATTTATGCCGAACTGGCGGTGCCGGTTATCGTGGCGCAGCGTCACGAAAAGCATAATGCGTCAACGGTTGCCGCTCGTGTGACGTTGTCACGTGAGTTTGTTGATTTTTTCGAACTTCATCTGCCCATGCTGATCACTTCTCTGGCATCGATCAGCGGCGCAGCCATCATGCTGCTGGTGATTGAATTCTGGACCGGCGTGGGCTGTGTGATCATTTTGTTGGTTCTTGCCTGTTTTTTACCCGGCTTCTCACGCAAGAATGAGGCGTTGTTTGGTCGTCTGAATAACCGGCTTGAAAAAGAGGTGAGTCTGGTGACGATGGCGCAGGCACCCACACTGGCGAAGCACTACGCTGTGCTGGCGCGATTACGCATTGGACTCTCCGATCGTGAGGCGCTGGGTTTTTTGACCATCGGTACGGCTGCGGCGCTGCTGTTTGCCTTTACGATCCTCGCCATGACCCGAAAAGGGATTGGTGATGCAGGACATATCTATTCCGTGATGACCTATCTGTGGATGTTCGCAATGAGCCTGGATGACGGGCCGCGCCTGCTTGAAAAATACTCGCAACTCAAGGATATAGGTCAGCGCGTGAATACAGGAAGCTAAGCGCGAAAGGGGCAACGGCACGGCAGTAACGTCGCCTGTCGTTGCCCACATGCTGGCGGGCTTTGGCAAAGGCAGCCGCGCATCACCTGTTAACTGACGCTTGCCACCAGCCATGGCGTCAGTTCGTCCAGTTCATGTTGCTGCAGTGGGTATTCCGCTTTTAACGCTTCAATGTGCTGCGCCATCACATCAGGTTGATAGGCTGCCCCCTGTAAGCGCGAGGCCAGCATTTCCAGAGGCGCAGGATTCAGGCTGTCACTGAAAATCTGGCAGCGGCTAATCGTGCCGCGCTCAACGTCAAAATGGATTTCCACACCGCCCCAGACGAAACGATTATCCAGTACGTGTGAAAAGTCCGGCGCCTGACCAAAATTCCATTCCCAACTGCTTTGCCGGGCAAACTGTTGTTCAAAGCCGGGCAGGTCGGGCAGCCGGTCGGGTGAGATGTGCTCGGGTTCACAGCGCGTGGCAAAATGTTCAAAACAGGCTTCAGTGATAGCGTGGCAGATATGTTCGTAGCGAATATCGGGAACCAGGGTTTGCAGATTGGTTACGCGTGCACGTACCGAGGCGATCCCTTTAGCCTGTAATTTTTTGCTATCCGGATTGAGATAATTTGCCAGGCGTGACAGATCGGCATTCATCAGGATTGTGCCATGATGGAAGCCACGATCGGGAGTTTCACGATAAGCCGAACCGGAAATTTTGCGCACGCCTTCATCCGTATCGATCACCAGGTCGTTGCGTCCGGACGCCTGGGCATTCACGCCCAGCTTTGCCAGTGCCTGCAGGATGATGGCGGTTGAGACACTTTTGTCATACTCGGGTTTGCCCGCCATAAATGTAAAGCAGCAGTTTCCCAGGTCATGGAATACCGCTCCGCCCCCGCTGCTGCGCCGCGCCAGTTTGATGCCATCCTCTGCCATTCGACGCGTATTACACTCTTTCCACGGGTTTTGTGCCCGACCAATCACCACGGTTTCTGCATTTCGCCACAAAAACAGTACCCGCTGGCTTGCCGGCATCTGGCGAAAAATACACTCCTCCACCGCCAGGTTGAACCAGGGATCGTTCGATTCTGATAACAGTAAACGCAAAGGGGGCATTATCAACTCCGTTTCCTTGAGAAATTCTGCCGCTACAGTAGGACAGAAGAGCAGTTTACTTCAGCCAGCCCCAGAGGCAATTGCCTCAGGACAGGCTGACGGGCTAAGCGGAGATCGTGATGCCGTGCAGCATGGCCGGTCCTGCGGGTGAGTTCCGCTTTGTATCAAATTTGTTTAATATCGATTTAATATATTTATAACCCAAACAACTATCAGGTTTATCCTCTGCAGATTGTTATGATTTGGTTAATTACCAGTGGATTATTAAAAAAGAGACGTCCATGATTCGCAGGCATGGAGAGAATCGGATGACGTGATTCTGCAACCTCAGTTGATTTTCTCTTACGCGCAGGTTCAGGCGCGAACGCGTCAGGCTTTCGCTCTTAACCCCGGCGGCGACATGTCTGACATCATGGACACTACCCTCATCATAACCCTTATTCCGCAGACTGATTTGCTGCCAGCGACAGGCGGCTTTTACTGGAAGATATCATGAATCACTATTCACGCCGACGCGTGCTGAAGATGGTCGGACTGGTGGCTGTGACCAGCGCCGCCGGACATCTGCTCCCCCTGGCTCGCCTTAATGCCGCCCAACCGGACGCCCAGGCTGATGAGCTGGACGTTTTCATGCAGGTTTCTCAGCAACTCACACAGCGGGATGAGCTTAACGAAACCGTGGGCAGTGCGCTCTATGACACCTTAAGCCAGACGCAAAAGAATTTCTCGGCTGCACTGGTACATTTAAGTAACCTGCTGACGCGTCAGACCGATCTGTTGCAACAGGAACGTTTGCAGTTTGCCGAGAGCGATGCGGGCTGTGCGAAGCTGGCGGGCGCCATTCTTAGCGGTTGGTACACCGGGGTGGTGGGGAAAGGTAAAAATGCGCGATACATCACCTACATCAACACCCTTGCGAATCAGGTCGTCAATGACAAACTGGTTCCGCCGAGCTTCTCATATGGCGTCTGTGGCAGTTGGGCGAGTCAACCGTGATCCTTTTTAAGAGTAATGTCATCAATGAAGAAGAATGAGTCGGCTGATGTCGTCGTGATTGGCGCGGGCGTGAATGGCGCATTGCTGGCTACCCGATTGGCTAAAGCCGGTAAAACCGTTGTATTACTTGAGTCCGGGCCGAAAGTCGGCCGGGATGAGCTGGTCGAGCGCTTCCGTAGCTCCGCCTTTAAGTCTGACTTTATGTCGCCTTATCCCTTTTCGCCCATGGCGCCGCAGCCGCGATATACGCCTGAACCCAACGACTATCTGCAGCAATTAGGCCCGCAGGCGTTTAATGCACAGTACATCCGCATCTTTGGTGGCACCAGCTGGCACTGGGCTGCCCAACTGTGGCGCTTTGTGCCCAATGATTTCCAGCAATACACACGTTATGGCGTGGGAAAAGACTGGCCGATTGGCTATCAGGATCTGGAACCCTATTACTATGAGGCTGAAGTTATTGCTGGCGTCGGGGGATCGCCGGATAACGGATCGCCACGTAGCAAGCCTTTCCCGATGGAGCGCGTACCGGCGTCATGGCTACAGCAGCGTGTAACGGCACGGCTCGCGCCAGATTTCACCGTGCTGGATGACAGCACGGGGCGCAACAGCCGTAGTTATGATGGTCGACCAGCCTGCTGCGGCAACAATAACTGTATGCCGTTGTGCCCGATTGATGCGCAGTATCATGGTGGGCTGGCCGCCCAACAGGCAGAAGACAGCGGCGTCCAGGTCATTACCGAAGCGGTGGTTTATCAGCTTGTACACGATGCGCAGGGCAGGATTGTTGCCGCGAACTATTATGACTGGAATAAAACCAGCCATCGCATCACGGCGCAGACATTTGTCCTCGCGGCCAACGCGATTGAAACGCCGAAGCTGTTACTGATGTCCACCAGCGATAAATTTCCGCAGGGAATTGCCAATGCCCGGGATACTGTCGGGCGTCATCTCTGCGATCATCCCGCGATTGGCGTCACCTTCGACGTAGATGAGGAGATCTGGCCGGGACGTGGCCCTGTCAGCCCGTGCTCGATTGGTCAGTTCAGAGACGGCGAATTCCGCCGCGAACATGCGCCATTCCGTCTGGATATCTCCAATGCCTCGCAGGTGGCGGCGGTGACAAAAGAAGTGCTGGAAGAGGGATACTTTGGTAAAAAACTCCAGGAGCAAGTCCGTTTCCGTGCGGCACGCCGTCTTAGCATTAAAAATGCGCTGGAGCAGCTCCCCAATCCTGACAATCGCGTGACCTTAAGCCGCAATAAAGATGCATTGGGATTACCCACACCTGCGTTGTTCTGGGATGTGGATGACTATGTGCAGAAAGGCACAGAAAAAACGCGTGAGTGCTATGACGCGATAGCGGCCAGGCTTGGCGCAACCAATATCCAGCACAGCAAAAGCGGCAAATTCTCCAATCGCCAACATATCACCGGCACCCTGTCGATGGGGCACGATCCCGCCACCAGCGTAACTGATGCCTGGGGACGGGCGCACGATCATGAAAACCTGTTCATGGTCGGTACCGGCGTGATGCCAACGGTTGGTACCTGTAATGTTACGCTCACCGCCATGGCGCTTGCGCTGCGCACCGCTGACAAGATTTTGCAGGAGACACAGCATGGGTAAGCGATTAAGTCGGTTACTGCCTTTAGTGGTGCTCATGCTCACTGCAACCCAGGGCAGTGTGCAGGCAGAAAGCCAGACTGACCTTATAAAACGGGGTGAATACCTTGCTGTCGCCGGGGATTGTGCTGCCTGCCACACAGATGAAGGCAAGGCACCCTTTAGCGGCGGACATGCCATTAGTAGCCCGTTAGGGATCATTTTCAGCACCAATATTACGCCATCAAAAACGGCCGGCATAGGTGACTACAGCGAGAAACAGTTTGCCGATGCGCTACGCAGGGGCATGCGTGCCGATGGCAGCCATCTTTATCCCGCCATGCCTTACACTGCTTATGCCAAAGTGAGCGACAGCGATGTTTCGGCGCTTTATGCTTACTTTATGCATGGCGTCAAAGCCGTTGACACACAGCCGGAAAAAACCGCGCTGCCCTTTCCGTTCAACCTGCGTTTTAGTATGGCTGCATGGAATGTACTGTTCCTCGACACCAAACCCTTCAGGCCCGATCCCAGCCAGTCAGCAGAATGGAACCGTGGCGCTTATCTGGTCGAAGGATTAACCCACTGCAGCACCTGCCATACGCCGCGGAATTTTTTGATGGCGGAGCAACAGAGCAAATCGCTACAGGGTGCTTCTTTGAGAACCTGGTTTGCGCCGGATATCACGGCGAATACCTTACAGAGTGACGATCAGTGGTCACGAGAATCGCTGGCTGCCTACCTGGCGAGCGGTCACGCCGATAACGGGGCGACCGCAGCGGGGCCGATGCTTGAAGCCATCGATAAAAGCTTTTCCAGGATGACGCCGGAAGACCGGAATGCGATTGCGACCTATCTGATGCCTGTCGCCGAGCAGGAAGACAGCGATGCCGACACCGAGTCAGATGTACAGGAACCGGCCAGCGGACTCACACCAGTAACCGGTGATGATACGCCAGATATGTTATCGGACATGACGGATGGCGAGCGTGTTTACCGCAATAATTGTGCCTCGTGCCATAACCTGGAAGGACAGGGCTTAACAGGATTCCCCGCTCTGACTAAACATCCGGTATTAGAGAAACCTACGGCGGATAACGTTGCCATGGCTGTGCTTGGCGGTGTCTGGCCAGCGAAGGGGCAGGGTATGATTGGCTTTGCCCATACGCTGGATGATACGCAAATTGCTGACGTCACCAATTATGTTATGCAGGATATCGGTAACAGTGCGGTGCGCATTACCCCGGACCGGGTGAAATCACTGCGTCAGGGCGGCGAGCCATCACTACTCTTGCCGCTAGCCCGCGCAGGCATAGCGGTGGCTGTGCTGGCGGTCGTACTGCTGCTGTTTTGGTGGTGGCGTCGCCGACGCTAGTCGCTTTTTCTCCACGTCCCCGTGGACGTGGAGAATCGCCGTGACATCGGTGTGGTCCCCGGATAAGACCCGGCTGCTTATTACGGCAGTCAGCTACATGCCTTCTGAACACATTTCTGACCGCGCGCAACGCTATACTGAAGCCTCTCCTTTACTCTAAACTGAAAACAGCTGATATAAGTATTCCGTCAGGATGTGATTGATAACATGCTGTTTCTGATATTTTGCATTATCCCGTAGCGAGAGAATGGTAAACCGGCATGGAATTACGTCGAAAAAAAGATGTTGCAATGATGCGCATTTCGCCGCTGCTCAGAAGTATTACCCTGGCGGGGAGTTTATTAACGATTGGCGTGATTGTTGTTAATGTCTGGACGCTTCACCTGGACTGGCAAAGGACGGTTCGATTAGCTGAAGAGCGCGCGATCGATCTTTCTCTGGCACAGGCGCGCCAGGCAGAAGACACGTTTCTCCAGACAGAACTGTCACTGCGTGAAGTCCAGCGAGAAATTGAGTCCCAGACTGAGACCGGCGTGGATGTTTCAGCAATCAATAACATCATGCGCACCTTACAGAGCCGTCTGCCTCAGATGGATGGCATCTTTTATTACGACGCGCAGGGTAAATGGATAGCCAGTTCCTTAACGCAGACACCTTCAGCAAATAACGCCGATCGGGAATATTTTGCCTACCATCGCAACAATCCCCGTAACAGCGTGCACGTCGGGCCCGCTTTACGTAGCCGCAGTTCGGAACGCTACGTGATCCCTGTTTCTTTGCGCGTCAGCGATAACTACGGTGATTTCCGTGGTGTACTTCTTGCCACTGTGAGTGTCGATTACTTTCGCCATTATTATGATTATTTTGTCATTGGCCCCAAGGATTTACTGGCGCTGATGCTGGCAGACAGCACTGTGCTTTATGCTCGCCCTTTGCCAGACAGCTACATTGGTAAAAACCTCTCATCCAGCCCGCTTTTCCATCAGTTACTCGAAAATTCACAGCGCGGTAGTGGTCAGTGGAAGGCTGAAGTTGACGGTATAACGCGCATTTTTGGCTTCGCTAGCTCAAGCCGTTATCCTTTCGTCGTTGCCGCCGGCTTTGATAAACAAGGGCTTTTCGTGCACTGGGCTGAAAGCAGGGTGCAGGGCGTGGTACTGAGTCTGGTGTTACTGATGGCGATCATCCTGCTGTGGATGTTAATGCGGCATGAAGCCCGGCGCAGTTTACGCTACCAAATTGAATTAACCCATCTCAGGGATGAACTCACCGCCGCCAACCACTCGCTGGAAAATCTGGCCAACGCCGATGGGCTAACCGGACTGGCCAATCGTCGTTATTTTGACCACTTTCTGAAAAAAAGCCTGTTGCACGGACGCAGTAGCGGAGGACCGGTATCGTTGATACTTTTCGATATCGATTATTTCAAACGCTACAACGACACCTACGGTCACGTTGCAGGTGACGCCTGTTTACAACAGGTGGGCCGTGTGCTGAAAACGTTCGCACAGCGTCGGACCGATATTGCGGCCCGTTATGGCGGTGAAGAATTTGCCATCGTGCTAGCCGATACCCGTGCCGAGGATGCATTAAGGATGGCGCTGAGTGTGGTTGAGGCGGTCAGAGCGTTAGCTATACCGCATACTTCTACGGGGCTGGAGACGGGGTGCGTAACGTTAAGCGCCGGCGTGGCGTCTTCGGCGTCCGGGGAAGGACCGGAAAGCGCAGGATTGTTGATTAAACGCGCGGATGAAGCGCTCTATCGTGTCAAACACCAGGGACGAAACGGGGCCAGCATCTAGCTCACGTCGAGCCGATCTGGCAGGGAAACCGCCCGGGCATTGCCCGGGCAGGTAAAGATTATTTGTCGCTACCGAATCCCTGCTTGTGCAGCGCTGGCAGGACGTTGGGGAAATAGATGTGTTGATAATATCCGCTCACGCTGTCGCTCCAGCTTTCGCCGTCCGCACGCCCGGTTGCTTGCCAGTGCTGAACCATTTCAGCATTGTAAGCCGCGATTTGCTGCTCCAGACCTTCGGTGTGATAGCTTTCTTCATGACGGAAGGTTTGCATCGGCAGGCGTGGTTTCTGAAATGCGGGTTGATCGACATACCCAATCACGACGCCCGCCACCGGGAACGTATATTCTGGCAAATTAAGCAGTGAGATCATCGCGTCAGGATCGCGGCGAATCCCCCCAATGGGCACGATGCCTAAGCCTTCTGCCCGGGCTGCTGCCATGATACTTCCCAGCGCAATGCCGACATCGGTAGCGCCAGAATCAATACTCTCAATACTTTCCTGAGCAACCTGCTCTTTGCCTACTGCCGCCATTGCCATACGGGATTTATGCATGTCGAGCACCAGGGTAATAAACACCGGGGCCTTAGCAATCCACGGCTGTCCACCGGCAATCTGGGAGATCGCCTGACGTTTCCCGGCATCCCGCGTGACGACCAGTGAAACCTGCTGTGAATTAACAGAAGTCGGCGCGCGATAGGCGGTGCTGATGATGCGATCCAGGATGGCATCGTCGACGGGTTTGTCGGTAAAGCTGCGTTCACTTTTATGGCTGGTAAACAGGTTAATAATATCGCTCATCGTTGCTCCAAAACGTTAACCTAAAATTGAGTTGCCTGAGGATAACAAATTTATGCCAGCCACTCTTTAACCGCACTGGCCTTAACCTGTCGATTAATAACAAATTTAACGGGCAGGCCACCTGGAGACGTTAAGCATGACTAATGTGCCTGAGATAACACCCGGTTTGCGTTTTTACCACTCTGGTGAGTGGCATGCTGGCGGGAAGGGTGCGGCAGGCCTCGCCACCACACAGGAAAGGCGGATACCTGTCTGAAGGGATAAACAGGGTACGGGCAGCTGATGAAGGATAAGCCTGGATGATTAAAAGCAGGCTTATCATTTTTCTGTCATTTTTCAGCCATAAATCGTTCATTTTTCTCCGCTAGCTTACTGCAATTCTCATTTGCAAAGCGGCGCATGTATGAGCCATTTGGCGCTTCATAACATCACCAAACGCTGGGGCGAGAAAATCGCGCTGGATAATATCAATTTTGACGCCGCAGAAGGGACGTTTGTTGCACTGTTGGGCCCTTCAGGCTGCGGTAAATCGACCTTACTCCGCACCATTGCCGGGCTGGAGACGGCCGACAACGGATCGGTCAGTTTTAACCATCTGGACATCACCCACTTACCGCCCTCCCAACGCAAGCTTTCCATGGTGTTTCAGTCGTATGCGTTATTTCCTCATCTGAGCGTCAAAGAGAATTTGTTGTTTGGTTTAAAAGCCCGTGGCGAGGATAAACTCACGTTTGCCGATCGTCTGCGTCAGGTCAGTAAGCTGATGGAACTTGAGACGTTGCTGGATCGCTTACCGTCCCAACTGTCCGGTGGTCAACAACAGCGGGTGGCGTTAGGCCGTGCCGTTATCGCTAACAATACGCTGTGCCTGATGGATGAACCCCTTTCTAACCTTGATGCCAAACTGCGCCAAAGCATGCGTCGTGAAATTCGTGCCTTACAGAAAAAACTGGGGCTGACGATGCTCTACGTGACGCACGATCAGACAGAAGCGATGAGCATGGCCGACAGCATCATCTTGCTGAATGAGGGGCGAATTGAGCAGCATGACACGCCAGATAACCTCTATAACAATCCAGCCAGTGTGTTTGCGGCACAGTTTATAGGCGCACCGCCCATGAATATCTTACCGCTGACCTTTGACCACACGAATCACTACCTGAGCCCGCTTACGCAGCCCGTCGTTGAAGGTTTTAGCAATGGCGCGCTCAGCCTTGGGATCAGGGCAGAAGATATCCAGCTCATTAACGCCGATGGCGCGGCGCTGACGGCCAACGTCGTGAGTTATGAATATATGGGGGCGGACACCTTATTACAGTGCCAGCTTGCTCACAGCCATGCGTCGTTAACCGTCACGGTCCCGGGAATGAAACGGTTTATCGAGGGAAGTCTGACCGGGCTGCAATGGCCTGCCGATAAGCAATACCTGTTTTCAACTGATAGCGGTAAACGCTGTTTGCACGCTGAGCAGCTGATGTCTGTGTCATCCAAAAAATATGCGGTTTAACGGTCTTTTTACCTAAGGGAAAATCATGTCTGCCATTCGTCTGTCACATCTGCTTCCTGCATTGCTTATCGCAACGAGCGCGTCGGTATTTGCCGCCGATCCGGTTAAGTTGCAGATGTACTATCCCATCGCGGTGGGCGGAGAAATCAGCCACACCGTCGAAGCACTGGTCGCTGATTTCGAAAAAATTCATCCTGAAGTCAGTATTCAGCCGGTATATACCGGTGACTACGCCACGACGGTGACCAAAGCGTTGACTGCGTTTCGCGGCGGTAATGCACCGCAAATGGCGGTCATTGGTGATATCGAAGCCTATTCACTGATGGATGCGGGTGCCATTGTGGCGGCCAGCGACCTGGCAAAGGACGATGACGGTAAAAAATGGATCGACAGCTTCTATCCTGCTTTTTTGCGTCATATCAACGGTAAAGTGTGGGGCGTTCCTTTTCAGCGCTCGACGGTGGTGCTGTACTGGAATAAGCAGGCGTTTGAAAAAGCGGGTCTGGATGCGGATACACCGCCGGCGAACTGGCAGCAGGTGGTGGACTTTGGTAAAAAACTGGTCGTGAAAGACGGTGATAACGTCAGCCAGTGGGGCATTGAAATCCCGACTACGCCCAATGGCTACTGGGTGTTTCAGGGGTTTGCTGCGACAAACGGCGCGCATCTTGATAACGGCAAGGGCACCGCCGTCTATTTTAATACACCTAAAAATAGTGAAACGCTGCAATGGCTGGCCGATTTAGGCCAGAAAGAAGGCGTTTCACCGAAAGGCGCTATCGCCTGGGGCACGACGCCGCAGGATTTTCTCAGTGGCAAAACTGCGATGATGGTGACGACCACCGGGAACCTGAGTGTCGTGCGCAAAAATGCCAAATTCCCGTTTGGCATCGCAATGCTTCCTGAAAAAACCCAGCGCGGTAGCCCAACCGGCGGCGGAAATCTCTACGTCTTCAAAAATGCATCGGCAGCGCAGCAGAAAGCGGCAATGGAATTTATCCGTTGGGTCACCGCCCCTGAACAGGCCGCTCGCTGGAGTATTGCCACCGGCTACGTGGCGACCTCTCCCGCCGCATGGGAAACACCGGCAATGAAAGCGTATGTGAAACAGGTACCCCAGGCGCTGGTGGCTCGTGAGCAACTCAAATATGCCCAGCCAGAACTGTCGACCTACAACAGCGTACAAATTCAGGAGGCGCTGAACCACGCCATTGAAGCCGCCATTACCCAGGCTAAAACACCAGCAGAAGCTCTGGAAGCGGCGCAGAAACAGGCCGATCGTTTGCTGAAGGCTTACCAGTAACACTATGGCGATGCGCATTCTTACACCGGCAGCGTCAGCCTCTCGCTCTGGTGGCGGGTCATTACAGCTGTGTGGCTATCTGCTGATTTTACCGGCACTGGTTTTTTTGCTGCTCTTTACCCACTATCCTGCACTGGCGACGGTGTGGGAAAGTCTGTTCAGCGCCTCACGTAATGGTCATCCGGCCCAGTTTGTTGGGCTGGATAACTATGCTGCGCTGCTGGATGACGATGTGTTTATCCGCTCGTTGTGGAATAACCTGCTGTATGCCCTGATCACTATTCCGCTGGCGGTCACGCTGGCTTTACTGATGGCGCTGGCCGTTAACCGGCGGCTGGCAGGGAATGCGGTGGTTCGTGCGGCGTTTTTTATTCCTTCTCTGCTGCCAATGATTGCCATTGCCAACCTGTGGCTGTTTTTTTACACGCCGCAGCTTGGCCTGCTGAACAAGCTGCTGGCGCTGTTTTCCTTTGCCCCCATTAACTGGCTCGGGGAGCCAGGCACCTCGCTGTGGTGTCTGATGGCGGTCTCCGTCTGGCGTGAAGCCGGATTCTTTATGATCTTCTATCTGGCCGCTCTGCAGCAGATTGATCCGCGACTGAGTGAAGCGGCACAAATTGAAGGTGCATCTCACGGGTACTTCTTCCGGCGCGTCCAGTGGCCATTACTGATGCCGACCACGTTATTTGTGCTAATCAACGCATCAATGAACGCATTTCGCATTGTCGATCAGGTGATTGCCATGACCAATGGCGGCCCGGACAACAGCAGCAGCCTGTTACTGTTTTACATCTACCGCACCGCATTCAGTTACTGGGATTTACCGGCAGCGGCGGCAATGACCGTGGTGTTACTGCTGATTTTAGCGGCCATTGCTGTGGTTAAGTTTAGGTTACTGGACAAGCGAGCCCATTATCAATGAAGCCTCAATGTGCTGTTGGTCGCCTATGCCTGAATGCCGTTATCTGGCTGATGGCAGTGCTATGGTTACTTCCCATCCTGGTCGCGCTGTGGGTGGCGATACATCCCGCGGCAGAGCAGGGGAGCTTTACGCTCTTTGCTCCCCTGACGCTCCAGAACTTTATTGACGCCTGGCACGCTGCGCCCTTTGCCCGCTACTTTCTCAACACCATTTTGCTGGTGTTAATGATCGTCGTATGTCAGCTGGTGCTGGCCACCATGGCGGCTTACGCGTTGGTGCGTTTTCGCCTGAAGTATTCGGGGGTTTTGTTTGCGCTTATCCTGTTACAGCTGATGATCAGCCCCGATGTGTTGATCCTCAACAATTACCAAACGATTGGCGCGCTCGGGTTGCGCGATACCTTGACCGGCATTGCCTTACCCTATTTCGCCTCGGCCTTTGCCATCTTCCTGCTGCGCCAGACGTTTAAAAGCATTCCTGTGGTACTGGAAGAAGCGGCTGTCGTGGAAGGTGCCAGCCGGTTTTATATTTTACGTAAAATTTATATCCCGCTGGCCAGGCCGATTTATATCGCCTTTGCACTGGTATCTGTTAGCTTCCACTGGAATGATTTTCTCTGGCCACTGGTGATTACCGATTCTGTTAAAGTGCGGCCATTAACGGTCGGGCTGCAGTTATTTTCTTCGCCGGAGCAGGGCGTTCAGTGGGCGCTTATTGGGGCGGCGACGATCATGACAACGCTGCCGTTACTGCTGCTGTTTCTGATTTTCCAGCGCCAGTTTATCCAGTCGTTTATGCGTGCTGGCATACGTTAAGGTGTCCCGCATGTTAATGCCTCACTCGCTTAGTCTGCCACAACGCGCATTACTGGCGGAAGTCGCTCAGCTGTATCAACTGCCGTCGCTGCGAACTGTGGCGACAGGGGATAACAGGGTTTGTTTTGGTCTGATTGCCGATCCGCAATATGCGGATAGCGAGCCGGATATCGACAATAATCTCTATTATCGCAACGGACTACAAAAGCTACAGCGGGCCATCGGGGTGCTTAACGCGCAGCCGCTCGATTTTGTTGTCACGCTGGGCGATCTGGTCGATCGCGACTGGCAAAGCTATGCGGCGGTGCTGCCTGTGTATCAAGGCTTACAGCATCCTCATGCCGTGGTGCTGGGTAATCACGATGCGCAGACTATAGCCGCACGGCTTGAGGGAAAGCTTCCCTTACCTAAGAGCTATTACGCCTTCCGTTTCAACGGATGGCGTTTCATTGTCTACGATGGCAACGATATCAGTGTTTACTGCAATGCACTCAACGGCACAGACCGTGAACAGGCCGCGGCGTTGCTGGCCCGACTCCAGCGCCAGCAGCAGCCCCAGGCACAGCCCTGGAATGGCGCCGTGGGTAGACAGCAACTGGACTGGATTGAGCAGCAGTTACAGGCCGCCCAACAGTGCGGGGAAAGCGTCGTGGTATTGGGGCATTATCCGCTGGCACCCGAGAATACACATATGTTGATGAATGCCGGAGAGTTGGTGGATTTATTTACTCGCTATCGGGTACGCGCCTGTTTTGCCGGGCACGATCATCGTGGCGGCTATGCGCGTATCGAGCACACCGAGTTTTTCACTATGAAAGGAATGCTGGATGGTCCGTCAGATGCGCCCTTTGCGCGGGTGGAAATAGACGATAACACACTCAGGTTACATGGCTTTGAGGGAGAGGTAAGCCACTGCTCAAGGACATTAAATCGCGTTTAATCACCACCATTCCTAATCAGACCTCTTTTCCCCTCTTTTTAAAGATGATTTAGTTACATCATACTGTAAGTGGAATCATCAAGGTGCCCGAATCAGGCGCGGAGCGGCGGGTAAGTTGAGGCGTAATGGCGATGTAGAGAACGATGGCGCTTAGCTGAGACGGCGAACCCTGTTAAGCCAGCGTGCGCTAACGCCACCCGCTTAAACGTTCATCGATTAAATGAATGTGGTGTCATTCAGACCCTGGCTATGTATTTTCCGCCTGGCTCATCGTGCTATCAGCGGCTGGTGGGACAGAGATATGCTGTCGCGCTGAAATATAGTCTCTTGTTTTTATACTCATCAGGACAGCAGAAATAGTTATAACGGAGAGTAAAAAATAACGCCTTAATCTGTCAGCGCGCCTGAGCACCGGGAAAGTGTACTTTTATCATCTGACAGAGTGAAGCTGCTGCTGCAGATACGTTTTTTTCTGCGTAATGCAGCGTGACGCCAATGCTTCCTGCATCAGGCAATTTTTGCCCGGTAATAATCCCTAACGATGACGGCATGCCTGTTTCAGTGCGTAACGTAATGCCCAGCCCCGCTGCGGCTGCGGCCCATATACCGCTCAGGCTTCTGCTGGTAAACGCAATACGCCACGGGATATTCATGCTGTCCAGTGCGGCTGTCGCTGCGCTACGCATCATACAGGGTGCATCAAAAACCAGTAACGGCAACGGTCGGTTCTGCAAGAAAAATGTGCCGATATCCAGATCCTTTGCGCCTATCCAGCATAGCGGTAACGTGCCAAGCGACTGGCTATAAGCACTGCTCTCTTTACCCTGCCAACTCAGTGCGATATCGAGTTCATTTTGGCGAATAGCTTCTAACAGAGGTTTATTACGGGTGACCGTTGCTGATATCTGCACATCGGGATGCGCACGTGAAAATTGTCCAAGAATGGTGGGAAGGAGTGACTCTCCAAAGTCTTCCTGCAAACCCAGACGTAGCTCGCCACGGATACCAACGGCCTTAACGGCTGCATAAGCTTCATCGTTCAAACTCATGAGCCTGCGCGCGTAAGCAAGCATAATTTCACCCTGGGCTGTAAGAACCAGATGTCGCCCCGACTTTTGCACCAGCGCTGCACCTGCCTGTTGTTCGAGCTTTTTAAGTTGGGCGCTCACGGCCGATGTTGAACGACCTAAGCGTTCAGCGGCAGAAGCAAAGCTACCCAGCTCAATGCCGGTCACAAAAGTGCGTAAGGTTTCCGCATCGAACGTAACGGGTCTTTTAGCCATTATCTGTCCTGTTTTTTGGGATTAAGTGTCCCATTATTTCTGATTTTATAAATTATCAAGGCGTTTTATCTTTTTACCACATCCACCAGAGGAAGATAAATGAACGCTATAAACGTGACCCGAGAAAACATGGCTGAACTTGCCCCAAAGCTGGCATTGCTCAGTGAAGAGGTGTTGTTTGGCGATATCTGGCAGCGGGAAGCGCTTTCCCCGCGGGACAGAAGCTTAGTGACGGTCAGTGCACTTATTGCGCTGTCTCGAAATGAGCAACTGGACTGGCATCTTCAGTTCGCGCGTAAGAATGGGGTTTCTGATGAGGAAATAACGGAAGTGATAACGCATCTTGCCTTTTATTGCGGATGGCCAAATGCCGTTTCTGCGTTGACCGTCTTCAAAAATGCACAGCCTGAGTAAGGAGCCTGTATGCCTGTCACTCGTATCGCTATCTCAACACCGCGTTTCCAGCAGTGGCGAGAGGCTGTTTCTGATGCTTTACAGCAATCACTTGAAGCGTCGTTTGCCGTTCCACGCGGTGACTGCTTTCAGTTTTTTGATTGTTATGACGATCGTAGCCGCATTTTTGATCGGCACTATCTGTGTGACGGGGAAGCGGGCCGTAGCGATGACTTCCTTATGTTTACTGTTACCGCCGGTAAAGCGCGCAGCACTCAACAAAAGCAGGCTTTTTATCGCGATCTGATCGGGCGTCTTCAACAAGCGATTGGCATAAACCCCCGCGATGTCATGGTCATTATTCATTTCACACAATCTGAAGACTGGTCTTTCAGTCATGGGAAAATGTTTAGCCTGACGGCTATTCCACACGCTTAAGGAGAAAAGTATGCTTGCTATGCAATATCGGTTTGTTCTTCCTGCTGATTACGACATGACAATCATTAAACGCCGGATTAATGACCATGGGCATAAGATGGATGGCTTTCCGGGTCTCCTGTTTAAAGCCTGGCTTTATGCCTGCAAATCCAACAGCCCGACATACAGTGAAGAAAACAGCTATGCGCCATTTTATCTGTGGCAGAACGCAGAAAGCCTGCACCGTTTTCTGTCCGGGGCCGGTTTTAAAAAACTTACCGAAGATTTCGGCTGGCCACAGGTGCACACCTTTCCGGTCTTATCGGCTGACTTAGGGCCAGATATCGCGCATGCTGGCTTTGCATCCCTGGCGGTGAGTCGCGTTCCTGCTTACAGCGAACTTTCCGGGCTTACTCAGTGCCCAGATCAATCCGGAGCTGTAGCACGCGTCTCTGCTCTGGATACCTTTCACTGGCGGCGCATAGCATTTTGCCTGTGGACAAAAGCGCCTGCGCAAAATGTACTGCACACCCAACACTACGAGGTTGGTCGTCTCTCTTTTCCCTAAATGTGCCTTATTTACCGTCTGACACAAAATTATCGGTTAACCGGATATCTAAATGACCGGTTGTGTGGCTATCTTACAGTACATGCCAGACTATTTCGTATCACCACGCTGGCAACGCAGTCGCGTTATCACATGACGTTAATTTTTCCATTTTTAGCTAACGAACCTAGTATTAAAGTACAAGGGCACTTTTGCCTGCTTGTCGACGGAGAAAAAAATAATGCGTATCAAGAATCACCTGAAAATATTGACGACCGCAACGCTCCTGGCACTGAGCCTGCCGATGACCTCCGCATTTGCTGCATTACCGGTCGGTGCAAATGCGCCAGATTTCAAACTGGAAGCCGCACTGGCAGGTAAAGAAACAACCTTCTCCTTGCAGCAGGCGCTGCAAAAAGGCCCGGTCGTGCTTTATTTTTTCCCAGCGGCGTTTAGTGCCGGTTGTACGTTAGAAGCACACGCATTTGCTGAAGCCACAGATGAATTTAAAAAACAGGGTGCGACAGTTATCGGCGTGACCGCAGGTAACACCGACCAGATTGAGAAGTTCTCAAAGCTTGAATGCCGCGATAAATTCACCGTTGCCGCCGATCCGGGTGCCAAAGTGGCCGCGGAATATAAAAGTACCATGGAGATGAAAGGTAAAACGCTTTCCGATCGTACCTCCTATGTTATTGCGCCAGATGGCAAAATTTTACTGAGTTATACGGATAAAAACCCGGAATCCCATATCCAGAAAACGCTGGATGCCGTGAAAAAATACCGCGAGGCTAACCCGGCTTAATCTCAGATCTGGACAGATAAATCATGCTGACTGCTATCGCCGCCGCTTTTCTGGGTGGCATCATACTTAATCTTATGCCATGCGTGTTTCCGGTTATTTCGCTCAAAGCGTTGAGCCTGATACGGCATCACGCCCGGCCAGCCCATGCTCGCGCAGAAGGGCTCGCGTTTTTGGTTGGCGTTGTTGTCACCATGGTTTTACTGGTCAGTCTGTTATTGCTGGCGCGATTGGGTGGGGCATCCGTGGGCTGGGGCTTTCAACTGCAATCACCTCTGGTGATTGCAGTGTTAGTCCTGGTGATGCTGGCCTCGGCGCTCAATCTGTTCGGCCTGTTTGAAGTGGGATTATCACTTCAGCGGGTCGGCGAAGTCGGGGGCAGCCAGGGTGGGCTGATTGGTTCCGCGTTGACAGGGGCATTGGCCATCATTGTTGCCACTCCCTGCAGTGCGCCCTTCATGGCCAGTGCGGTAGGTTATGCGCTGACGCAGCCGCCCTTTATCAGTTTTATTATTTTCCTTTCGCTGGCGCTGGGCTTTGCCGCGCCTTTCACCTTGATTTCCTTTTTCCCCATCGTCGCCAGGATACTGCCATCGCCGGGCGCCTGGATGATCACCTTAAAACATGCCCTGGCATTTCCGATGTTAGGTGCGGCTGGCTGGTTAATCTGGGTGCTGGAGCGCCAGGCAGGCTCAACCGCGCTGGCGGCGATACTGACCTGCTGCCTGCTACTGAGTTTTGCCGCCTGGCTGTATGGACTGGCACAAAAGCGGCAGATGATGGGAAGGCGGCATTGGGCTTTACACATCGCTACGGCTGTCGTGATCGTTTTGCTGGTTCCCCCTTTAGTCACGCTTAAGGGCTCAACGGCGGCAGCGGATTCGTCAGATGTTGTTGCGGCGGCGGCGGTTGCGTGGTCACCTCAGAACGTTGATGCCATTAAAGGGCAGGGTAAACCGGTCCTGGTGAACTTTACCGCCTCCTGGTGCATTACCTGCCAGGTAAACGAACGCACCTCGCTGTCTACCCAGGCGGTAAAAACAGCCATGGCACGCACGAACACCATCTATATGATTGCAGACTCGACAAAGTACAATCCTGACGTTGAACAGGCGCTCAGTGACTTTGGTCGTGGTGGGTTGCCGCTTTATGTGGTTTATCCGGCTGATGGCGGAAAACCGGTGGTGTTGCCTCAGGTATTAACCCCCGGAACGGTAATTACTGCCTTGCAGCAGGCAAGTGAAAAAGGCAATAAATCTTAGTGGCAAAAGCAGAACGTGAATGCCTGATAAACGGCCATAGCCCGTTGGGCTAAGGCCGCTGTTATCAGCAGTTTCATGGCTTTTGTAGCAAAACTCTTCACAGGATAATGATGAAAACGATTGGGCT
This sequence comes from Pantoea allii, assembly GCF_046529425.1. NCBI lineage: Bacteria > Pseudomonadati > Pseudomonadota > Gammaproteobacteria > Enterobacterales > Erwiniaceae > Pantoea > Pantoea allii. The sequence continues at coordinate 178,272 of NZ_CP125959.1, read as the reverse complement.
TATTGGCGGCATGAGCTGGGAATCGACAATCCCTTATTATCGTTTAATTAATGAGGGGATCAGGGCCCGGTTAGGTGGCCTGCATTCTGCAAAACTGCTTCTGCACAGCGTCGATTTCCATGAGATTGAAGCCTGCCAACGCAGTGGTCACTGGGATCGGGCAGGTGAGTTACTGACCGAGGCAGCACAAGGTCTGGCAATGGCCGGAGCTGATGCCATCGTGTTGTGCACCAATACCATGCATAAGGTTGCCGACGCGATTGAGTCCCGCTGTGATTTGCCGTTTTTACATATTGCCGACGCGACGGGCCGTGAGATAGTGAGCAAAGGAATGAACCGTGTTGCCTTGCTTGGCACACGATATACGATGGAACAGGATTTCTATCTGGGTCGCCTGACTAAGTCGTTCTCAATAAACACTGTCGTACCCGAAGCGGAGCAACGTGAGGTCATTAACCGCATCATTTTTGATGAACTGTGTATGGGGATATTTACGGACGCTTCCCGGCACTATTATCTTGACGTGATACAGCAACTGGCTACGCAAGGCGCACAAGGCATTATTTTTGGCTGCACGGAAATAGGCTTGCTGATTCCAGAACAGCAAAGTGCGTTACCGGTGTTCGATACCACCAAAATCCATGCCAGCGATGCGGTGAATTTCATGCTGTCCTGATTCACCCTTACAGAGTGAATCAGTGCACAGGCGTTTAAAGCGTGTCGAAGATAACGTAGAGCTTGCGCATGGTTGTGTCCATCACCCAGGTGCCTTCGGTATTGGCTTCGAAGAACAAGGTGTCACCGGGTTTAAAATGCTGCGGCGCTTCGCCATCTGCTGTAAACGACCCTGTTCCTGACAGGAAATGCATCATCTCTGCTTGCTTAACGCCACGACGATAACTTCCAGGCGTACATTCAAAAATGCCCATATCAATGCTTTCATGGCCCGGAATTACCTTTTGCAGTCCTGCCAGTGCGATTTCGGGTGAGCCAGGCAGACCTTCCACGGTTCCCCATGGCTCAAGCGTCTTGAGTGAAGCAGGTTGTTCAAGTTTTTGTACTTTCATTTTAGGCTTCCCGAGCCAGCCGCCACGAATGCGGCCTGATAGTGATTGATGCTTCAGGATAAACAAAAGCAGAAAAACAAAGCGCGTCTTTAACGTTTCCTCATGAAAGTTATGCGCAAATAAGATCGCCGTAAAAGCATGAAATTTCTGACAGCCTTGGGCACAGGGTTTACACGCACGCGGATGTTGGCATTACGGTTTGAAGCCACGTTTAAGACTGGAGCCAGGCGGGATCAACAGCCTTTTATTCTCCGTTGCTCTAATTGGGTTTGGTACGTTATTCGCGGTGCGTTACTGAGCGTCTTCGCAGCCAGGTTAAACGACATTAATCTGACTTATTTTATGATTTTATTGAATAATTTTAATTTAAACATGAGGTGAACAGGTCACGATCTGGCAAGGAATAATCTGATTTATCAGGTCCGTCTTACAATGGAAATATAAAGGATCTATTTTGCCACTGCTGAGGTTAGATACAGCACAGAGCAGAACAGCAGAGCGTTCTGTCATCCCAGGAGCAATCTCTTAAGGGTAAGCTATGAAAAATTCTCCCGTCAAAATGGCACTGAAAACAACGGTATTCTCGATCGCGACGTTTGTTACTTTTCAGAATGCAGCATTAGCGGCTCCCGACGCGCACCACTTATTTTCAATAAATGATCAACAGCCAGTTTCTTCTTTGTTCCAGAAAAACATGACGGATAATACGGGTAAAATTGAGCTTGCAGCACATCAAAAGCTGTCAAGCGGTCTGCGTATTAATACTGCCTGTGATGATACCGGTGAACCCTGCCCGCACGATGACACTCAGGATGACATGTCCTGAATTCGACCTGCCGCACTTCCTGATCTGAACACTGATGGTTCGATTGGATCTCAACCGCCGAAGGGCGGTTTTTTTATATTGTCCTGCGCAGTTCAAACGGTGTCTGCATCGCATCGCTACTGCCCATTTTTAACGCGGTTTGCCATCACATCTTTCCTTACCGGTTAACCGTTTCGCTTTAAAAATGAACGATCTGCGCCACGATAAATAAAATTCTTAACGGCGGTTAAACGGTTTGAAGATTTACTCACCCCGGCCAGCAGAAGTGTTCTGGTTAGCTATGCTCAGAAGACAGTAACGCGTTTTCGCTATTTATCAGGGAGTCATTCAATGAAAAAACTTTCACTTATTCTTGTTACCGCAGGTCTGCTTATGGCGATGAGTTCACAGGCAGAGGCAAAAGGCTGTCTGAAGGGCGCGGCCGTGGGCGGTGTGGCGGGTCACGTTAAACATCACGGCGTTGCCGGTGCAGCAGCAGGCTGCGCAGTTGGCCACCATATGGCCAAAAAGAAACAGAAAGAGGCTGACAGTAAACAGCAGGGGCAACAGCAGGGCGGTTAATCCTCCTGTTTATTCCTGCCCCTCTCTGAGAGGCGGCAGGAACGGGCTACACAGGTTTGGTTGCCCGCGCCTCTCTGTCCTGTCACACCCTGTTCAGCTCCTCCACGCATTGCTGCCCTCTTTCCTCCTTCTCCGCAGTACCTCAGCTCAGTAAGCTGGCTGCCACATTGACGGATAGCCCCAGAATAGCCAGATTAAAAATAAACGAGATAACCGACTGCAACAGCGCGAGTTTACGCATTTCCATCGTGCCCGTTGCCACATCAGCCGTCTGGGATGCCACCGCGATGGTAAATGAGAAGTACAGAAAATCCCAATAGGCGGGATTGGCAGGCTTTTCCGGGAAGATCAGCGGGATAACGCCATGGCTACGATGCAGGTAGTGCTGATGAGCATAGTGCATAGCAAATGAACTGGGCAGCAAGGCCCATGACGCAATAAGCGTCAATGCAGTCAGTAACATATGCAGGGCGCGCGGCGTACCCGTGAGACTTTTTAACGTTGGTAGCTCGCTCATGATCGCGACGATGCTGATCATACAGGCAACAATCACCATCCCCAGAACCAACGTGGCGCTTTGATCCTGCATCTGGGCGATGTGCTTGATTTGGTCTGCCTCCGTGCGCAGCATACGAAACCAGATAAACCACAGATAAAGCCATGCCAGCACGTTCCAGCCGATCAACAAACGCTGTAATTCCCCTAACTGCTCAGGCAAGAAGAAATAACAGATTACGCCTGCGGCGATGGAGATCAGCAGGCGCAGGCGTGCAAAGAGATGTGATGTCAGGGAAGAGGACATGGTAATCCTGTTTTGACTGAATATTGAATCAGTTAACTGTAGTTGATGACGAGGAGCATGGCACTTGAAGTATGCATTATGAAACATAATTCCCGCCATATTCTCACTTATTCTTAATCGCTATCAATGCACTGTCACTATCAGCTTCGCTTACTGACACCACGTGGGCCGTAAAGAAAAAACGTCAGAAAGGGAATTCCTGCTAAGCGAAAAAAAACACGGGAAATGTGTCACGCCGCCGAATGGAAAGATCGTAATCACTCGGTTGCTTTCAACGGTTATGCCACAAACGAATCATGTCACCAACGTTATCTGTCCCAAGATGCGGGTCTTACCACCCAAGAGGAAGTAGGGGATTCAGTAACAGTCAAAGCGAGGCGTGTGAGATTAATTTTTCCAATGTCTTAAGCAACATTCCAAAAAACATTATCGTGGATATATGCGGAAAGATAACTGATTTTAGATATAAGAAAAATCTTATTTATTTTAAAGGGTGCGAGTCTGGAAGAGCGCTTAAATATAAATAAATTAAAACAAATTTTATTAATAAAAGAAACAAATTGTTTCGTAAAAAAAGTTATATCAGAAAATACATAGGTTTAAAAAACTTGAATAAATTTCAACTGTTACATATTTTATGTGGTGACTATCATAAATGTAAAAGATCATTTTTTTCTAATGTTTAATGGCGATATATCTCTTCTAATTTTAATCTTAATAAAAAAGAAATAATTTAATTAATTGATAATTATGTGATTTTCATGAAATTGACAAAAATTTACACTTATATTAACAAATAGAAATATAAATTTAGTTGATAAGATTGTTGGCCGGTAGCTATAAGATACTTTACAGGCATAAGCGTGACGGCAGTGATAAACAACAGTTAGTGTTCAGATTTGCTAATGTAGATAAGCGTTTTCAGTGCCGAAATGCGCCAAATCAGACTGCCAGACTTTAAATGACGCATTGAATAAACTAACGACTTTTTCATATATTCTTATTGTTCATTTTTTCACCTCGGAAAGTAAAGCGTTTAGGCAGGCACTCTCTATGAGCGCCTTAATTTCTCATCTTTACGCATCAAAGGTGTTTATATGATCAAAAAACTTATTGCAGAAAAGGGTACTCTGATTTTTATTGAGGCCCATAATCCTCTCTCCGCATTAATTGCGTCTAAAGCAGAACAAACTAATTCAGAAGGGCGTATTGTCAAATTCGACGGTATATGGTCAAGCTCGTTAACGGACTCAGCATCTCGCGGTATTCCCGATAACGAAACACTGGCATTAAGCAGCAGGCTAGAAAATATTGCTGATATCCGAAATGTCACAGACATGCCCATCATCATGGACGCTGATACAGGGGGGCAACCAGAACATTTTAGTTATTACGTAAAAAGAATGATTAACAACGGTGTAAATGGCGTCATCATCGAAGATAAAACAGGATTAAAGAAAAATTCGTTGTTCGGCACTGAAGTAGAACAGACTCTCGCAGATATTAATGATTTTTCAGAGAAGATTAAAAGAGGAAAATCTGCAGTTTATATTGATGATTTTATGATCATAGCCAGACTTGAAAGTCTTATTGCAGGGTTCGACGTAGATCATGCACTCGAACGTGCCGACGCATACGTTGAAGCAGGTGCAGACGGAATTATGATTCACAGTTGTAAGAAGACACCGGATGAAGTTTTCTTATTCAGTACGAAATTTCGCAAAAAATATCCATCAGTGCCATTAATTTGTGTTCCTACTACCTATTCTGCAACCAGCAACAGAGAACTCAGTGAAGCAGGTTTTAATGTGATCATTTATGCAAACCATATGCTCAGGGCTGCTTATAAAGCAATGGAAAATGTTTCAAAAGAAATATTGAGATATGGCAGGACGGCAGAGGTAGAAAACTCTTGCATGAGTGTAAAGGAAATTATTTCACTGATTCCTTAAAGAGAATGACCATGAAAAGAAAAGAGATGAGAATAGGTGCCTATATATCGTATGGGACAGGACACCATCCTGCTTCATGGCGCGAAAGTGGCGTAAATGCAGCGGCAGCGCTTGATATTGATGCGTATGCCAATCTTGCAAGAGTATGTGAGAAAGGATTAGCTGATTTACTTTTTCTTGCAGATACGCCTTCTGTCTTTCAGGACAATATGGACGGTTATGGCAGCAGAGTATCTGTACTGGAGCCATTATCATTATTATCTTATTTAGCATCTCAAACACAAAATATTGGGCTGGTTGCGACGGCTTCAACGACGTACAAACACCCTTACAACATTGCGAGGGAATTTGCTTCGCTGGATTACATTAGCAAAGGACGGGCAGGGTGGAATCTGGTGACATCCTCAAAGTCGGATGCGGCTAAAAACTTTGGTCTTGCCGCTCATCCAGAACATTCAAAGCGTTATGATATGGCTTGGGAAGCATGGCAGGTTATCAGTGGTTTGTGGGACAGTTGGGAAGACAATGCTTTAGTCAGGAATAAAACCAGTGGACAATTCTTCGTTAAGGATAAATACCGAGAAATAAATTTTGTGGGCGAATATTTTAATGTAAAAGGCCCATTAAACATAGCTCGCCCTCCTCAGGGCTATCCCGTCATCGTCCAGGCGGGTTCCTCTGAGGAAGGAAAAGAGTTAGCTGCAAAAACAGCAGATATTGTTTTTACTGCACAAAACAATATTGAAGATGCAAAAAAATTCTATGATGATCTTAAAGGGCGAATGGAAAAATACGGAAGATCAAAAAGTGAACTTCTTATTCTTCCTGGGTTAAGCTTTTATATTGCAAGTGATGAATCTAAAGCCCGTAAAAAGCTTAATGATCTCAACGCGCTGATCCCTCAACCATTTGGCTTAAGTATGTTGTCAGATTTACTGGGTGGGGTTGATTTAAAAAATAATGATCCTGAAGGACCATTACCAGATTTACCAAAATCTAATGGTAATCAGAGTAGACAAAAAATAATAATCGATTTAGCTCGAAAAGAAAATTTATCTATCAGGCAACTTTATGAAAAAATAATCATTTCAAGAGGACATTATACATTTACAGGTTCCTATCAAGATTTAGCAGATGAAATGATTAAGTGGGTTGAAAATGAAGCATGTGATGGTTTCAACATTATGCCTCCTCTCATGCCTGAATCTCTTATTGACCTGTTCGATCATGTTATTCCACTTATTCAGGAGAAAGGGTGGTATAAAAAATCATATTCTACTGGAACATTAAGAGAAAAACTGGGACTTAAAAGACCTACTAATAAATTGTTTAATCAATAATGTGATGCGAGGAAATATAAAATGCTAAATAAAAATCTGATTCTTGAAGATACCACTTTACGTGATGGTGAGCAGGCGCCAGGTGTTGCATTTACACCAGAACAAAAAGTAGAAATTTTCCATCTACTTGCAAATATGGGCGTTAAATGGATCGAAGCCGGAATACCTGCGATGAAAGGTGATGAAGTAAAGGCTCTGTCGGAAATGTTAGAGAGAAAAAATGAAATTAACATCATCGCGTGGAACCGAGGTGTGCTTGAAGACATTGAGTACAGTATCTCACTTGGGTTCAAAGCGGTGCATATCGGGCTACCGACTTCAGCTATCCATTTAGAGAAAAGCGTCAAGAAAGATAAGTCCTGGCTTGTAAAGACGGCTTCAGATTTAGTTAAGTTTGCCAAAGACAAAGGGATGTTTGTTTCTATCAGCGCAGAAGATATAGGCCGAACAGATATTGGATTCTTACAGGAGTATGCACAGGTAGTTGCTGAGGCTGGCGCCGATCGTCTTCGCCTCTCTGACACGATTGGTATTCTTTCTCCCGCACAATACAAAGAAAAAGTCTCTTTGTTAAACAAGAACGTTAACATCGATTTGCAGTGCCATTGCCACAATGATTTTGGTTTTGCAGTTGCTAACACGTTGGCAGGCATTGAAGCAGGAGCACGCTACTTTCATGTCTGCGTCAATGGCATTGGTGAAAGGGCTGGAATGCCAGACCTGGCACAAGTCGCTATGGCATTGCATTTTTTCCACGGGGTTGATTTAGGGCTCGATTTAACAAAATTAATCGCGTTGAGTGAAACGGTCGCCAGGTACAGCCATCAAAAAATCAGTCCATGGCAGCCGATCGTAGGCGATAACGTTTTTGCACATGAATCGGGCATTCACGCAAATGGTATGCTCAAAGACAGCAGTACTTTTGAACCTTTCGACCCAGCTACGGTGGGAGGAGAACGACGCCTGGTCGTGGGTAAACATTCCGGTCGCGCCATTATCAAACATTTTCTCGAAGAGTCAGGCGTGAAAGCTGCCGATGATAAGGCTCTTGATCGCTGTTTAGAACGCGTCAGAAGTCATGCCGTGCGCCACCCCGGTGGGATCCCTCCACATGTATTAGTCGATCTGTATACCGCGGGGTAAACAGATATGAAAAGTAATCAGCCGATTGTTAACCAGATCATTGCGTCACACAGTGGCAGAGGTCAGGTTTCAGCAGGTGAACTGATCACGGTGGATGTTGACTACGTCTATGTTCAGGATGGAAATTCACCAACCGTGGCAAAACTGTTTCAGGATTATCATCTGTCTGAGGTACTGGAACCCGATAAAATCGGGTTCTTCTTCGACCATTCAGTTCTGGTACCTGATAAAACCATGGCTAAACGTGTCAACGAGGCCATGGAGTTTGCAAAAAAACTTGGAATAAACATCTATTCACGAGGTGAGGGAATTAGTCACGTCATTGCCCTGGAGAGTGAAATATTTAAGCCCGGCAATATTGTGCTGGGCGCAGATTCCCATACTTGTACAGGGGGGGCCGTACAGTCTTTAGCACTGGGAATGGGGGCTTCGGATATTCTGGTTGCTATGCTAACAGGACAAACGTGGTTGAAAGTCCCTCAAACAGTCCATTTGTGCATCAAGGGTAAAACGGGAAAAGATGTGCGGGCAAAAGATGTCATGTTGGCACTTTTAAATAAATACGGACAAACACCATTTCTTTATAAATCTATCGAAGTTTCAGGGGAATGGGCAGAAGAGCTAACGCTTGACGAAGCTGCAAGTTTTGCAAGTATGGCTGTTGAGTTAGGAGCCAAATGCATATTTATGCCAGATGGGGAAGGCAGACCAGAGGGGTTATTGAAGGCGGATGCCTCAGTGGCAGACAGTGTCATTAATTTTTCTGTATCAGAATTAATGCCCCATATCGCACCACCTCACAGTCCTTTGTATGCCAAACCTGCAAATGACTTTGAGGGTCTGAAATTCGATTATATTTTTATTGGAAGTTGTACTAACAGCAGACTTGAAGATATCAGAGAGGTGGCCGAAATTGTTGCTGGTAAAACAATACATCCCGATATTCACTGCCTTCTGACGCCGGGATCGAAAAGTGTTTATCTAAAAGCTCTTCAGGCGGGATATATCGATACGCTTATCCGCTCTGGCATTATTGTCACGCCACCGGGTTGTGGAGCTTGTGTGGGTACCCAAGGAACCATTCCTGCGGATGGGGAGAAAGTATTAAGTACGATGAACCGCAACTTTAAGGGAAGAATGGGGAATGCTGATGCAGACATCTTTTTATGTTCTCCACGAACTGCAGCGATGGTTGCATTAAACGGCACTGTTCCACATTTTGAGGGAGAGTCCGCATATGAGTAAAACTGCTGAAAATTATCGCGTCAGACGCGTGGAAGGGAACATCTCGACCGACGATATTATACCTGCGCGCTATAAACATATGTATACCGAGCCGGCCCAGCTGGCACCGCATCTTTTTGAGAACCGTTTCCCTGGATTCAGGGAAACGCTCAGTATCAATGATGTGCTTGTATGCGATCAAATATTCGGTATAGGGAGCTCGCGGGAGCAGGCAGTAACAACTCTGTTGGCTTGTGGTGTTAAATATGTTTTTTCCCCTTCTTTCGGGAGGATTTTTTTTAGGAACTCTTGGAATCTGGGTTTACATGCGATTGAGGTCGATACGAGTGAACTTGCAGATTTAAGTGAAATTAAAATAGATCTGACTGGAGGGATAATTTATACAGAAAATAATCAAATAAATTTTTTCCCTCCCAGCGGACAGATGACGGCCATTGTCAGTGCAGGCGGCATAATACCCTACACCATAAATAAAATTATGGAAAAGAAAGGTGATATTTTAAGAGGTTATAGCAATGAAAAATGAAAAGTTTGATGGTTTGGCTGATAACTATGATAAATATCGTCCCCGTTATCCTGCAATCCTTTTCAAGGAAATCCATGACTGGATGCAGCCGTCTGCCAAAAATATTTACGATATTGGCGCAGGCACAGGTATTGCTATTGAAGGTATGACACGTGTCACTGGAAAACACTATGATTTCACGGCGATAGATATTTCTGAAGATATGATAAATAAAGGAAGGGAAAAACTGCCTGGTGTGACCTGGGTTAAAGGAAAAGCGGAAGATATTCTATCTGATAAAAGCCGTATTGACGTCATTATGGCGGCACAGTCCTTCCAATGGATGGATAGAGCAAAAACATTAGAAGTTTCGATAAAATCTTTAAATAAAGGCGGAGTTTTTGCAATTTTGCAAAACAATCGAGATTACAGAAATAATGAACTGCTTAACAAATATGAAGGTTTGCTAGAGAAATTTAGTCCGGGCTACAGCAGACATTATCGCGACTATGATTATGAAAATGAAATCACCAATGTTTTTAAATTGCCTATTGCGAACTTTAAGAAAGTCGTCACAGGGTGGACTATGGAAATGATTTCAGAAGATTTTTTTGGATTCATTTCTTCCTCAACCCAGGTACAAAGAGCGATTGAGAACGATCGTAATGGATTCTGGAAGGAGATTGAAATCTTGATTGACGAACATTCAGTTGGCGGAAAAATTAGCATAGATTATATAAGTGAGTTATTTATGGCTAAGAAGCGTGATGATTCATAGCATGACGATTCAGGGCATCAGTATTGAACAAGCTTCGCATGAAGATGCGAAGCTGTTAAGAAAGGTTTTAGAGAAAGTTTACGAACCTTACACGCTGAATTTCTCACCTACCGCTTTGCAATTTACTGAAAATATCATTGCTCAGGAATCCTCGAAGTGGCTAATCGCGAAATACAAGTCAGACATTGTGGGGGCAGTGAGATATGAACTTTATGATATTTATCTGGACTTTCATTTTCTCTGCGTCACACCGGCATTTAGGAAAATGGGAGTAGGGAATGAATTATTTCATAAACTGAAGAAAATAGCGTATGAAAACAGAAAGGATTTTATGAAGATCGTTTTGCGAGATTCGCTAAACTATAACCGACGCTATTTTGAAAGCAAAGGATTTTACTTTTATCATAAATACCAGACAAATATGCATAGTGTATTTATTTTAAAATTAAACGGTGAAAAGTCATGAAGAAAAAAGCATTGGTTCTCGGGTTAAAAAGTAATATGGAAAGAGTCATCAAAGGGCTCAATGAGATAGAGTTTATTATTATTGACAGGAGAACACTGGATAACGAAAGTATAGATTATATCATTAATCTTTCAGATGATTTTATGCATAAAAAATCATTCGGTTATGTTATAGCCAGTTCTGAGGATTTTGTCGCTTTGGCTGGGTTATTGCGTAATCGTTATTCACTTTATGGTGAGAAATATTATAAAAGTACAATTGCAACCAATAAATTCCTGATGCGTAATTTTTGCTCAGATTTTTTACCCTGTCCAAAGTTCTGGCTATCAGGCGAGATCATCAATTCAGAGAATCTTTTACTGTCATCCCAGAAAGATTACATCGTAAAACCTCTTACAGGTAGTTCTGCAAAACATGTCGAAACAGTCACAAAAGAAGATTTACATCATTATCTGAATGAAAATAAAAAATTGATGTTAATTGAAGAAAAAGTTTCAATGAGAGATGAGTATCATCTTGATTGTATAATCAAAGACGGTAATATTCTCTTTTCAACACTGTCAATTTATGACAGGCCTATACTTGAGGCAAAAAGTAAAAACAGAGCCAGTATCAACTTACCCGATGGCACACCTCTTCATGAAGATGCCTTAATGCTTGTCACGGATTTGCAAAGTCATTTTGAAATGACTAATGGCGTTTTTCATATTGAAATGTATCACACTCAGGACGGATTTATACTCGGTGAATTTGGTATCCGTCCACCTGGAGCGGGTGTGACCGATCTGTATTTTATGTATAGAGGCGTCGATTTCTGGGAGGCATTTATTTATTCTCAGATTGATAAAGAATTTACTTTACCCCTTAATCATAAATCCGATAAATATTGTGCGGCTATTGGGATCTGTTCTTCTTTCCCGGTCGATGATATCAGAAGCACGTCAAAAGTATCCGTGGATAAACATGTAAATTTGCGTGAGGATGCGGCTAAATCCGCAGTTCCCAGTTCAACGTCTTTTAATCATATGATTTATGTTTCTTCATCATCCTTAGAAGAAATAAGGAAGTTTTTGCAGGATATTTCTGACAGACAAGAGTAATAGTCGATATGTTAAAATATGAAACCAAAAAAAACGCTTTCTTCCAGATATACAATTTTCTTTCATGCGCGGCTGAAGGGATTCAGACAGTTGTATTTTTGTGGCTTATATATCATGAAACTCATAGTCCGATGCTTGTCAGTCTGACTATAGTTTCTTCATATTTCCCATCAGCCGTATTAGGATTCTTTTTCCTCAAAAAAGCGGATGCGAGCAGTCCTGGAAAACAGTTATTTATCAGTAATGTTTCGCTTAGTGCCATATCGCTAATTGTCTATTTTATTTTAATGAGAGATGAGGGCTTTGAACTAATCACGCTCAGTATCTTTTATTTGGCACAGGCCGTATTATCTGTTGTAAAAATGTTTAATAAGACATCCCAAAATCGCATAATCAGAACAGCATTCAGTAAAAATGATGCAATAAAAGCACTTCAGCTTGCCTCCTCTGGCATGCAGGCCGCTCAGGTTTTTGGCGCGGCCATAGGAGGATGGGCTATCAGTACGGGTTACTACATGCAAGCGCTTATGCTGACCTGCTGCATCTACCTTTTGAATATTTATATTTCAACTCTTTTTGAGAAAGGGCATCCTGATAATAAAGACGCTGAGGTTATTGTGCAGATTCACTCTGCCACTAAGAAAAATGAATCCTTTACATATCTTTTTCGCAGTAAGGACTTTTTACTACCCTTGATTTTTACTGTTCCATCAAGTGGAGCTTTACAATTTTTAAATACATCCCTTCCTTCATTATCTTCTCTATATGGTAATAGCGAGCAAGTCTATCCAGTGCTGAATATGACTCTACAATGTGCTGTTATTATCTCGGGGATAGCAGCAACCCTCAATATGCTTTCTCTAAAGTCTTCATTACGGTTTTCTCTGTGTATTTCTGGCATCTGTCTGATTTTGATGTGCTTATCAACAAGAAATTATTATGCCGTATACTTGTTTTTATTCCTCACTTCTTTTTTTGTTTCATGGCATATGATTTCTATTAAGGTACTCACGAATCAAATGCCTGATATAGAGCATATTGGTAAATTCACAATGATGAGAAACTCGGTCGCTTCTGGTGTGAAAATCGTCTTTTCGCTTTCATCTGGTGCTTTTTTGACCTTTTACAGCATAACGACAACTTATCTCATACTTGCGATACTGCTTATTTTTTTCAACGTATTATGGGTTTATCAGAGTCGCAGTTTTAACTATGAGGATTTAGGTGATGTTAAATTTCAAAAGTAATTTTTCTGGATTTATTACTGATTTTTATCTTGATCAGTTTTCTCATTTAAATACGCGGGAAAGAGAACATGTGCTTGAAACGCTTGGCCTCACACCCAGCGCAATCAATGATTTTATAACATCAGAAGACATTTATATTACCTTACCTCATGCAAGCATGAATGTTTTTTTTCCAAGAGCGGGGGTCTCACGTTATGTCTACGACCTACAAAACAATAACAAAAATGCGTTCCATTTAAGGTTTTTCTTGACTCATACCAACTTTAGCGATCTCAACTGGCGCCCTTATGCATGGTGGTTTAATAACAGCGGGGAAATCGATAAACTTACTTTTTTCACACGAAATAAAAAAAAGAAACATAATATCGTTTACTCGCTAAAACCAAATGAAATAAACTCTGCCTCTGTAGATCGACGTTTGCGTGATGACTTTGATACAAGTATGAAGTTTAAACATATTTCTCTTAGCTTCATCTATATGACAGCCGTTCAAGAGGTCAATAGCGGTTTTGCACATAAAGGCCGTACCCTTTATCTCCCACTTGACGCATTTATAGCGTTTATTATTCATCAGGCAAAAAATGATTTTATATCTTTCAATTTTTTAGAAAGATTTTTAAGCCAGGCACAATGCAGAAGACTGAATGGCGAAGAATTGAGTTTTACCAGTGAATGGCGCGATGCCTTTATCTTTGATAATTTTACAAACATTGCCCTGTTAAATCTTTTTCAGCCTGCAGCATTTGTGGGAGGCGCAAAAATGGATAACTACTGGCATCAGGTGATTGAAAAATGGAAAATGGCATTACCAAATCAATCTGAAGTTGAGTTTACGTTACCCACTAATCTGGTCATGCCTGCCGTTCAAGAGTATATTGAACCTTATAAACCATCAAGCGATATAGCAGAACAGCTTATTAAAAATAACATCCCATACAGTCTTACTATGGCTATTCAGGAACATGATCTTTTTTCAAAGTGAGAATAATAAAATATAAACTGTAAATAATCTATCATCTTGAAAAAGCGACATGGTTAGCGGATTTAAGGTTGTATATAAGAACCAGTTTTAAATTTTTTAAAGTTACATGTCATTGCCCATTTAACATCATGCGATAACACCTCATCACTCATTGGAGCTCTATTATGCTGGATAAAAATGCTTTTCGCCACGCAATGTCGCACCTTCCTACTGCTGTCACTATTGTAACATCAAACGGCTCCTGCGGTGCTGCAGCATGTACAGTTTCATCCGTGTGTTCTGTCACCGACGACCCACCAACTTTACTTGTATGTATAAATCGTGCCTCAAATAACAACACTGTTATAAGAAATAATGGCTCTTTGTGTGTCAGCATTCTTTCAGGAGAGCAAAGCAACATTGCAATGCAATGTGCTAATCATCAGACTTCAGTTGAGGAGCGCTTAGCGTTATTCGACGCAGACGTTCTGGTCACGGGCTCTCCTGCTGTAGTTGATTCCGTTTGCTGTTTAGATTGTCGTGTAGATAACATTGTGGAATCAGGAACCCACTCAGTCTTCTTTTGTCAGGTTCTTTCTTCTAAAGCCTTTGCGGGGAAAGATGCGCTGGTTTATTATTGCCGTAATTATCATCGTGTCCCCTAGCGCACTATGCCTAAAACCCTGTAGTGCTATTTTTATCTCATAGCGAAATGTTCTGAGAAAACACAGGGATTATTGTATTCATTAAATACAATCACCAGGGTTTATGTTTCACTAAGCCTTTGGCATGCAGAGTGCAGTTATCGGCTTGCATGGCCAGGATTCACTTGTAGAGGCCGCGTGGAAAAATACGAGGTAGTGCTCAATTTTATTCACACAATCAACTGCGTCCCGTAGTTTAGCGACCGGCCTTTCATGAAACCCAGCCGTAAATTCTCGTATGTGTATACGCTCTTACTGTGTCTAAAACCCAGGGCCGAGTCATCTGTCCTGACGATACTCGTCAATGAGATTAATGGATAACGGCTCTGTTAACGGCAAAGAGATCAATATCTCGCCTGGCAGCGCCCACATCCTTTATCAAAACAAGCCACTCTCAGCACTGATTATGTGCAACGCACATTCAACGCTCATCATTCTGGTGCTCATGATGTCCTTAAATTATGCATTCTACTGATTTATCACCCTTTAATTCCTGGCACGCCAATTGCTAAAGTTTTAAAAGAAAGCAGCGCATCACACAATTTGTTATCGAATAGCCAGCTAGGGTTCCGGTTCACACAGGTGAATGTCTGGTCCGAGAGCAGGCGACCTCTGCGAGGTTACACGGCGGGACAAAAGCCCGGGAGACAGCAGCACCTTTGGGTGTCGCGCTGCTCCCGTTTTTTTTTGTGCCAACCAGAGGTTAACAATGAAGACATCGCCGCTCCTCCGCTCACTTTTTCTGTCGCTGGCGCTGCTGGCCAGCTTTCCCTCTCTCGCCGCAGTAAAAAAAGAGTTCAACATCTGCTGGACTATCTATGCGGGCTGGATGCCCTGGGGCACCATCAGCAACGAAAAAATCATCGATAAATGGGCCAGTAAATACGGCATCAAAATCAATATCGTGCAACTCAATGACTATATCGAATCCATCAATCAGTACACGGCGGGTCAGTTTGACGGCTGCACCATGACCAATATGGATGCATTGACCATCCCAGCAGCAGGCGGCGTCGATACGACAGCACTGATTACCGGCAGCTATTCCGAGGGTAATGACGGTGTCGTGCTAAAAGGGGTGAATAAAAAACTCAGCGATCTGAAAGGGATGTCGGTTTATCTGCCAGAGCTTTCGGTGTCGCACTATTTGCTGGTCCGTGGTCTGGAAAAAGCCGGACTGCAGGAAAAAGACGTTAAAGTCGTCAATACCTCAGATGCGGATATTGTCTCGGCTTTCGGCACCAGCAACGTACGGGCGGCAGTGGCCTGGAATCCACAGCTTTCGGTTATCAAAAAGACCCCACAAACCACAGAAGTGTTCAGCTCTTCGGAAGTGCCCGGCGAACTGATTGATATGATGGTCGTGAATACCCAAACCTTAAAAGATAATCCCGCCTTGGGCAAAGCGCTGACCGGTGCCTGGTTTGAAATGATGAGCAAAATGCAGGCTGGCGATACGCAGGCGCTGAGTGCTATGGCTGCCGATTCCGGCATTGACCTCGCCGGTTACAAAGCACAGCTGAAAACGACCCATCTGTTCTGGACGCCTGCCGACACGCTGACCTTTATCTCCTCGCCGGATCTGGCGAAAACCATGCAGCGGGTTGCAACATTCTCCTTCGATAAAGGATTGCTGGGAGAGGGCGCACAAAGTGCTGACTTTATCGGCATGATGTTTCCCGGCAACACCACCGTCGGCGATACAGCAAACATCAAACTGCGTTTCGACGACAGCTATCTGAAGATGGCTGCTGCGGGCAAGCTGTAATAACTGATCTCGGGAGTTCATGTCATGCGCCACATCAATCGCCATCCCCGACAGGGGATGCGCCTGACGCTAATGCTATTGCCGTTTGTGTTATTGATCGCCACCTGGTTTATCGGTTCGGCGGTGCGGCTGGAGGCTAATCCGCAGGACAAGCTGCTGCCTGGTCTGTCACAAATGATCGCAGCCGTTGACCGGATGGCATTGACCCCCGATAAGCGCAGTGGTGAGTATCTGCTGTGGGCTGACACGCTGATTAGCCTCAGCCGTTTGCTGATTGGCCTGACGCTCTCTTCGCTGATTGGCTTGTGTATTGGTATCGCCGCTGGCGTCTTCCCGTTGTATCGCGCGGCGCTCTCGCCGCTCATGACCGTGATTTCGATGATCCCACCGCTGGCTATCCTGCCGGTGCTGTTTATCGTTTTCGGGTTAGATGAGCTATCGAAAGTCATGCTCATCGTTATCGGCATTACACCAATGCTGGCGCGTGACCTTGAACAGCGCGCGCGGGAAATCCCCGCAGAGCTGTTTATCAAAGCGCAAACCCTTGGTGCTAATAGCTGGACGGTCGTCCTGCGGGTAGTGCTACCCCAGCTTTTATCGCGCCTTATTACCTCGTTGCGACTGCTGCTGGGATCGGCCTGGCTGTTTTTGATCTCCGGTGAGGCGATTTCCGCTACTGCCGGTCTGGGTTACCGCATTTTCCTGGTTCGACGCTACATGGCGATGGACGTGATTATTCCTTATGTCATCTGGATAACGCTCATCGCGTGGCTGATGGATTTGGCCTTGCGGCAGTTGCATAAAACCTGCTTCAAGTGGGCGGAAGGAGGCCAGGGATGAGTTTTATCGATATCAAAAATATCTGGCAGGAATACGGTGACCACGTGGTGCTGGAGCGCATCAATTTGCAGGTGAAAGAGGGCGAGTTCTGCTCAATGGTTGGCGCCTCCGGCTGCGGTAAATCGACGTTTTTACGTCTGCTGCTTGGCCAGGAAAAGCCAACCAGAGGAGAAATCATGCTCGATGGCAAGACGCTGGCGGCGGAACCCGATCGCAGCCGGGGCGTGGTATTCCAGCGCTATTCAGTATTTCCTCATCTTAACGTACTGGATAACGTCGCCATTGGTCTTGAACTGGCGGCTTCACCGCTGTTTGGCCGTTTGTTTGGCGCAAGAAAACGCGATGCCCGTCAGCGGGCGCAACTGATGCTGGAGAAAGTAGGGCTAGGGCACGCGCTCGATAAATACCCGGCGCAGCTTTCCGGCGGGATGCAGCAGCGGTTAGCGATTGCCCAGGCTTTCGTCATGCAGCCGCGGGTGCTGCTGCTTGATGAGCCTTTCGGCGCGCTGGACCCCGGCATTCGCAAAGATATGCATGCGCTGCTGCTCCAGCTGTGGAGCGAAACCCGAATGACGGTGTTTATGGTCACCCACGATCTTGCGGAAGGCTTCAACCTGGGCACCCGGCTGCTGGTTTTCGACAAAGTGCGCCTTGACCCCCAGGCACCCAACGCATGGGGCGCGCGCGTGACTTACGACATCCCGCTCAATGAAGCGCGCATGGCGCAACTGGTAACCGGTAGCAACAATAATCTTTATGCATTAAGGAGATAGTTTGATGACCGCACTTTTTCACTCCTCACCCAGCCTGCGCGAAGAGCGGCTTCCCGGCGGGGCGCATACCTCGTTCATTTTGCGCAAGGGGCAAATTCTGCGCATGACCGATATCGACGGCGGGGCTAACGTCAGCATGATGATGCTTAATCCGCACGAAAAAAGTGAACGCCTGAATCTGCCGGATACGCTTAAGGGCCAACATACCGCTCGCCTGACAGCCGGGCATTGCTTCTATTCTGATATGGGCCGTGTGTTAGCCGGTATTGTCGCGGATAGTTGCGGCTGGCACGACCCGTTCGGCGGGGTACTCAATGCGGAGGAAACGCGTAATAAGTACGGTACGGGCCGCTACCAGGAACTGCGTAACGGCTTCTACCGCAACGGTGTCGATAATCTCCTGGTGGAGATGGGCAAATGGGATCTGGGCCTTGAAGATTTGCTGATGGTTATCAACTTCTTCAGCAAAGTGAGCGTTGATAAAGACGGCCGCTTCACGTTTCACCGGGACAATAGTCGCGCGGGGGATTACGTCGAGCTGTTTTCACCTATGGACGCGCTGATAGTACTGACTGCGCTGCCACATCCTCAGGACCCTGCCGCTGAATACGATCCGCGCCCGATCCAACTGAGCTGGTATCAGGCTGACGATGTGCATGCAGTGACGGAAGCGCTGTTCACACGCGATGAAAATCAGCGCGCGTTCCTCAATACCCAACTCTTTTCCCTGTAAGGAGGCTGTGATGACTCTTATCAACAGTAACCGTCGTCCTGAAGATGCCGTTTATCGCCATGTGATCCCGGCGGGAGAGCCCTGGCTATTTGAGGTAAAGAAAGGGCAAACGCTGCGCCTGCTCGACCTCGAAGGCAATCAGGCGATTGATACGCTGTTTTACAATGCTGATAACCCACGCGAACGCTACGATCCGCAGCGCACGCTACGTCGTCAAGGTAACGCTTACCTGACGGCGGGCAGCGTCCTCTATTCAAATCTCGGCAATCCGCTGCTGACCATCGTTGCCGATACCTGTGGACGCCACGATACTCTTGGTGGTGCCTGCGCGCAGGAGAGTAATACCGTGCGCTATGCCCACGACAAACGCTATATGCACAGTTGCCGGGATAATTTTCTCTGCGCCTGCCTACATGATGGCCGCCTGCATAAGCGCGATATCGGTGCCAATATCAACTTTTTTATGAATGTCCCCGTGACGCCGGAAGGCAGCCTGACCTTTGAGGACGGTATATCGGCCGCAGGAAAATACGTTGAGTTGTTTGCCGAATGTAACGCTGTGGTGCTGATCTCCAACTGTCCGCAGTTGAACAACCCCTGCAATGGCTGGAACCCTACGCCTGCAGAGGTGCTGGTATGGAACTGAGCCAGCGGCAGTAACAGCGATGTCTGGCCTTCCGGCTCTTCGCTGTTAGCACCGAACACGTACACCGACGCACCCATCTTACGTGCCGGTTGGCCCTGGGGACGGCCCCAGGGGAACATCGAATGTTGCGGGACGGCCCGCTTCCCTGAGAGTTCCGCTTATGTTTGATAGCTTACTGATTGCCAATCGCGGCGCGATCGCCTGCCGCATCTTGCGTACCCTGCGCGCCATGCAGGTGAAGGGCGTCGCCGTGTACTCTGAAGCAGACCTGAGCAGTCTGCATATCCGCGATGCGGATGAAGCTTTAAGCCTCGGTGACGGCCCGGCGATGCAAACCTATCTGGTGGCTGAAAAAATCATCGCCGCGGCGCAGCAAAGCGGGGCCAACGCGATTCACCCTGGCTACGGTTTTCTCTCAGAAAACGCCGCATTCGCCGGAGCCTGTGAAAAAGCAGGGCTGATTTTTGTCGGACCAACGCCACAGCAGCTGCGTACCTTTGGCCTGAAACACACCGCCCGAGCCCTGGCCAAAGCAGAAGGTGTGCCGCTGCTGGAAGGGAGTGAACTGCTGGCTGATATCGACGACGCCAGCCGCGCAGCAGAGGCGGTAGGCTATCCGGTGATGCTCAAAAGTACCGCCGGAGGCGGCGGAATTGGTATGCGCGTCTGCCGGGATGTGCAGGAACTCGCGGAGGCGTTTGAAACGGTCCAGCGGCTGGGGCAAAACAATTTCAGCGATGCCGGCGTGTTTCTTGAAAAATACATTGAGCGCGCCCGTCATCTTGAGGTGCAGATTTTCGGCGATGGGCAGGGGGAGGTTATCGCCTTAGGCGTACGTGACTGTTCGGTACAGCGGCGTAATCAGAAAGTGATTGAAGAGACACCGGCACCCAATCTCCCTGAAGGCATGGCGCAGGCGCTCTGCGCGGCGGCCATTTCGCTGGGCAAAGCCGTAAACTATCGCAGCGCTGGAACGGTTGAGTTTGTCTATGACAGCGTGGCGCAGCAGTTTTATTTTCTTGAAGTAAATACGCGCCTTCAGGTGGAGCATGGTGTAACGGAGCAGGTCTGGGGCGTTGATCTGGTGCGATGGATGATTGAACTGGCGGCGGGCGATTTGCCCCCACTGGATGACTTATTTGCCGGGCTAAAACCACAGGGGCATGCTATCCAGGCAAGAATTTATGCGGAAGATCCTGGCCGACAGTTCCAGCCTTCGCCCGGCCTGTTAACCGAAGTCGTCTTCCCGCCTGCCGATGGTGAAACGCTACGTATTGACCGCTGGGTCGAAGCGGGTTGCGAAGTCCCGCCGTTTTTTGATCCTATGCTGGCAAAAACCATCGCCTGGCGTCCCAGCCGCGATGAGGCTATCGCCACGCTGATGCAGGCGCTGGCGGAGACCCGGTTATACGGCGTAGAAACTAATCGCTTGTACCTGATGCAAATTTTGGCGTTCGCTCCCTTTGCCGCAGGCGAACCCTGGACCCGCTGTCTTGAGCAACTGTGTTATCGAGCCGCCACGGTTGAGGTACTGAGTGCCGGAACCCAAACCAGCGTTCAGGACTACCCTGGGCGGCTGGGATACTGGGCGGTGGGCGTGCCGCCGTCGGGACCGATGGATGACCGCGCCCTGCGTTTCGGCAATCGGCTTTTGGGCAATGCCGAAGGGGAAGCCGCGCTGGAAATCACCCTTATGGGGCCAACTTTGAAATTTAATACCGATGTTCAGGCGGTGATATGTGGTGCGCCCCTGGCTGCCACGCTAGAGGATGTTGCTGTGCCGATGGACTGTGTTTTTAGCATTCCGGCTGGCGCAACGCTGAAGCTGGGCGCGATTAGCCACGCGGGCGTCAGAAGCTATCTCTGTCTGAGCGGCGGCATTCAGGTGCCGGATTATTTGGGCAGTAAAAGCACGTTTACGCTTGGTCAGTTTGGCGGTCACGCCGGACGGGCGCTGCGCGGCGGCGATGTGTTGCATCTGGCTCCGCGAGCTGCCAGCCAGACCAGCGCAACGCTGCCCATCGCGCTGCGTACGGCACTCCCGCAGGTGCGTACGCTGCGGGTGATTTATGGCCCGCATGGCGCGCCGGAGTTCTTCGAGCCAGAATATATTGCGACTTTCTTTGCGACAGACTGGGAAGTGCATTTTAACTCCAGCCGTACCGGTGTGCGCCTGATCGGGCCAAAGCCGATCTGGGCGCGCGACAGCGGGGGAGAAGCGGGGCTGCATCCGTCAAATATTCACGATAATCCTTACGCCGTCGGTGCCGTAGATTTTACAGGCGATATGCCGGTGATTCTGGGGCCGGATGGCCCCAGCCTGGGCGGTTTTGTCTGCCCGGTGACAGTGATAGAAGCCGACCTCTGGCAGTTAGGGCAACTTAAAGCCGGCGATAAAGTGCGTTTTGTGGCCGTGGATTTAGCTACCGCCCGCCGACTGGCTGAAGGACGACGCAACGAGTTAGCGACACTCGAGGTGCAGAAAATCGCCTGGCAACCGGCCCCCTTGACGTCACCGATCATCATGACCTGCGGCGAGGCAGATAAACGCCTGGTGGCGCGCCTTTCCGGCGACACCCATTTGCTCCTTGAGGCAGGCGAGCCGGAGCTGGATCTGGTGCTACGTTTTCGTATTCACGCCTTGATGCAGGCACTGGAAGCGCCATCCCGAAAGGGCGTAATTGATATCACGCCAGGGATTCGTTCACTGCAAATCCATTTTCAGCCTGAAACCCTGACGCTGGCCTCGCTGCTGACCTGGGTGCGCGATGAATGGGCGGCAGTATGCGTTAGCGACGACCTGCAAGTACCCACACGCGTGGTGCATTTGCCGCTTTCCTGGGATGATCCGGCCTGCCGGAAAGCCATAGAGAAATATATGACCACCGTACGCCATGACGCGCCGTGGTGCCCGAGTAACCTTGAGTTTA
The DNA here is from genome assembly GCF_046529425.1 of Pantoea allii. NCBI lineage: Bacteria > Pseudomonadati > Pseudomonadota > Gammaproteobacteria > Enterobacterales > Erwiniaceae > Pantoea > Pantoea allii. Next base: position 155,885 of record NZ_CP125959.1, on the reverse strand, counting down.
TCCGCCGGATTAACGATCTGCCTGATGAAGAAGCAGTATGGAATACGGTGTTTGAAGCCAGCTACCTGGTGATGGGGCTGGGTGATGTGTATCTCGGTGCGCCAGTCGCGACGCCGCTTGATCCGCGCCATCGTCTGGTCACTACCAAATACAATCCGGCGCGCACCTGGACGGCCGAGAACTCGGTTGGCATTGGCGGTGCCTATCTGTGCGTTTACGGCATGGAAGGGCCTGGCGGCTACCAGTTTGTGGGCCGCACGCTTCAGATGTGGAATCGATATCACGACGTCGCTGATTTTGCCGGTCAACCCTGGCTGTTGCGTTTTTTCGATCAGCTACGCTTTTATCCCGTATCGGCAGAGGAACTTCTGCATATTCGTCGTGATTTTCCACTTGGCCGCTATCCGCTGCGTATTGAACACAGCACGCTACGGTTAGCAGAATATCAGCAGTTCCTCGCACGCGAAGCACAGAGCATCACTGCGTTTCGCGACCATCAGCGGCAGGCGTTTAATGCTGAACGCGACCGTTGGATCGCCAGCGGTCAGGCCCATTTTGACAGTCAGGAGATTGTGGCTGATGAAGTCGGCGATGCGCCGCTACAGCCGGGTGAACAGGGGGTGGAAAGCCCTGTTTCCGGCAATTTATGGCAAGTGCAAACCACTGTGGGTAGCCGGGTGCGCGCGGGCGATGTTCTGGTTGTGCTGGAATCGATGAAGATGGAGATTCCGCTTCTGGCACCCTGCGACGGCGTGATCCAGCAGGTTAATGTGCAACCGGGCAGCGCAGTACGCGCAGGACAGTGCGTAGCGGTGATTATTGAGGATAATATTTAACTGGCGGGGATCTGATGTACATCTGACTATCCCTGGCGACGAACTATCGCAAAGGTCTAAATACCCTGCGCCTGTTGACGACATCCGTCAGCGGGCGCAGGTGCCTAAGCAGAGTTCCATGAGAAAAGGTGGCAAAGTCATGAACCACTTTAAGACGGGGAACGTCGTTCATTGTAAAGCACTCCGAATCCTAAGCCGTCATCAGTTGCGTCCTCAGCCATGAAACTCTGGAAAAAGGACGATAATGCGGACATCTCAATATAGCCAGAGACGAACATCTGAATTTAGCCATTACCATATCGGTGCGCATAATCTATCTTATGTTAAATAAGAAGCCTCGCGATACATAGCGAGCGACTTAATTCGGTAGTATTCTCATTCAAGATATTATCATCCCTATCCTTGATGACAAAAAAGGCCGGCAGTGCGGCCTTAGAAGATGACCAGCTCTGTATATAAGCAATAGATACATGATCCGGCAAAGCTTCGCTAGGGGCTGCATGCATAAGCTATAGCAAGCATCAAGGTTCTCGCTAAGGTAAAATACTGGCTTTCTTGCTCATGCCGATAATGGCTAGTTACTTTCCTATTATCAATTAAAATCACCCCAAATTTACTACTGTTTGTAATCACCGGCTTTCGTTATGTTGAAGTTTTAAACCTCAGACAGGATGCACTGGCCAAACGCCAGATAGATGACCCTAGCAGTTGCAAACCTTGCGTCTAACATATTGTCAGTTGCATTACTTTATATCTGGTATGAAGTTGCAGCCAAGAGCATTGCTTATTTCTCGAAGTAACGATCCTGAGACTGAAAAAAGGCTATGAGCGTTAACCGATATAGAATATAAGCTCCTTGATATCAGAACGCCATCCAATTGAAAATAAAGACATGAATTCGATTCATAACCATTCGCCCGGTCAACATTGATAATGGGCAAACCAATTTCCATCTCCAGACTAGAGATTATCCCTCTGTTTTCATAACAATGCTTCAATGCCTCTTTCAGAGTATCAAAATCAATCTCAGCGAAAGTTCGTATAATGCCAGATTTTAATAAATGATATTCATTTTGATGTATGGTATAAAATGCATAAGCATAGTCACCATCTTTAAGCCTCTGTGCCTCATACTTAACTAATGGATATCTATTGTGTTTCAAGTAGTTGTTAAGTTCCAAAAAAATATTATACTTATGACCGAAACCTGTTCTATTGCAGTAAAGGAAATGCGTAAGACGGTAATATTCCTGAACAGCTTCGTTGGGAAGAATGTCAATCTTCCCATTTTCTTTTATCAATTCTGAGAATGCAGGATCTTCAGTTTTAAGCACCCTCCATTTAACTAGTTCTTGTTTAAAAACACCACCCCACATAAAATAAAACTCATTCCATATGTCGTTTTCAGGCTCAAACTTCTCCGCAAGAATTGGTTTTAAATGTTGTAGATATTTACTCCATGACTCTTTCTTTGCAATTAACTCGTTAGTGATTTTCTTGTATTGAACACTATTAATAACATCTAAAGGGGCATTCATCTTAGTTGCAATAGCGATATAATAATAATCTATCAATGACGCATATGCATTTAACAATGAATCTGCATTCACTTGAGCTTTAAAAAAAACATCATTATCGACTGGATTAATGTTATTGTTACCAGCCTTTAGAAAAAAATTAATAGCATCTATAAGTGAAGCATTGAAACCATTAGCAAGATATGTTATTTTGTGCGCTTGATACTTAATATTTTCAATTGCTTCCTGATACATATGTTCATTATCCATGAGCTATCCCTTTTGAAAATTAATCCGACCTATCAGAATTATTTTTAACCCTATCAGAGTAAAATAGTAAGGGTTATATCGCCTTGGAAGTCTTACAAACTGCACCAACATGCCACTAGTGCTCGCTTCACGCCGCTCGCCCAACATAGATCTCAATAGCCCTCTTACCAGACTGATCTCCTCAGATAAACCAAGCCAGCCTTGACAGCGCTACCGCCCTCAGAGATATCAGTTCTGATTAAGTATTGATGTATCTATATATTACCGAAATCCATGAGTTTCTCAAGAAAGCAATCAGATAAAACCTAAAAATTTATGGGCCTGGTCATGCAATTATGGAGGAAATAGTTAATGAACTGGAGTAAAATAAGCTGACAGGAAATGCCCATAAGAAGCGGATTCTCTGTTAGTTCATGAAGTTATCTGGAAGTTAGTTGGTATCTAAATTAGAAATATTCATTTTAAACAACTAAATGTGGCGCATTTACCTTATGGACTGAATTCTTACACAACATAAGTTAAATAAGATATTCATTTACGCACTCAGATGGCTCCCCGGCATCACTGGCTCCTCACCTGCGTACCTTTTCGTCCTAAAGCCTGTTCTGCACCGATCGCGCTACGCGCAAACTGGCCCATAGATCCCCTGCGGATTTCGCAGAATTCACATAGCGTTGTCAGCCGCGTTAATATTACCCTTAAATAAGCCGTGTAGTCTGGACGGAGTCAGACGCGAGCTAATTATGTCTGGAAAACAGCGAGTCCCACAAATTGTCACGATGACAGTAGAACGTACGTAACTTACTTGGCCGTGCACGTGAGGCCGGAATCAATCTTAGTGCCGCGCTGACTGCCGCGCCTGACGCCGAACTGCGTCAATATAAAGCACGCAAGTGCCAGGAAGAAAACACTGAAGCGCTTGATGCATTAAATTGTTGTCACGATGAAAATAGTTGCTTCAGTGATGATTACAGGCGTTTTAATAATTTAGTTCACTGTCTACCGCAATATCGGCAAACGTACTCTCTATTTCTTGCTGCGTGATAAAATCCGCGACTTCATTGGCCAGTGAAATCGCAGGATTGCTATCCCTCTTCTGCTCGTTGAAAGTATCCAGGTCGCACCCGACCGGAAAGACTTATCCCGCTTGTGAGAGTGCCAGATGAGCGTGAATATGCGGTTATGACCCACGAGATGGCGAGTATCCCCGCTCATGCGTCAGGCCCACTGTTCTGTGACGCATCGCCTTGCCAGACAGAGATTAAAGCGGCGATAGATTTTCTTTTTAATGGTATTTAACGACCTCTATTTTTATGTTTTGAAGGGAATGCCTTAAGATAAAGATAAAACCCTTAAATAATTTAAACGCCTCATCGAAGATGACTCAAAAATTATCTGACTCAATAATAGTCGCATCAGGATATATAAAATGATCAAGAATCTATTCATCCGTGTATTACTCACCCTGCCCTTATAATTAATCGAAAATGTTTCTCCTGTTCTGAATTCAGTGCGCCTCCGATTATGGCTTCAGACAATCCCGACTAAATAATCTTGAAATGAACAGGCGTCATTTTGCATCGGGTGCCTGCCATTGCTGAAAGGATGGTGGCTCAGGCGCAAAATTATGTAGCGGGCATCGCTGGTTCAGCTAATGCTGATGAAAAACAAAACCCGTCTGAATTCAGAGTGTAAAAATGCGCAACTGAAATTTACATCTGGTGTGGAACCGATCATCTGCTCATCATAAACTTTAAGCGAGATACATACCCGGGAGACTGAGGGTATTTTTGTGCAAAAAACCACATTTAAGCCTCCTGGCGTACAGGTTCCGTCATGTCAGAACAATGTCAGTGTGTCCGTGTAGCCTCTGCAGTAACCATCCATTAGTCAATGAGATAAAATAAAAATTGATTTCTCCCTGCTGCTGGCTTAAGTGCGAAAGGCTTAGTTAATACTTAATTGATTATTTATCCTTAATGACTAAGATGTTTTTTTGTTTTTACACTTTCAATTGTATTGAAACTTTTCAGGTAGTTGACCCAAAAAGCTACACCAGCTATAACAATATTGTCTCTGATATTAAAACCGCAAAAAATTACGTTGAAGCAATTTGCTTTGGTATAGAAATATTTCAGTCTTGCCCGCGAGAAGAGAGGATTTTATCCGCAATCTCGTGGTTGAGATTTTTTCTACGCATACAGCCAAGGTAGCCTAAAAATGGCAGATTCTGACAGCGATGCCCTGCAGTTGCAAAAGTGCATGAGAGAGGGCGACCAGCAAATAAGCGCTAAAGTTGATTCCGCCCCGGGAGCGCCGGGTATCGCACCCCGCTGGACATCAAGTGCCAAGAGCGGAATCGGCACGGCCCTTTCAACAGACTCCCCTGTCTGGTTTTCCTTAAGCCATGGTGTTCTCAACGAAATCTATTATCCGCGCGTCGACAGCGCCTGCACCCGTGATTTCGTTTTCGTCATCACGGGGCCGGAAGGGTATTTTTCCGAAGAAAAGCGTGATTGCTCGACCGAAATCAATACCTGCTCGCCAGGCATTCCGGCCTTTTCAATCAGCAACACGTCCCGTGACGGACGTTACAGGCTTGAAAAGGACATCATTACAGATCCGGCTCGTGCCTGCGTGCTGCAACGTGTCCGTTTCACCGCTCTGAAGGGTGATATCGAGGATTACAAGGTCACCGCACTGCTTGCCCCCCATCTGGTGAATGCGGGACAAATGAACGCTGCATGGATCGGCGAATTTGAAGACAAGCCCGTGCTTTTTGCCACGGGTCGCTCTTGCTACCTGGCGCTCGTTTGCGACCTACCCTGGACAGCAGTGAGCGCGGGTTTTGTCGGTACTTCAGACGGCTGGCAACAGCTGAAAAAACATGGACACATCGCCAACCAATACCAGCGCGCGGATGACGGCAATGTCGCGCTTGCTGGGGAACTGGTGTTCACAAGCAACTGCCGTGAAGCCACACTGGCTGTTGGTTTCGGCCAGACGGAATTCGAGGCCGCAGCGGCGGCAACCGCCAGTCTGAAAGCGGGCTTTGATGCAGCGCGGAATCACTATATTGGCAACTGGCAAGTGTGGCAGGACAAGCTCATGCCACTCGACCAGGAAGAGTGGAACGGCGTAAATACATACCGGGTTTCAACAGCAGTTCTGGCCTCGCACAGAGACGCCGATTCCCCCGGCGCCGTTGTCGCGAGCCTGACAATACCCTGGGGATTTTCGAAGGGTGATGACGATCTTGGCGGCTATCATCTGGTCTGGCCGCGCGACCTGGTTGAAACGGCAGGGGGTTTCCTGGCCGCTGGCGACCCCGACGCAGCACTCGCTATCCTCGAATATCTCCGGCACGTTCAAGAGCCCTCCGGGCGCTGGCCACAGAACCTGTGGCTCGATGGAAAACCTTACTGGCCCGGTATCCAGATGGATGAGTGCGCCTTCCCCATTCTGCTTACCGATATGTTGCGTCGACTCGGTCATCTCGACAAGAAAGCGCAGAAACGTTTTATGCCGATGCTGCGCAGCGCGGCCAGCTACATTCTGACCAACGGCCCGACGACCAGCGAGGACCGCTGGGAGGAAGACTCGGGCTACAGCCCCTTTACCCTGGCGGTAGAGGTTAGCGCCCTTCTTGCTGCCGCGGACCTGCTTTCTGTCGATGGAGACGAGGCGGCGGCAAATCACCTGCGAGAAACTGCGGACTGCTGGAATGAACAGATTGAAAAATGGACCTTTGCGGGAGAGCCAAATTTCTGCGGCTCCATCGGTATTTCCGGTCACTATGTCCGCATTGCTCCGCCAGGCGTAACGGATGAGGCCAGTGCATCCGGCAATACCGAGATCCGCAACCAGACGCCGGATCGGGCGCTTCTGTCGACCACCGATGTACTGAGCCCGGATGCTTTGGCGTTAGTGCGTTTTGGGCTGCGCGCCGCTGACGACCCGCACATCGTCGATACGATAAAGGCAATCGACCACAGTCTTCGTGTCGAGCTACCCCAGGGTCCACTATGGTATCGGTACACCGGCGACGGCTATGGCGAGCATGAAGACGGCGCGCCGTTCGATGGTATCGGCCAGGGACGTCCCTGGCCTTTGCTGGCGGGCGAACGTGCGCATTACGAGCTGGCAGCAGGCAGGCATGATGTGGCTGAGGCGCTATTGTCCACGCTGGAAAAATCGGCAGGCCCGGGCGGGCTGTTACCGGAACAGATATGGGACGGCCCCGATATTCCCGAAAAGGAACTGTTCTTCGGGCGGCCTTCCGGGAGCGCCATGCCGCTTGTCTGGGCGCATTCCGAACATATCAAACTCCTGCGATCGCTCCACGATGGCGCGGTCTTCGATATGCCACCGCAAGGCGTCGAGCGCTATATCAGAAATAAGACCGCATCGCATTTGCGCATATGGCGCTTTAACAACCGCCTGACCTCGCTTCCTGTCGGGAAGCAACTGAGGCTGGAAACGGAAGCGAACGCCCTGGTGCACTGGAGCACAGATGGCTGGGCTACCGTCTCTGACACACCTGCAGTCTCTTCCGGGCTGGAAACCTATTATGTCGACCTGCCTTTGCAGCATGAAGACGCAGGTACCAGCGTTGTCTTCACCTTCTACTGGCCAGACGTCGGACACTGGGAACACACCGACTTTACCGTTCACGTCGTGAATGAACAGGAAGATCAAACACGCATCGATAATGGAAAATGATATGCAGATTGGAATGGTAGGTCTCGGGCGCATGGGCGCCAACATGGTACGCCGCCTTCTTAAACAGGGCCACGATTGCGTCGTTTTCGACGTGAACGCCGATAACGTTGAAGCACTCATTAAAGAGGGAGCAACCGGCGCGTCATCGCCAGCGGATCTTATTGCTAAGCTGGAGACGCCGCGCGCGGTCTGGCTCATGCTTCCTGCCGCGATCACACCGAAGATTGCGCGGGACTTCGCATCAACGCTTACCAGGGGCGACGCTATCATTGATGGCGGCAACTCCTTTTACCGTGAGGCTATCGACCTGTCCGAGGAGTTTTCATCTCTTGGCATCGACTATATCGACGTCGGCACATCGGGTGGCGTTTGGGGCCTGGAGCGTGGCTATTCCCTTATGATTGGAGGCCCACAGGCGGCCGTTAAACGCCTGGACCCGATTTTTGCATCACTTGCGCCCGGTGCAGGTCAGGGCATCGCGGAAGATCCGGCCGTGGGAACGGCTCCAAGAGGCTATCTTCATTGCGGACCGGCAGGCGCCGGACACTTCGTCAAGATGGTACACAATGGCATTGAATATGGAGTAATGGCTGCCTATGCCGAAGGCCTGAACATATTGAAAGCCGCTAATGCCGGGACCGTCGAGCGAGAGGCTGATGCGGAAACTGCCCCCCTTTCCCACCCGCAATATTATCGTTTCGATGTCGATCTTCCCGCTGTTACAGAGGTGTGGAGACATGGCTCGGTCATTGGCTCCTGGCTGCTGGATCTCACAGCCGAGGCATTGAAACAGGACCCGCATCTCGACAATTATGATGGCCGTGTGTCCGATTCCGGCGAGGGCCGCTGGACATTGCAGGCGGCGGTGGAAACAGGCGTTCCTGCTCCGGTTCTTGCATCGGCCCTCTTCGGGCGCTTCTCTTCTCGTGGCGAAGCACAGTTTGCCGAAAAAGTTCTCTCAGCCATGCGGCATGCCTTCGGCGGCCATTTGGAAAAAACCAGGTAACGTAGAGGAGCACAGCAATGGCACAGCAGCGATCAGATGTGCTGGTGGTGTTTGGTGTCACCGGCGACCTTGCCCACAAGATGATCTTTCCTTCGCTCTACGCAATGGTGAAGCATGGCGCGCTCAAGACGCCGATCATCGGTGTGGCATTTGAGGACTGGACGCGTGATCAGTTGATCGCGCGGGCAAGAGATGCGGTTGAAAAGCATGTCGATGTCATCGATCAGACGGTCTTTGCCGAACTGGCGGACAGGCTGTCCTACGTTTCCGGCGATTATCGTACTCAGTCAACATTTGACGGGCTGCGGGATGCGCTGGCAGGCCATCATAACCCGCTCTATTATCTTGCCATTCCGCCCTCCCTTTTCGAAACTGTCGCCAACAGTCTGGAAGAGGCAGGTATCGCGAAAGGTGCCCGCCTGATGGTGGAAAAGCCGTTCGGACGCGATCTCGCGTCGGCAAAACAACTGAACAACGTGCTTCATAAGGTTTTCGATGAGGACGCGATTTTCCGCATCGACCACTTTCTGGGTAAGGAAGCCATCCAGAACCTCCTCTACTTTCGCTTTGCCAACAGCTTCCTTGAACCAATATGGAATCGCGATCATGTCGAAAGCGTTCAGATCACCATGGCAGAGGACTTCGGCATCAAGGGACGCGGCAAATTCTATGACGAAGTTGGCTGCATTCGCGACGTGATCCAGAACCATCTGGTCAATGTGCTGCTGTTGCTTGCCATGGAACCTCCCGCGTCCGGCGCGTCCGACGATCTGGTTGATGAGAAGGTACAGGTGCTAAAGGCCATGCCGCCCCTGTCAGACACTGACGTGGTTCGTGGTCAGTTTGAAGGCTATACCGATGAACCAGGTGTCGCCCCTTTCTCTCCGACGGAGACCTTCGCTGCAGTTCGCTTCCACATTGAAACATGGCGCTGGAGTGGCGTTCCCTTTTATATCCGTGCCGGCAAAAATTTGCCTGCACATGCGACAGAAGTGGTCGTGCGCTTCAGGCGACCGCCGGTTACCCTTTTCGATGACATTACCGACGAACCTGCCAACTATATCCGCTTTCGTCTCGGCCCGGATATTACGATCGGCATTGGCGCGCGACGCAAGGCTGCCGGCGAAAAGATGCGAGGTGAAGCCGTCGAGCTAACGGCGCTTGACGATGGTATTGGCGATATGCTGCCTTATGAGCGGCTGATCGGAGATGCCATGGCTGGAGACAGGCAGCTTTTCACCCGGCAAGATGCAGCGGAACTGGCCTGGAAGATCGTCGAGCCGATACTGGATGAGAAAACCGTTCCCGCTGCCTACAAGCCAGGGTCCTGGGGACCCGCTGCGATGGCGGACTTTGCGCCCCCCGGCGGCTGGTTTGACCCCGTTTGAGCTGATGGATAAATATAAATGACAAAGCATACTTTAAAAAAGAAAGAGCCTATCGTTCTGTCCATCGACATCGGCGGAAGTCATGTGAAGATCCTCTCCAGCGCTGGCGGTGAAGAAAAGAAGGCAGAAAGCGGAAAGACCATGTCTGCAGCTGACATGGTTGCGGCGGTCAAGGCCATGGCTGAAGGCATGACCTACGATGTGATCGCGATGGGTTTTCCCGGTCCAGTGGCGCACGATAAACCGCTTAGTGAGCCCGCCAACCTGGGTGAAGGCTGGGTGGGGTTTAACTATGCGGACGCATTTGGCTGCCCTGTCCGTATCGTCAATGACGCCCTGATGCAGGCGCTCGGCTCCTATCAGGGAGGACGAATGCTGTTCCTCGGTCTCGGCACCGGACTGGGTGCTGCCATGATCGTCGAGAATGTCGCTCAACCCATGGAGATTGGTCATCTACCCTACCGCAAGGGCAACAGCTACGAACACTATGTGAGCGAAGCCTATCGGAAAGATAAGGGAAACAAAAAATGGCAGGAGCAGGTTTTCGATGTCGTGGAGATGCTGACCAAAGCCCTGGAGCCTGACTACGTGGTGCTGGGTGGCGGCAATGTGGATAAACTCGCTTCACTTCCGCCAAAGTGCCGCAAAGGCGACAACACTCTGGCGTTCGAAGGTGGATTTCGGCTCTGGAACGATCGCAGCCTGATTACGTAATCTCTGCTTTCTGGTTTATTACCGAATAGCGTTGCGGTGTTTTCGATTCTCTGCCGTGAGCAATTGTTTGCGGCAGATAAAAACCTCCAGCGAATTCTAAATTCAACCAGACGTAACGCTGCTGTGTGGACGCGTCGACATGACATTTTCAGGCCTATAGAATAATGGCAGGTTTTTTCACCGTCCATCGGCGCGATGAGAAACCGTGTCAGAACCCCCAAAAGAGCCTGAAAATCGCGTTTTTGATTATCTCTTCATACTGTCTGACATCACCGACTTTATCCCCTAACGCTTTCATCGGGACTGATGACACGTCGGTTGTCACAACCCGGTATTTGATGCCATTAACAAGCACTTGAGGATAGAGTTCACCTGTACCCCTGAACTCGCTCGGAAGTGCAAGTGGTACAACCATTAAACGGCCTGGTGTTTCTATTAGATAGCTCTGTACTTCAACAAGATAGGGGTATTTTGTTCCGTTTATGTGCGGGTAAACGTCATATTGCATCGTTACCAGTTCCTGTACATATCAGAAAGCGAGCCCTCTTCTCCCACAAAGTCAGAGAAAGCTTTCATGCTTTCACGGTTTTCTTCTTTCCAGCGTTCCGCTCGGATTCTGCGGGCCTCATTGATGACAAGTTCGTTAACCATTCCAGAGAGATTTAAGCCAGCAGATGAAAAAACCTCATAGGCTTCTTTATCGATGGTTACGTTAGTTCTGTATTTCATGCGCACCTCCAGAGTGTGAGTTAAAAGTATACACTTCGAATACACACTGGCAAGGCTCGTTTTTTTGATTTATGGACGGATTTCAAGGTGCAGCTGGTCGCACTCAACCTGAAAATTGTCAGACTGCCGGATGACCAGAAACAGGCGGTAATGATTCATCAGGTGGCTAGCGTCCCTGCTCGTGATGCAGGTGCACTGTTCGTTAAGGCCGCGTCTTATGGGGCAGAGATTAAAGCGGTGATTGATTTCTTATTTATGTTATTTAATGATTTGATTGGGATCTAGGATGAGGAATGCTATTTATGTTTAATAAGATATCCGTTTACTCACTTACTCAGCCCGTTTAAAGCCCTTTCTTGTCTCACCTCTTTTGTATAATAGTGGACTAAGCATTACTAGCAGAGTATTTATTAGGTACTGGCGATGCTGACCTCTCAACGGTTTAAAGCCTAGTACACCCGCTTCTTTATTGATGAAAGACTTTATCATATACCAATTGACCACTAACGGCTGGCCAATCAGGCAGTCCTGCGGCTAATAGCAATTTAAACAAACAGCTCCTGAGCTTCTCTAGTGGAAAGATTCCAGTTTGCGAAAAGCAATTTTGGATGGAGGCAGTCATGAACTCCTGATTTTTATATGGTGAGTTGTCTGGCCGCATGATGGAATCTGACCGGATCCCAACCTCCCGCTAAAGACGGGATCCAGATTCAAATGTTCTCAGTTTTATCACCTCTTCAATAAAACTCTCCTTTTTATTATCAATTCTTTTATTTTTTCCATGGATTTTTTTGTTTTTATTGAATAAGAGATCCCCGGGGAATAATTTTTCTCAGCTAATCTCAAATGTTTTTCAGAATCATTTAAAACAAGAGCTTTATCTTCATTGCTAATATTTTTTGAAGATAAATGATATCTCGCAATGGCTTTTCGGAGGTGACAAAATGATTTGGGTCTGCCGTGATACTCAGCTTTATCTATATATTCATCGCCTCGTTGAATATCATCCAATCTATAATATATAAGTGCAGCGTTGACTATAGCGTCGCAATTTTGTTCATTTAACTCTATTGCTTTAATAGCAGCACTTAATGCATCTGGTAAATTGTTCAATTTATTTGATAAAAACCATGCGTAGCGATCATGTAATGAAGAGTTAAATGGATCATCTTCTATGGCCAATTTATAGTATTCAAGTGCCTTTGGGTAATCATTATTATCTACAGCAACTTTTGCGACTTTACTAAACTCACTTCTAAAGGCCTCAGAAACTCTATCTTCTTTATATTCTTGTTCTATTTTTATTCGTTCTTGGCTATATTTATCAACAGAATTAGATAGTTCAATGATATCTCGTTTTTGAATGGTATTTAGCTCGGAGAATTTTTTTTCGAAAAACCTTTTTGCTAGCTCAACAAGTTCTAATTCATAGTGACTACCATAGTCTAACGTTGACGCAAAATGAGTTTCTTTTAGGCTTTCAAGAAATGTAGAATGCTGAAGTTCTACTATTTGACAAGCTCGACTTATTACTGTGCTATTTAGTGGGCTTGTTACTGATATGATAATATAAAATATATTTTTCTGAACATCATTAAGTCTAGCCCAAGCATCTTCATACAAAAACTCAAGCAAATCTTCATTTGATTTTCTGAAAATATTTTCAATGGCAGCTTCAATTGAAATATTGCTCCTTGAAATATAAACAACCAATGATTCAAGCAGAAGTGGTTTATTCATGAGTCTATTGGCAGTGGAAAGAAGCTTTCTATCGCCAGCTTGGATTATCGGAGTGGCTCCATATAATTCAGCTAGTCTTTTAAGTAACTTTACTGAATCTGATTCATTTAGTCCTTCTACTAAAATTGGTTCAACCTCAACATTCTCCTGTCTTCTTGATGTTATTATCAATCTACCAATTCTTTTTCCTGCTTGTTTCAGGAATTCGGCTAGTTCAGAGTTTTTCTGAGGGCTGTCACTGAGGGTTTCAGAGTTATCAATTATTAATAGTAAATCGTTCCGGGATATTTTCTTTTCTAATAAAAAATTCTCGGCTTTACTAATTAAGGCGGTGCCACTGGTAGTGTACCATTGTCTTTCTAAAGAGGAGTCAAAAAACTTGATTACTTCTCTAATGCATTCATCCATTACAGGTTGTATTGTGCTAAATCTCTCCAGCCCATTTTCTGTCCAGCGCGTCATTTTTGCAGTATAAAAGCAGATAAGTAGAGGGAAATTTTTATTAACTTTCAAATCCCCTTCAATAAGGCGATTCATTGCTTCAAGCACTAAAGTTGTCTTTCCATAACCTCCGTCTCCATATATTAGACAACGCCTTGAATCATTATCATTAAGCCACTCTACTAGATGATCAACCTCTTTTTGCCTTCCTTCAAATGTTTCGGTTTGTCTTATTGGTATATTATGCTCAACTATATACTCCTTACCCATGCATTCAACTTCTAATATTTTATATGTTTCAAAGATTGAATCTTTGAAACTATTAAATATATTATTTTCACTGAGTGAGACTGTTTTAGTCGCTGAGCTTTCATAATTCAGAGTTTGAAGTTGTAACTTCCAGTTACCTTGGCGTTGATTCACTTCAGTTATAACAATTGCTTCATTGTTAAAAAGAAATGGAAAGTTAATTTTTAACTTCCCTGAAGGGATATCTAAAAACAAATCATTGCCGTTTACTTTTGGAATGACGCATAAAAATACATCAAGACAGTTTTCAATTAATTTTATAGTTTTACTATTCCACTCAGACATTGAAGCGCGGTCTAGTACCCCATGCCCTGGTTTTTTATTCCTAAATGCCACCCACTCTTGTAACATGGTCGATAATGACTTTCCTGTTACATTATCTTTTTCATACCAACCAGTGAAAATTCTCGGATCAAAATGAGAGCGTAAATGGGGGGTTAGCTTATCGATTATATCTACAGGCATACCGTCTGCCGGCCTTTTAAATCTCTCAACTAAACCGCCAATATCAAGTTCATCAACATTTGTTTCACTTTTAGACATTTCTAATGCAGAGATAGATACTACCTGAAGCAATGAACGTAGTATATTAGTTAAACATAGAAACTTATCTGTATCACCTAAATCATCTGCTTGAGATTTTAATTTTAAATATAATTCCTTCATTTATTTAAATTCCATATCTATGTAGGATGTTTCTTAATTGTATCAAATGTTTAATTTATGTAAAGTTTTTTTTACAAAATATTTATGCGCGCGATGTATACATTTAGATTTCTTTATTTAAAACTTATTTCTATAAATTTTTTTATCTTATATGATTCCAAGCATCTTAAAGTTGACAGTAACGGCTTGTCTTACAAGACATAACTAAATATTAATGGTGTTTAAAAAATATTGGCCCCTTCTTGCTTTATGGTCTTTACTCCTTTAATTATGTCCTCAAGACCAACCTTCTGAATTCAAATAATAGGCGTTAAATAAAGCTAGAGACTGCGTTAAGTTCAAGCACCATCCATTCCGAAATCCCGCCAGACTGCTCTTCCTGCGTTTCGCCGCTCTACTACTAAAAGCAAAAACCGGGCATTTCCCACCACGCTTTAGACGTGACGAAAACACCCGGCTCTTCATTCAGAAACACTCCCTGCCCGCCCTTCTTAACTCTCCATTCGAGGCTTACTCCTTCACCACCGCCTCAGTCTTTATCTCCGGCTGTGCGCTTGCCATTTTGCTACGGCTCAAAAATGCATTAAGCAAAATCGCGCCGAAAGTCGCGGTGCCGATACCGCCCATGCTGAAGCCGCCGAGCGTCAGGGTAAAATTACCCGCGCCAAGTACCAGCGTGACCGCCACCATAATAAGATTGCCGTTCAGCCCCAGATCGACGTGGTTTTGTACCCAGATGCGGGCGCCCGCCACGGCGATTAATCCGAACACCACAATCGACGCGCCGCCAAGCACCGGGCCGGGAATGGTGTGGATCAGCGCGCCAAATTTGGGTGAGAAGCCCAGGACAATGGCGATGATCGCTGCGGTGACAAAAATCAGCGTGGAGTAAATTTTGGTAACGGCCATTACGCCGATGTTTTCAGCGTAAGTCGTCACGCCGGTGCCGCCCGCTGAAGCCGAAAGTAAGGTCGCCAGGCCGTCACCGATAAACGCGCGGCCCATATAAGGATCAAGGTTTTTACCGGTCATCCCCGCCACGGCTTTTATATGGCCAAGGTTTTCCGCTACAAGGATTACCGCCACCGGGGCAATCATCAGCATCGCGTGAGTGCTGAATACCGGTGTGGTAATGGTGGGTACGCCAAACCAGGGTGCTTGGGCTACTGCGCTGAAATTCACCGGTGTACCCAGCCCAAGGCCGTTGGTAATCGCCATGTAAATCAGGTACGCCGCCACCAGACCCAGCAGCAGCAACAGCCGCTGCACCAGACCACGGGTAAATACCGCCACCGAGCCGATACACAGCACGGTCATCACCGCCATCCAACTGTCAAACGATGAAGCCGATACGCTGTTAATCGCAATGGGCGCGAGGTTCAGACCAATCGCCATCACCACCGCCCCGGTCACCACTGGTGGCATCAGGCGCTCAATCCAGCGCGTGCCGACCGCCATGACCACAAAACCGATCAGCGTATAAATCAGGCCACAGGCAATAATGCCGCCCAGCGCTACGCCGATATTTGGATTCGCGCCGTGACCGCTGTAGCCGGTTACCGCAATCACCAGCCCGACAAACGCCGCACTGGAACCGAGGTAACTGGGTACGCGCCCGCCAACCACCAGAAAAAACAGTAGCGTGCCGATGCCCGACATCAGGATCGCCATATTGGCGTCAAACCCCATCAGCAATGGCATTAATACGGTGGCACCAAACATCGCCACCGTATGTTGCAGCCCCATGATCACCGTTGCGCCCAACGGCAGCCGTTCATCCGGCGCGATCACCGCACCATCCAGATTGCCTTCTCTTTTACGCCATTGCGGAAACCAGGTATTTGCCATGCACGACCCTTACTGTGTTGAGGGAGGACTGAGTTAACAGGCTGTCTGACGCATCAGCGGATGATAGCGTCGATCGAAATACGCCAGTCCGTGGCAGTCATCGTTGCGTTGGAGTGCAACGACTTCACAAAACAAAATATCGTGGGTGCCGACGCGGGTGATCTGCGTAATGGTGCAGTCAAACGACACCAGCGCATTGGTGAGGATCGGTGAACCGGTGGCAAGACCTGTCCATTCGGCGGCGGCAAAGCGCTGCTCCATCGGCGTTTTCCCACCAAATAAACCGGACAGCGACTCATGACAATCGGCCAGTGTGTTTACACATAACACCTGATTTTGGGTAAACGCCTGATGCACCGACGCAGAGCGATTCAGGCAGACCAGCAATGTCGGCGGCGCATCGGTTACGCTGCACACGGCGGAGGCAGTGAACCCTGCCCGTCCGCCAGGGCCGTCGGTGGTGATGATATTGACAGCGGAACCGAGGCACGCCATCGCATCCCGGTATTCCTGTTTTTCTACAGCCGCCTGTTTTGCAACTTCAGGCGCATCGATGGCGGGCAGCGTGGCGTTCAGGGTTGATTGCATGGTCCGGTCCTCAGAATTAATCAATGATGCTTACAACACGCGGCAGGCGCGGTCGAAATCAAGGCGCGGCGCGCGCGGATACACTTTGCTGCTGTCGCCGTAACCGATGTTGATCAGAAAATTGGATTTCCAGCCTTCCTGCGCCAGAAACGTTTCATCGACTTTGGCGTTGTCGAAACCGGACATCGGTCCGGTATCCAGGCCGATCGCGCGGCAGGCCATAATCAGATACGCAGCCTGTAAACTGCTGTTGCGAAACGCAGTATCCTGGGCCAGCTGCGGGCTGGAGGTGAACCATGAACGGGCATCACCAGAAGGAAACAGCTCAGGCAATAACGCATAGAATTCCGGGTCCCAGGCAATAATCGCTGTCACCGGGGCGCTCAGGGTTTTCTTCAGATTGCCGCTGGAAAGTGCCGGTGCCAGTTTTTCTTTGGCTTCCTGACTCTGAATAAACACGATACGAGCCGGGCTGCAGTTCGCCGACGTCGGCCCCATGCGCGCCAGTGCGTAAATCGTTTTCAGCTGTTCGCCTGTCACCGGTTTATCCAGCCAGCCGTTATGGGTGCGGGCTTCAGTGAATAAGGTTGCCAGTGCGCTGGCGGTTAATGCGTCGGTCATGATGTCTCCGTGGAAATGTAACCGGACGGCGTAACGGACGCTTGCGATGAGTGCCGTAGTAACCAATCCAGTAAAATCGGGTTAAACGTATCGGGGTCGGTCACGCTCATTGCATGACCGCCGTACAACATGTGTCGGTGCTCCCCATGAGGAAGACGTGAAGCGAGATCGACCGAACACGACCACGGCACCAGCAAATCGTCTTTACAGCTGAAAGCCAGCGTCGGCGCGATCACCTCTTTAAGCGACGCCGTCAGATCAGACGCCATTAGTGCCTGCAGGCGGTGCAGCAGGTTTTCCATTCCCTGAAAATGCGCGACCTGGTGCGTGTGCTCTTCCTGCAATAACGCCTCGTGGTCAGACAGCCAGTCGCCCGGATACAGGAAGAGCGGCTGCGCCTGGACGTAGGCATCGACACCGCTGTTAAGCAGCAAATTCTGCCGGACTTGAAAGCAGCGACGCGTTTGACTGTTAAGCGTCGTCCAGCCGTTAATCACCACCAGACTTTGCAACAGCATCGGATAACGCAGTGCAAGATGCAGGCCAATAATGCCGCCTAAAGCATGACCGACCAGATGGCAGCGGCTGATCTCCAGCACATTGAGCATACTCGCCAGTTCGTCGGCCATGTCCTCCATCCGGTAACCGGCAGGCACGGTACCCTGACTGTGCCCGGTGCCGTGCTGGTCATAGACCACCACCCGGAAATGCTCCGCGAGCATCGCCAGCTGCGGCTGCCAGAAACTGCCAGAACCCCCCAGCCCGGATGAGAGCACCACTGTTTCTGCATCGGCATTTTTCCTACCCAGTACCTTGTAATACATGCTGTTTCCTCTTCAGGAGGACGGGGACACTCGGACGGATCACCGGCCAATATGCGCAATGGACGCGATTTCGATCAGCGCATCGGGTTTCACCAGGCCGCACTGAATACAGAACCGGGCCGGTTTTTCGCCCGGAAAGTATTCGGCGTACACCTGATTCACCGCGCCGTAATTTGCCCAGTCGGTGATAAAAATCGAGTTCATGGTGACGTCATCCATGCTGCCGCCTGCGGTTTCGATCACGCTTTTGATGATCTCCAGCACGTGACGGGTTTGCGCGGCGGCATCACCGACATGCACGACGTTATTGTCTTTATCAAAAGGCAATGTACCCGAAACGTACACCACGCCATCGGCGAGAGTACCTGGAACGAAAGGCGCCAGCGGAACACCGCTGCCAGCCGGAATAATGGCGCTTTTAGGCATCGTTTATCGTCCTTTTTATAAAGCGGTCAGGCCGCATTTTGTTCAGTTTTGTAACCTAGCGCGTCGCAGAAGTTACCCACGCTGGAGACCCAGCCAAAGAACGTTTCGATGTTATAAATGGCGGCTTTCTGCGCAAATTCCGGGCCGGCCTGATGTGTCGCGTCTTCCAGCACAACACCGAAATACTCCAGGAAGAAGCCGTCACGCAGGGTGGATTCGACGCATACGTTGGTCGCAATGCCGGTAAATACCAGATGATGAATGCCGTAACTGCGCAGCAGACTGTCGAGCTGCGTATTAAAGAAACCGCTGTAGCGCGGTTTGGGCAATACAATATCGCCTGGCTGCGGCTGCAGTTCATCGACCAGGTCATAATCCCAGTCGCCTTTCGCCAGCAGTTTACCCATCAGTTCCGGGCGTTTGCGCATCGTTTTCAGCGCATTGGATTTATGGTAGTTCGGTGAACCGGCACCGCCCGCTTCGACGTACTGATTGTCCCAGCCGTTCTGGAAGAAAATCACTTTGATGCCCGCAGCGCGTGCAGCGGCTATCGCCACTTTGATATTGGCAATCACTGGCGCAGTGGCAGAGACATCAAAGCCCGCCAGATCAAGATAACCGCCTTGAGTCGCGTAGGCATTTTGCATATCCACCACAATCAGCGCCGTTTGTTGCGGCGTGAAGGCAATGGCTTCAGGACGGGCTGTGAGGATCGTTTCCTTGCCGGTATTTTGGGGCGCGCGGCGGACCACTGTCTGATTCTCAACAACGTTCATCATGCGACCTCTTTCTGCTCAATGCCGATGTGCTGGCGGGTTTTCATTAATGGCTGGATGTAACGACCAAAGTTTTCGATACCGTTGACGAAATCGTCGAAGGTCAGCAGCACGCCGCCTGCGCCGGGAACCGTATCGATTTCATCGAGCATTCTGGCGACGCTGGCGTAAGAACCGACCAGCGTGCCCATGTTGATATTGACCGCGGAAGTCGGATCGGCCATCTGGCGGACGTTGGTATCCGCACCAGATTTGGTGTCTTTACTGCTCTGGTCGGTGAGCCAGGAGAGCGCATCGGCATCGGCTCCGGCTTTGTACAATTCCCATTTGGCGCGGGCGGCTTCGTCGGTTTCGTCGGCAATCACCATGAACAAAACGTAAGAGGAGACGTCGCGGTTTTCGGCTTCTGCCGCCGTTTTCATGCGCGCGGCGGTCGGCGCAAAAGCGGTGGGTGTGTTGACGCCTTTGCCGAAACAGAAGTTGAAGTCGGCGTGTTTGGCGGAGAACGCCATGCCTGCGTCGCTTTGCCCGGCGCAGATGACTTTCATTTGGCTTTGCGGACGCGGGCTGACGCGGCAGTCGTCCATTTTGAAGAATTCACCGTCGAGCGTGCAGTGGCCCGTGCCCCATAAGTCGCGCAGCACGCTGACATATTCGGTCAGGTAATCATAGCGGCGGCTGAAATAGTCATCGCCTGGCCACATGCCCATTTGCTCGTATTCCGGTTTCTGCCAGCCGGTGACGACGTTCACGCCGAACCGGCCATTGGAGATGGAATCGATGGTGGCAGCCATACGTGCAACGATTGCCGGTGGCATCACCAACGTAGCGGCAGTCGCGTAAAGCTGAATGCGGGAGGTCACGGCAGCCAGACCGGCCATCAACGTGAACGATTCCATGTTGTGTTCCCAGAATTCAGTTTTACCGCCGAAGCCGCGCAGTTTGATCATCGAAAGCGCAAAATCGAAATGATAGTGCTCGGCTTTCTGCACAATGGTTTTGTTCAGTTCGAAGGTAGGTTTGTACTGCGGCGCAGTTTCTGAAATTAGCCAACCGTTGTTGCCGATAGGAATAAAGACACCGATTTTCATAGCTCACCTCGATTGAAAATAATAAGGACCACAACAAGGGCTTGCGAAAATATCTGCGCGGCTTAAGTGCATCCTGCGGGTTCCTGATTGCACCGTGCTGAAATCTCCTGACGAGAGAACAATTGCAAAGTGGATGCCATGTTTTTAAAAATCTTTATTTTCATGAGGTTAAATCAGGGTTTGATTTTTTTATGGAGCAGTTGGTCTGTTTCAGACCATTTGTTCAAAAAAAACTGCACATAAATCAGGCAGGATTGAGCGCAAATGGTGCAAATTTATTAAATAGTCGGTTAAGCGGGATCTTATTTCGCCGCTTTCATAAATGGCGTGCATGACGATAGTCGCCCCTATCCCTATTTGTTATGCTTTCCACCTTGATATTTATGTCATGGAGACGTTGTGAAGCCATTGGTAAAAAGCCCGGAATCTGCCGCCGGTGAAAGCAAGTCCCCTCAGGCAGCGTCGAAATCATTGACGCGCCGCTCGCGGGCGGTCGCCGCCAAACGTAGCGCTATCATGCAGGCTGCACTGGAATTTTTTTCGTTGTATGGCTTCCACGGCACCCGACTGGAGCAGGTTGCGGAACGTGCTGACGTCTCAAAAACCAATCTGTTTTATTACTTTCCCTCGAAAGAAGATTTATATATTGCGGTGCTGAAAGGGCTGCTGGATATCTGGTTAGCACCGCTTAAAGCATTGCAGTCCGATCAGCATCCACTGGAAGCCATACGCGAATATATCCGTCTGAAACTGTGCGTATCCCGCGACCATCCTCAGGCGTCGAGATTGTTTTGTCTGGAGATGGTGCAGGGCGCGCCACTGCTAAAACAGGAACTGGGTGGCAGCCTGAAAACGCTGGTGGAAGATAAATCGGATGTTATTCGCGGCTGGATTAAAGACGAGCTGATCGCACCGGTCGATCCGATGCAGCTGATTTTTATGCTGTGGGCAACTACGCAGCATTACGCAGATTTTGGCGTGCAGGTTGAGGCGATCACCGGTAAAACGCTCAGCGATCCGGTGTTTTTTGAACAAACGGTGAAGAGTGTTCAGGACATCATTATCAAAGGCATTCAGCTTCGGGCTTAAAAGGACCATGCAGCAAAGCAGAACGGTCTGGTGGTAAATGAACGTGGGAATGCACACAACACAGGTTCACCGATCCCCCGGTCATATGTTCATTTACTCTCCCGGCCCCGCAGCTGCCAGAAAGACGCAGCACTGACAACGCGTAATAACTATTTTTACGTAATCAGGACTGCTTTTTCTGACGTTTACGCATTCATCATATTCGACACGCCGGAGTCCCTCAGAACCCGACGCAAGAAATCCTGGGTGCGTGCTTCCTGAGGACGCAGCAAGACCTGTTCGGCTTGCCCCTGTTCCACAATTTGCCCGCTATGCAGGAAACAAACGCGATCCGCGACCTCTCGTGCAAATTGCATCTCGTGTGTGACAACGATCATTGTCATGCCTTGTTGTGCCAGATTACGCATAACCTGCAACACTTCACCGACCAGTTCGGGGTCCAGGGCGGAGGTGGGTTCGTCAAAAAGAATCGCTTTGGGCTGTAGCGCCAGTGTTCGGGCAATGGCCACACGCTGCTGCTGACCACCTGAAAGTTGCGCAGGCCACGCGGAAACCTTGTCTGCCAGCCCTACTCTTTCCAGCAATTCTCTCGCGCGTTTTTCTGCGGCATTGCGTGATTCGCCATTAACGTAAATCGGGCCTTCCATCACGTTCTCAAGCACATTGCGATGGGGAAAGAGATTAAAGCGCTGAAAAACCATACCTATCTGGCGTCGGAGCAAATTGATATTTTTGCTCTTATTATCAACGTGCTGACCGAGAACGCGAATTTGACCGTTTTCATACGTCTCAAGCCCGTTTATACAGCGCAGCACCGTGGACTTTCCGGAACCTGAAGGTCCAACCAGACAAACCACTTCGCCCTCTTCGACGCGAAAACTGACCCCTTTAAGCACTTCTACTGAGCCAAAGCGCTTATGAACATCAATAATTTCAATCATCTCAGGCTCCTCTTTTCTGACGATTTTCAAGGTGTTTGGTAAAGGCCAGCAATGGCATGCATAACGTCAGGTAAAGTAACGCCACCAGGGTATATACCGTTGTGTTATCAAAGGTCGAGGCAGCAAGAAGCTGTCCCTGGCGTGTCATTTCGGTTACCGCGATCGTTGAAGCAAGAGCCGAATCTTTAAGCATCATCACCAGGGTGTTGCTGTAAGGCGGCAGTGCAACATGAAAGGCCTGAGGCAATATGACCCGCCGCATCGCTTTACTAAAACTCATTCCCATAGAACGTGCAGCTTCCAGTTGACCGCGATCCACGGATTCAATGCCAGAACGAAAGATCTCTGCGAGGAAGGTAGAAAAACAGAAAGCAATACCGATCACGCTGGCCTGAAAAGAGGTAAGGGTGATACCAATGTCGGGAAAAACGAAGTAGATGTAAAACAGCACCACAATCATGGGCAACGCACGGGTGATGTTAATGATGACAGCGACAGGCCATGAAATGATTTTAAAAGGGCACATTTTTGCAGCAGCAAAGATCAGGCCGAGCGGCGTACTGATAAGTAACGACAACAGTGTGATGTAGATTGTCATTTCAGCCCCTTTCAAGAGAAAAGGGAGATATACATGAATGCTGCTCCAGTCCATTATGCGCTCCAGCCGGTGTTAGGTGGCATGCTAAAAATTCATTTTAATGAATATTCCCCCGTTAAATACTGTCAAACTTTTCCTCTCATGGCGTCATAGCATTAACTTATTTGTACGACAACCTTCATTTAAGATCGCTTATAGTCGCAAATCAAAGGGTTTGATGCTCATTTGTGAGGGGGGATTTTTTTTAGAAAAGAAATGATTGACAGCAGGATAATTAATTTCATTATATTGAAGTTAATGGTCCCCGTTTTAAGCAGGAGTGCGTCATGTCTAACCGATCGTGCGTAAGTGTGGCTTTGTTGTTTGCCGCATTAGGCTTCACTTGCAGTGTTAATGCGGCGTTGTTGACGGCGGGCTCCCCGCCATCCAGTGCGCCAACGACCTTTCTGGATACAAAAACGGGAAAAATCGAAGGATTCATGCCCGATGTCGCCGCCGAAGTGGCCAGGCGTCAGCATCTGGAGATTAATTTTAGCGCCGTGCCCTTCTCCACCCTTATTCAGTCTGTTATTGCAGGCAAAATTGACATGATCGTGGCGGGAATGACACCGACGCCAGAGCGAGAAAAACGCATCTCCTTTTCTCAGCCGGTGACTGCATTTGGGCCTGGACTCGTCGTGCGTGATGACAATAAAAAAACCTACCATTCGCAACAAGATCTTAAGGACGAAATCGTGGGTACTATGACAGGCACTGACTACACGCAAAGCCTTATAAAAAGCGGCATTGCTAAAGAAGTCAAAGTCTACGATAGCCCTTCAGATATGATGCGCGATTTGTCACTAGGTCGTATCGCGGCAGGCATGAATGATTATCCTATTTTGAAAGTTCAGGAAAAAACCGGATCTTTTAAAGGTATGCACGTTGTAGATGATTATAAACCCGAGCATATTTCGCCCATGGCGTTTGGTGTGAAAAAAGGCAACGATAAGCTGCTTGCCGATATTAATAACGCGCTGACAGCAATGAAAGCAGATGGGTCACTGCAAAAAATTAAAGCTAAATGGGGAATGCCCTGATCGCGCTTTCACACAGGGACGCGACAAACCTTAAGGAGCATGGTTATGAAAACAGCGGTAATGCACGCAGAGGAGCTGAGTGCAGCAGAGGCTAACATTGGTATACGTTTAAAATTAATTCGTAAGTCTCGTAGCATGACGATCAAAGAGCTGGCGCAACAGGCTAATGTGTCAGCGGGCGCAATTAGCCAGATTGAACGTAATCTGGCTAACCCTACGATACGCGTTCTGGAGCAACTCCGAGTGGTCTTAGATGTGCCACTGACAGCCTTCCTTGAACAAGATGACGTAATGCGGCCGGGCGCAGAGCATTACGTGCGACGCAGGCATGAGCGGCCGCACTTTCATGTTGGCAAACTGGGGATAACTAAAGAGATGTTATCGCCCTCAGGCGAACACGATATTCAGTTTATGTATATCAGTATTCCTCCGCGCACACGTTCAGAAGAGATGCTGACAGGCACGGGTGAAAAAGCAGGTGTAGTAATGGAAGGTAAACTGACCCTTGAGGTAGAGGGGGGGAAAACCTTAATCGAAGCGGGTGACAGTTTTCAGTTTAAAAGCCATCTCCCGCATAATATTTTCAACGATAGCGACACAGAAGCCCGTGTATTGTGGATTATGCATATTCCGCCGCGACATCATATCTGAAACAAGGTTAACCCATGCGAATCAAGGTCGATAGCGTCCATGACAGCTCCGTCTTCCCCACCACTGTCGATGTTGTTGTGATAGGCGGTGGCATTATTGGTACGTCAACGGCCTATGAACTGGCGAAACAGGGCGTTTCAGTGGCCCTGTTTGAAAAAGGCGTTATTGCCGGTGAACAGTCTGGCCGGAACTGGGGCTGGGTGCGCCAGCAGAATCGTGACTTGTATGAACTGCCTATGGCGATGCGCAGCCTACAGCGCTGGGATGAACTGAGTGCCGAAATCGGAATGGATCTTGGTTTCAGGCGCAGCGGCATTCTCTATGGCACAGTCAACGATGCTGATCTGGCGCGTTGGGAAACATGGGGTCAGCAAGCGAAGCAAATGGGCTTTACCAGTCATCTCTTATCTGCGCAGGAAGCTCAGGCACGGATTGGAGATAAAACGGCCTGGCGAGGCGGCGTGTGGTCACCTACTGATGGTCGCGCGGAACCTTCGCAGGCAGCGCCGGCCATCGCTCGCGGTGCGCAAAATTTGGGTGCCAGCATATTTCAGCACTGCGCGGTGCGCGCACTGGACATTAGTGCGGGCCGGGTCTCAGGTGTATGGACAGAACGCGGGCGGGTAAACGCCAGCCGGGTTATCTGTTGTGGTGGAGCATGGAGTTCACGTTTTTGCAGACAATATGGCATTGAACTCCCTGCAGCGAATATTTTGGGCACGGTGTTCAAAACGACCGCTGCGCCTGAAGTGGTGAAAGGATGTCTGAGTACACCTAACCTTTGCCTTCGCCGCCGTGAGGATGGCAGTTATACCGTTGCCGTGCCCGGTCTTGGACAAATTGATTTGGCACCGCAAAACATCCGTTATGCTGCAAAGTTCTATCCAATGTATCGCAGTAAAGTGGCTAAAAAGCTCAAGGTCCGGCTTAACAGCTCGTTCTTTTCGGGCCCTGAAGCGGCTGGAAGCTGGCATCATGAC
Organism: Pantoea allii; assembly: GCF_046529425.1. Lineage (NCBI taxonomy): Bacteria > Pseudomonadati > Pseudomonadota > Gammaproteobacteria > Enterobacterales > Erwiniaceae > Pantoea > Pantoea allii. The sequence goes on along the minus strand of NZ_CP125959.1, from coordinate 130,035 downwards.
AGCCGTTCACCGTTTGAAAAAATCCGTGTCCTTGATCCCAACCCGGATAACAGCATCATTCGCAATGGTCTTGCGGAGTTGACCCGTTTATTTCCAGAATTGAATGGGATAAAAGTTGATTATGCCTGGGCGGGCTGGATTGACACCACACCTGATTTAGTGCCCGTCATTGATGAGGTAAGTGCAATACCAGGGATGTTTATTGCTTCCGGCTTCAGTGGACATGGCTTCGCCATTGGTCCCGGCGCAGGGCTTTTGTGCGCACAGTTGCTGACGAATAATCCCGTTTATACAGACATCGCACCTTATCGTCTGTCACGTTTCGAGAAAGGTAACGCGATTCGCGAACCGCAAATGATGTAATTCAGTGGCGGTAAGTAGCCCATTAGTGGGTTATCTGAGCGGTCCTTTTCAGGCAATCATTGAGTGTTTCAATGATTGCTTTGAAGGGAAGATAATTCGCACGGACCCGCAAAATCACCTTATCGCCGTCGCCCTATCCACTTAGCGAGAAAGACGGCGTTTGACGCTTATCTTCACCGCCATGCCTGAAAAAATGAGCCGTCATCTTATATCGCTATGCATCACTCTTTTGATACATAGAAAAAAAACGGTTGTCGATGCTTTCGCGAAAAAACGCGTCCTGATCGACGGCTGCACAGAATCCCTGATAGGTATGGGCCGGTACAGCAAGCCAGCGGCGGCACGTACCGTTGCGGTACTCAAGTTCCAGCACCCCAGACGTCGGATCGAATCCCGCACTGCGAAATAATGTTGAAGAGTTGATGTCGTGTCGTTTCATAACGGATAGTCCCTATCGGTTGAACCCAGCGCCTGCACTACTAAGAGCGGCAATATATCACAGTCACCGACAATCTTTCGTCACGGTGACTATCCTGTCATGGCAAAAGTCATGCGAAACAGCGAGAGACAGCACAGAGTGCCGCTTACCTGTGATGATGACGTTCAACTGACTGACCTGCTTGTCGTCAGCCGCACGCAGACAGGCGACTTCGGCTGTTATCGCCCCTGTTCATCCCTCTTACTGCGCATGTCCCTTTCTTCTGTCAGCTATTGACCACAGAATGCCAGATCAAAACCGAAGGATGTGTTGCTTACCTTCCCCGTTTTCTCCGCCAAAAAAAGAATAAACCGGGTTTATTTTCTAAATATGACAGCGCAAAAAATGGCGCATTGAACCCTATCGCCATTTGGCTATAATCAAATAACCAAATGGAGGTGATCATGAAACAATTCACATTACCCGCATCCGCGGCAAAACCCGATCGCCTGTGGCAGTTTGCCGGTCTGAGCAGTGCGGACGGCGTTGTGCTGATGGATCAAATCGATGATGGCCTTGACGGTACGGTCGCCAGTCGCATTGTCACGTGGGCGCAAATCTCTCAGGCAGAGCTGCGTCGGATGACCGGCATCGCCGGCTCGACATTTACTCGTAGCGTAAAGAGTCGCTTCACTGCAGAACAGAGCGAACGGCTGGTGCGATTTATTCGCGTGATGGATCGTGCCGTTGAGCTGTTTGAGGGCGATAAAGAAAAAGCACGCCAGTGGCTCAATGAGCCTGCACGCGCGTTGGGCAATAAAAAACCGGCCGATCTGGTGGCGTCTGAAACCGGGGCTTATGAAGTACTGAAACTCATTACCCGACTCGAACACGGTGTTTATTCGTGAAGCTCTACCGCATGACTAAGACGCGTTATCTGGGATCGGCCTGGAGTGGTTTTGGTGCGCGTGAAGGTGGCGGTCGCTGGAACAGCGTCGGTGTGTCGATGGTTTATGCTTCTGAAACGGCCTCGCTGACCATGCTGGAGACGCTGATCCATCTGCAAAGCGCCAGCGTGCTGGACTCTTTTACACTCCTGAGTATAGAGGTTCCCGATCGACTGATTGAGTGGGTTGATATCAATCAGCTACCCGCCGACTGGGCTGCACCGGAAGGGCCTGCTGCATTGCGCCTGTTCGGGGATGCCTGGGTACAAAGTGGTGGTTCCGTGGCATTACGCGTGCCCAGCGCCCTCTCGCCGGTGGAATCAAACTATCTGCTTAATCCTGAACATCCCGCGTTCAATGCGATTGTTAAGCAGGCCCGCGACATCCCCTTCCGGTTTGACGCACGCTTTTTGCGGTAGCGCTGAACCGCTGCAGGTAAAACGCCTGTAAAATTAAAAACCTCTATCCCGTTACTTCTAACCGAGCGTTTTAAAATAAGCGTCCAGATCAGGGGAATTAATACCTGACAGGGGGCAGTTTGGATATCGAAAATTATTGTACGTTAAGGCTTTTTTTAACCTTTCGACTTTAGCTGGTCTCAGCCGACGAAATTTATCGGAAGTCGGTATACGGTTGCTTTCCAGATCTAATCGCCTGTCAGATTGATATGCTCCCACCCTGATGGTGACAGATGCGACAGCAGTTGTTCGTTGAGCTTCAGCCCCTTACGTTTCAGGGCATCGATCACTCTTTCTATATACACGGTCCCCTGCTTTATCGAGGTTGCCAGACGCAGCACTTCACGCCAGTGAATTTCGATCTCTTTCAGATTAAGTGTGGTCGTTGATATCAGTGACTGAAGCGCCGGTATTGGTCTGCTTTCCCTTTGCTAAAAAACTTCTTGTCTTGGAGATCTCTGATTCGCGGACAAAACACACATCCCAGCAGATGCATCAGGGCAAAGACATGATCAGTGAACCCCCTGTATCGGTGTAATGCTCCCTTATTTCCAGCTCGCTTTCGTGGTACAGCAAGTCATCGAGAACATGGGGTGAATCCCTGACCTGACGGATTATGCAGGTGTAATACGGGCTGTATTGACCCGAAATAATGGTGGTCAAGAGAAGGCGGGTATCCGGACGAGTAATGTCATTTTTTATGCGAAAAATGTCGAGTAAACGTCGTCCATCTGTTACCTCATTGAAAATGCTGCCTCGGGCGTTGCCTGAAAGAGCTGATGAATAAACCTGTCATCCCGATGGAAACAGAACTGCAGCATCCTGAGGCGCTGCGGGAATATTTCCGTGAGCGCCTCGTCTGTTAACACCAGATTTCCCTGACTCTGCCAAAGGGCTCCGATCCGGTTTACCAGAAAGAGGAAAAGGCAGAAGGAAACTGATGTCAGTCCCGCAGATGGCGGGTCATGCATACCTGACGGTCAGGTTGCCAGTCATCATTCTCAGCGGTATCTTCAGACTCACATCAGGAATATAGCTGCAACTGCGATTACGGGAGCAGGAAGTGGATACAACTGAGGAGCTGGGACAGACCTATTTCTATGCCGGGCGCCCGAATCTCTCTGCCGGTGAACTGTTCTTTATAATTTTCTGTGAACAGGTCGCTCTTCAACTGGGTGTGCGTGATTTCAGTGCCATTGTGGCCATACTCTCAGGACGCAATATCATCGCCACACGCAGAAAACCTGGCGGTACGGTTACCGGAACGTCGTATGCTTCAAAAGCTGCAAGGCGCGTATTTGGTGATGCCAAATTCCCCTGGGGCATAAAGCTCCCTTCCTTTGTCGGAGGTTATCCGCCTTCAACTCTCAGAATACGGATGGTGGCGCAGATTGGTACCTGGACCGGGCTGGGTCATTCTGGCTGCTGATGTTTCACAGATTGGTTATCACAGCGTTGTGGAATACAACCGGATAGCACGGGGGGATGACAAACTATGGTAATCGACGAACTGGATGAGAAAATTTACGCACTGGTTAAGCGTCATAACGGACGCGGCGTTTTCACAGCGCAGGAACTCAGGCCAGAAACCGATCTGGATGCGGATCTCCATCTCAGTAAAGACGAGGCGCAGTCGCTGATGAATGAATTTTTTATGCAATTCAACGTTAGCAGGGAGAATTTCTCTATTGAAACGTACTATCCACCCGAGCCGCCACTGCTGATGATACTGAATCCTTTCCGCCGTCGGCGAAGCGTTCCTGAAGTTCCTGACTTTACCATTGCAATGTTAATCGAATCAGCCCACGCAGGACGCTGGTGCTACGAATAAGCAGGCCCGTTCGGGTACGGAGAAATAGGCGTACGGCGCGAAAAATGACTAATTGCAGCGTCATGTACAGCTCGTACGGATAAATTATCCTCCCCGGAGCCATAAACCTTAACGTCAGTACATTCCATTCCAGACCTCATTCATCGCTGAATTACCAAACGCCGTCTGAATTTGCAGCAAGCTGGCGAAACGGGAAACATTAAGAAAAACCAACCGACATTACTAACTGAAGGTTGTATCTAATACTGGGGGACAGGTCACTGCCTTTGAAAGGATCATTGAGATGGTAGACAAGGAGGTTAATGCTAATGAGAGATAATAGGCCTGCCAAATTGAGCTTAGGTAAACGCATCATGTATAGCCTCATAGAAGCGTCAGGTGCAATCATAGGTGGGTTGCTTCTCCTGCTGTGCTGCTATTGGTTCTTTCACTATGAAACCTGGCATGAAAGACTGATAGCGATTGGTTTGTCTATCGCGGTTGTCTATCTGATCGGTAAGGTTTTACCTGAACGGCCAAATCAGTAAGCCCCTTACGGTCTGAAGGATCCCCAGAAACATCATCAATACACCATGATGATGTTTCAATAGGTTCTCGCCATCTCGGCATATACCCTGTCGGGGTTAATGCCTGACAGGCTCCCCGGTGACTGCCGGATGACATTCTCACTCAATGTCAGATACGACAATACCCTCCGCGACTTCACACTATTAGCCTGAAACCATCTGTTTATTCCCTTACTTTCAGGGTAATACCCTGTCAGCCACATGATGATGCTGTAAAGTGTCGCGACCAGGCAAAGCATCGATATCCGCTTTTCTCCCCAGCTTTTACTTGCCCGAAGTCCCAGACCGTAGCCGCTCACTTTTCTCATCTCTGAAGTTCTGCTCTGTTTGCATAGGGCGGCTGTATATTTTAATTATCACCCGCGGCTTATATCCCATAAGGCTGGTAAAAAGCAGCCACGGCTCGCGGGCGTTTTTGCTGTACATCCTGTTCGTTTTAGGAGAACGCTGGCTGCTTTTCCTGCCGGTTGTCCGCTTATGAACGGTATAAAAATGCCCTAGACAATCACGGCTGACGTTGCGAGCCAGTCGGCAAAATCACAGATAGCATGGCTTCGCTACTTATGGCATATCTCGTGCCATCTGCCACTCTTCATCCCCGATTATCTGAAAATAGAGGCTGCCTCTGACACGTCAGAAAAAATCCCATCCCAGATATACTGCATTTACCACCTTAACGGTCTGGGCGTGAAGCGCAGACGACATCGTAAGGGCCTGGCGCCTGAGCGGCTTCCGCTTCTTCGCCCGGACCTGGTCAATGGAATTTGCCATGGATGCACTTACCAGCGAACGTAAATTTAAGTAATTGAATTTATTAGTAATTTTACAAATATGTGTCTGACGATCACCGCTGCTTTGGGTATTTCAGGCGTTCAGGTCTCGCGTATTCTGGACAGTATCACGCTCTTTCGTGGCTATCCGGCTAAGATAAGAACCGTTCAGGGACCGGAATTCACCTGCCTCGCACGGGATCAATGGGCCTTTGAGCATGGCGTGGAACTGCGTCTTATCCAGCCGGCCAAGCCGGCCCAGAACGGAGTTATTGAGAGTTTTAGCAGCAAGCTGGAAACATGTAAAAATAGAAGGTAAACAACCTGACATTACTAACTGATCGTTGTATCTAATACAGTGGGCAGGTCATTCCATTTATTACTTTTGTAACCCTTCTCTTCACAGTTTGTGCAGGGCTGTCACTTTAAAGTGGCAGCGTTCCTACTGGCCTACGCGCAGCTACGGCAATTAGTAGCAATTTTGACTACTTCTCGCAAACCTGACGGGCATAAGGCTTTTGATGACCAAACTGCCCCCTGATACAGCGCTTTGTTAGCCTTTCGATATGAGCTGTAAATCCATGTAACAAATGTAAGGTTTCGGGCTCATAAAATATTTTATGCAGTGATGAACACGTCGCACTTAATAAAAGCATTAAGAAAGATGCGATAACCCTACGTAATCTCATTGATTAATTGATGATAATTTTAAGGTGATAGGCAATTTGTATTAAGTATCACTAGGCTGTTTAGCATCCGTGCGGCAGAAATGATGATCAGGAACTTATAAGGATGCTTTATAACCTTGCGTTAGAGATTAGCTGGCCTGAATTTTACTTAAGTTGCGCGGCGTGACTATAACCTGTTGATTAATAATCACGGTGTTTTACACGAGAGAATAACGGCGTCAGGAAATACGGCAAATACTACCACCTAATAATTACAATTTGTTATTCTGTTAACATATATTTACCGGCTTAACAAAAAATTGATAGTCGCGTAATGACCATAAACCGATTTGCAACAACCGTTAAAATCAGAAAAACACCTAATTAATGCATTGTATTTTAATCACTGGTGTCACTTCATCAGGACAAGAATATGGCAAGCATAAGCACACTTGGCGCTGGTACTAACCTCGACCTCAATACCTTATATGACAACATACAGTCAGCCGAACAGGCGCAACTGACACCCATTACCAATCAGCAAGCGTCTTATAATGCGCAACTGACGGCCTGGGGCGTGGTACAAAGTTCAATGTCGAAATTGCAGACCGCAGCCTCTGCGCTGGAAAATGCCTCCAGCATTGCGACAACAAAAGTGACCAGCTCGAATTCGGCCTTTACGGCTACGCTTGCCAGCGGTGCTGCAGCTGGAAATTATTCTGTTGAAGTTGACCAGTTAGCGGCGTCGCAGTCCCTGCTCTCCAAATCGGCAAGCGACGAAACGACCGATCTGGGCGACAGCAGCATGGCATCACGCACGATTACGATCAGCCAGCCTGGACAGAAATCGCCATTAACCGTGACGTTAAATCAGAATCAGACCAGCTTGTCTGATATCCGTGATGCGATTAACAAGCAACAAGGTAGCGTCAATGCCAGTGTGATTATGGCCAATGACAATACCTACTATTTATCCCTGACGGCGCGCGATAGCGGCACGGCGAATGCCATGACCGTAAGTACAAATGATGCCACATTGTCGCAATACATTAACTATAGCCAGGGCGGGAGTAATAACGGTATGACACAGCAGGTTGCCGCTGAGGATGCTCAATTGAAGGTTAACGGATTATCTATCACGCGCAGCAGCAACATCGTGACGGATGCGCCGGAGGGCGTAACGCTGAATCTTAATAAAGTTAACAGCGGATCGCCTGAAACCTTATCCATTGCTACAGATACCTCGCCAATGGCGACAGCCGTTCAGTCGTATGTTGATGCGTATAATTCGCTGCAGAAAACCATCGCAGACCAGACAAACTATACCCCGGTTCAGGCAGGACAGGCGCAGAGTACAGATAATGGCGATTTGCTGGGGGATAATACATTAATGAATATCCAGACCAGTCTGCGCAGTCAATTTTCCGATCCTCAGGGTACAGGAAATATTCAGGTACTTTCTCAGCTCGGAATAACGCAGGACGATAAAGGTGATCTGACGGTAGACAGTACGAAGCTGAATGCCGCCTTAACCAACCAACCCGCAGATGTTTTAAGCTTTTTGACGGGGGATGGAAAAACAACAGGTTTCGCCACTCAGGTGACCAATAAACTGAATGACATGCTGGCAAGTAACGGCACAGTATCAAATGCGACCACGGGGATTAACACCTCGTTAAAACAGTTGTCCGATCAGTACAATACCGTCAACGATCAAATCACTGCGGTGATGGCACAGTACAAAACGGAATTTACCAATCTGAGCACGCTGGTCTCTTCAATGACGCAGACGGGTGATTATCTGTCTGCCCAGTTCGCGAAGATGTAACGCCTGCCTCACGCCGTTTTGCCACAAGGCTGAACATCCTGCCTCTCATGCTGATGGTGCTCCTGCGCCATCAGCATTTATCCATTATAAGGCCCTGGTTTTCTCTGGTATTTGGTTACTCCCTCAATAGCACTTTTTTATCGCATCCATAAGCCATGAATTTGGCGTAACTCTTTATCCAGAACCTCGTCGCATTGCCGCGCCAATATCCATTAGGCGAGTGCTCGCACGCTGACAAGACACATCGCCTTTGTCATAAGCCAAAAACTAATGCAGAATTTTTTATGCCGCGCGGTATCGTCAACGCCACTGCTTTAACCTTGCGCCTGTACAAACCTCATTAACGTGAGTATTGGTTTTTATATTCCGTTAATGATATATCTTACCCAGTATATTTTTAAATATTTAATGCAGTTTCTCTAATGAAAGCATCTTTTAGAGAAAAGGTCGCAGATAAACGCTTTGTGGAAAACTGAGTAAAGCCTTTAATCATCTGTGCTTTTTAAAGCCTCACGCTGTAACAAAACGTTTTTAACCTTAAGGAAGTTGGTTTTTTGGTTGGGTTTTGTGTGGGGTTATAATCATTTCTTTCCGGGTAATTCTTATATTTACAACTGAGGTTTTACAACAAAATACTTATTCAATAATTAATCTTATCTGGCTGTTTTTTATTAAAGTTTAGCAGGAAGGGTTCGATAATAATAATGCGTAAATAATACGTTCTCATAAGAAGGAATTTACCATGTCAGTCATCAACACTAACGTCCTGTCGTTAATTACTCAAAATAACCTGAATAAGTCTCAGTCATCTCTCGGTACGGCGATTGAGCGCCTGTCATCGGGTCTGCGCATCAACAGTGCCAAAGATGATGCCGCTGGCGAAGCCATTGCTAACCGCTTTACGTCAAATATCAACGGTCTGACGGTTGCGGCGCGTAACGCCAATGATGGGATTTCGTTGTCTCAGACGGCTGAAGGCGCGCTGGATGAAATAAACAACAACCTGCAGCGCGTCCGCGACCTGACTGTTCAGGCGCAGAACAGCTCTAACTCAGCCTCTGATATCGACTCTATCCAGGCCGAAGTTAACCAGCGTATGCAGGAAATTGACCGTGACACGAAACAGACGGATTTCAACGGCATTAAAGTGTTGAACACGGGTTCTGGCAGCAGCACTTATAATTTCCAGGTCGGTTCTCAGGATGGACAGACTATCGGTATCACCATTAGCTCAAGTGACAGCTTCGATTTGGCTGCAGCGGGTAACGCCTCTTCAGGTACTGTGCAGAACACCAGTGTGACAACCGGGCAGACGGTTAATGGTACAGCCCGCAGCACCGCGGCTATCGGCTTCGACGTGCTGAAAGGTGCAGTCACTGGCGGTAGCGGCGGTAGCGCTTCTGGCAGCACACCGTTGGCGGATATCGATAAAGCGATCAAGGCCGTCGACAGCCAACGTAGCCTGTTGGGTGCGTCTCAAAACCGCTTTGAATCTACAATCAGCAACCTGAATAATACCGTGACTAACCTGACTGCTGCACGTAGCCGTATTCAGGACGCGGACTATGCGACCGAGGTATCAAATATGTCACGTGCGCAGATCCTGCAGCAGGCGGGTTCATCTGTACTGGCACAGGCCAATCAGGTTCCACAGACCATGCTGTCTTTACTGCGCTAATCCTCAATTTAAAAACCACGCTTTTTTTAAGCGTGGTTTTTTTCAGACCGCCTGCGGTGAAACCAGGCTAATTAACTTTGCGGATAAAATCACTGAATGCCGCTAATTGCCTGGCCAGATGCTCAAGCGTGCCCTGCTCAATCACCTTACCCGCCTGTTCATCAACTTTATTCTGAATGACACCACCCATAAATTCCGGTTTGTTCAGTACCATGGCGTCAAGAAACACCAGAATTTGACGCAGGTGATACTGGCAACGCGCGCCACCGATCGCGCCCATGGAGCTGGTCTGAATCGCCACCGGTTTTCCCGCGAGCGGCTGATTGGGAACGCGGGATAACCAGTCGATCGCATTTTTCAATCCGCCCGGGACAGAATAGTTGTACTCCGGTGTGACGATAATCACGCCATCTGCCAGACGAATCTGTTCAGCGATCTTTTCAACAGGGGCAGGAAATCCTTCTTCTTGCTGAATATCGGCGTCGTAAAGTGGAATATCACGAATGGATGGAAGCGCCTCAATCAGCACGCCCTGTGGGGCCAGTTGCGGTAGCGCCTGTGCAATCATTGCGTTGTACGAGCCTTTTCTCAGGCTTCCCAGCAGCGTGACGATTTTCAACGGTTTATCAGACATCATTCTTCCTCTTTTTGATGGCTAAAATCATCCCCGAAAACCTGGGGAAGCGTATGCGTATTCTATGCGATTAGAAGCAGGTTTTTTATGAGAATGTGTTAGCTGGCTTTATATTCCGCCTCCACAGGTACATCCTGCAAAATCACATATCGCCAATCCAGCGTGCCGCCATTGCCTGCTGTCGGCAGTAAAAGCGACATGGTTAAAATGGCTGCGGGCGACGGGGGATACAGTAGGGAACACATCGAAGAGGTGGGCGTGATAACGCGCCACCGCAACACCGGTTCAGGAGGGGGAGAGCATGGTCAGTTCGGATAAATATGTCATCAGGCAAGCAACGTCGCAGGACCTGGCAGGCATCACTGCCCTGCTTCAGGAAAACTCAGCGGGGAATGGCGGAACGCTGAACGGGGATTTTCCTGGCGAAAAGGTTGCCGGGATGTTGAATCATCCGGGGGCCTTTGTGGTGGTCGCGCAATCCGCCGCTGGGATCGACGGCGTGTTATTTAGCACCACATCGTTCCAGCAAGGTCCGGAGATCGTGAACGCGATGCTTCGTGCCTGGCCGCCCGCGCAGCAGTGCTGGATTTACGGCCCGGTCTGCATCAGCACGGCCGCCCGTGGTCAGGGCTTACTGACGGGTTTGTACGATGAAATGTGCCGATATTACGGTAATAAAGCCCCCGTTCTGTTTATTCAGGCTGACAATTATCATTCCATTCAGGCTCACCAGCGCCTTGGAATGCGTGAAGTGGGACGGTTTAGTCTGAACGGCAGCGACTTTTTGATATACAGCCCGGCATGTTTTTAGACGTCTGTCCTCGCACAAATTGAAACCTGCACCGGGTAAAAACGCTAAAATTAATCTGAATGGTTAACGGGAGCGACCGTGATGATTAAAATTTGCCTCACATGCGGCACGTCTTATCAACAGCTGGATGTTCAGATCGCGCACTGTAAAATTTGTGAAGATGAACGTCAGTATGTCCCTAAACAGGGGCAACAATGGATTTCACCTGAGGCACTGCACGCAGGCCACAGCAATAAATGGTATCAGCATGAAAAAGCCTTGTTGAGCCTGAAAACGGTGCCAGGATTTGCCATCGATCAGCGCGCTTTTTTAGTGAAAGGCACACAGGGCAACGTCCTCTGGGACTGCATACCTAACCTTGATGATGCGACGATTGATATTGTTCGCGCCCTTGGCGGCCTTAGTGCGATCGCTATTTCTCATCCTCATTACTACAGCACGATGCAAGACTGGGCGGCGGCTTTTGATGCGCCGATTTATCTGCACGCCAGCGATAGCGAGTGGATTATGCGCGACAGTCCGTACCTGCGGTTATGGGAGGGCGAGGCCAAAGAAATCATGCCTGAAGTGACACTGTTACGTTTAGGAGGGCATTTCGACGGTGGCACGGTGCTGCACTGGGCGAAAGACGATGGCGTATTACTGTCAGGCGATGTCGTGCAGGTCACGGCTGGCGCGAACGCCGTCTCCTTCATGTGGAGTTACCCCAATATGCTCCCTTTGCCGGCGGCTAAAATCAGCGACATCGCCGCCCGCCTTGAGTCCTATGATTTCGAACGGCTTTACAGTGCGTTTGAAGGACGCGACATTGCGCCCAATGCGAAACAGGTCGTGATGCAATCTGCACAGAAATATATCGACTGTTTACGGTGAAACACGCCGCTATTCTGCCGCCACGTTTAACGCTGTTTTAGCCACCAAAATCATCGACCAGATTCACCAGCAAGGGCTTTAAGGTTTTCAACTCTTCTATATGCGCCAGAGACAGCGCCTCAAGCAAGCCTTCTGCCTGAGGCGTTAATTTTAGGGCCATCCTACGTTGATCGGCGGCATCCGCTTCGCGGGTAATCAACCCCGCTTCCTCCAGCCGACTAATCAGTCCTGATGCGCTGTGCGGTTTTAAAATCAGCCGCTCGGCAACGTACCCCACCGTCGCGGTTGCCGCTCCTGAACCGCGAATGGTCAGCAGTGCCTGATGCTGCTGTGGTGTTAACCCAACGCTGCGAGCCTGACTTTCACTAAACGCGATAAACGTGCGTAACGTCGCGCGAAAGTTTGCCAGTAAAGCGTAATCAGCATCTTTCATCTTCGGCTGTGACATGCAATAACCTTTTGTCATTAAATCCAGGTCGCGATGCGATGTAAATTCCCCGCCTTTACCTTGCTTAGGAAGACATTATGCAGGAGCTCGCTGTCGATTTACCTGCCAGGCTCAAATTAGCCGACCACACTGTAACGAAACGCGTCATTATACTGACTTTAAGGGGATTGCTGCCAGGCGCGGGTAATGCTTTCGGTGCCATTGCCTTGCTTAAGCTCATTGCACTGATGACGAATGTGTTCTGGTACAAACAGTTTTCATTTGCTGAAAACCCGATGTCGGGAAATGCCAACGCGCTGCATATTCTGGCCGCACCGTCTTATCATCGGTGTCATCGCACGCAAATAGAGCAGGAATATACGACCGATACGCCAGAAACCACAAAAGCCCGGCAAATTATGTCAACGTCGCCCGCGACGTTGGATGCATCGCTCACGCTGAGTGAGGTCATTGAACGGATGTCAGATCGCCATGCACATCATCATTACCCGGTGGTCGTGTTTTTATCTGTAGTGTCGCGTAAAGACAGGACTCACTGGCAAAGGCAGAACAAGTCACCAGACAGTCGTTGGCAAGATCTGGTGGAAGATGAAAAACCTGTCAGTACCTGCCCGGATACGGTGTGCAGTCAGATTGCAGATCAGGAAATCGGTATTGTCGTCGTGACGGTGCCACAATCTGGCAAGGTGGTTGGGGTGATCACGCGGCACGATATTTTCCGGGTACGTTATCTCGCCCGACAGGCTGAGCATGATAAGGCGCGCTATTTACGATTTAGGACAATAAGTGATAAGAGCCGCCAGGCTAATTAACCGGGCGACATTTTACGCTATCCGCCTTAACGGGCGGATAGCGTGTTAACGATGGCATTGCGAAAAGTATGAGAAGGCGTTCATAAGTATTCAACGTGCTTGTCGGCCCGTTGCGACGCGTTAGCCTTTGAGTTTGATTTGCTCAAGCCCCTGTAAAACGTGGTTGATATCGTTATCCGTCAGATGCTGGACGTTGAGTTGCTGATGCAGATGGGTCAGCTCATCTTTTGTGAAACCACCCTGTGACAGTTGCTGATTGATGGCTTGCAAAATTTGTCCGTCTAACAGGTTAATTTGCTTCCTCAGGTCTGCCAGATCTTTTGCGGGCGGCACGGAATGAGGTGCGCCCAACCAGTCAGCCAGATAGCGATACTGAATCGCTTTGCTGGCATCCATTAAACCCTGAAAAAACACCGTCACGGACTGCGGATCAAGCCCGGCTTGTGCCGATTTCTCCTTGGCTTCTGCCAGTACATCCTGCTCTCGCGCCAGGTCTTCAATCGGCTTATTGTGGGTTTTTTTGAAGGCGGCGACATCCTTCATTAATAACATTCTCTCATGAAGCGCACGCGAGAGTTGCGAAACGGGTTCTGACGCCGACGGGGCAGCAGCAGCAGAGCCGCAAAAAATTAACGCAGCAAGAAGAAAGGTCATATATTGCATGTTTGGTTAGCCTGTTTCCAAATAGTTGAAAAAGATTAATCAGATTAAACGTCCCTCTCATAGATGGAGTGTCGGTGAAATATTATTTAATCTCTGTAATTAACTAATACAAATTATAACCAGAATGCTACATAACAGCTAACACATGTTAAGAGAAGTTAACGTATCTTTTGTGAATGATTCGGTTTCACCAGTGATTATTAAGGCTTTAAGCTGTTAATTTACTGATGGAGCACGGATTTATATGTATGTTATTGATATTAATAAAATTATTAGTTTGGCTTCCGCTTAAGATCATATTAAATATTTATGCTTACATTGGCCATAAATGTAAAAGTATGTCAGCAAAAATTCGCCATAAATTATTCGCTCCCTAACTATCCTGGCCCTTACTATTAACACCAAAGCCTGAAATAGCCATAAAAATCCACATAAATGCATTCATGTCACAATTGTGAATTTATATTTCAAAATGTCTTTAAAGTTTTCATTGTGACAGTCGATAAGTTTTATTAAGCAGTGTGGTGTAAATACAGACTGCAAAATAATAATTCTGTATCGGCCTATCAGGGTGAAATTATGTCTATTACGCGTACGTTTTCCGATATGAAAATGGGTAAAAAGCTGGGGTTGAGTTTTTGTGTGCTGATTGTTGCCACTCTGGCTATTGCTCTCTTAGCGTTTAAAGGCTTTCAAAGCATCAAAGAGAATGCAGCAAAGCAGGATATTACTGTTGATATGGTCAATGCTCTCAGCAAGGCACGCACGAACCGTCTGCTGTATCAATATACTAAAGATGATCAATATGCTCAGGTTAACGCCAGTGCACTCAACCAGTTAAGCACCCACTTTGATAAGCTGAAAAAATTTGACTGGAACACCGAAGGCAAAGAACAACTCAGTGTATTAGGCACCGCTATACAAAACTATCAGACGCTGCGGCAGGCATTTTACAGTGCGGCGAAAAGCTCCTCAGCGGCGGCTACGTTGATTCAGGATAATGATCTCCTCTCTCTTGGACAAAGCCTTGATGGGCTGAATCTTTCCGCTCAGCCCGAAGCGATGCTACAGGTATTGCGGTTGTCCTCACTCCTCAAGGAAATTGCGGGTGATGTAGAACGCTTTATTGATAAACCCAGTGAGTCCAGCAAGACCGAAATTTATGGCAACATTACCTCTGTCGAACAGATACGTGCTCAGTTGTTAGCGCTTTCTGTCCCCGAAATCCAGGCGGTGTTGAATACGCAAAAAACGGATTTAGCGAAACTTAAACAGGCTTTCGTGGATTACATTGCCGCCATGGGTAAGGAATCAACGGCATCGACGGAGCTCAGTGCTACAGCAGAAAAGCTGAATGGATATGTGGCTGGACTCTTTAACTATCAGGCGTCTGAATCCGCTGACGCATTACGTAGCGCTGAAAGCCAGATCGCAATCGTTGCGGCTATTTGTGTTCTGCTTAGCTTGTTAGTGGCCTGGCGCATCACCGTCTCAATTACTGTTCCGCTAAAAGAAACCTTGAGCGTCGCCCAACGTATCTCTGAAGGCGATCTCACTGCTACGCTTTCAACCACGCGTCGTGATGAACTCGGGCAGTTAATGCAGGCCGTCAGTGTGATGAATGAGAGCCTGCAAAACATCATCACCAACGTGCGCGACGGTGTGAACAGCGTGGCACGCGCTTCCTCTGAGATCGCCGCCGGTAATATGGATTTGTCATCGCGCACTGAACAGCAGTCTGCTGCCGTGGTGCAAACTGCGGCCAGCATGGAAGAGTTAACCTCAACCGTGAAGCAAAATGCCGAGAACGCCCACCACGCCAGCCAACTGGCAACGGAAGCGTCTGTGAACGCTGGGCGAGGCGGTGACATCATCCGTAACGTTGTCACCACCATGCAAGGTATTACGACCAGTTCGGGTAAAATTGGTGAAATCATCAGCGTCATCAATGGGATCTCCTTCCAGACGAATATTCTGGCACTCAACGCGGCTGTTGAAGCGGCACGAGCCGGTGAACAGGGCCGTGGTTTTGCGGTCGTGGCAGGCGAAGTCAGAAACCTTGCTCAGCGCAGTTCCGTTGCGGCGAAGGAAATCGAAACACTGATTCGTGATTCGCTGAACCGCGTTAATGAAGGCTCAACGCTGGTCGATCAGGCGGGAAGCACAATGGATGAGATTGTACTGTCTGTGACCCAGGTGAAGGACATCATGAGTGAAATCGCTGCAGCCTCCGATGAGCAAAACCGCGGAATATCGCAAATAGCTCAGGCCATGACGGAGATGGATACGACAACGCAGCAAAACGCCGCGCTGGTTGAAGAGTCTTCAGCCGCCGCCAGCTCGCTGGAATCTCAGGCGGAAGAGCTGGAGAAAACCGTCGCTGTCTTCCGTGTGCCTGCGAACAGAAGTGGTTTGGCCATCAGCCACAGCGCACCGAAGTCTGCACCTAAGACGCTGATCTCTCCACGTCAGCCCAGCACGGCAGAAGGTAACTGGGAGACTTTCTGATCCTTGCTAAAACAAACGCCGGCTTTATGCCGGCGTTTACCTTCCTGACGCATCTACAGTCAGCATGACTGTCCAGCCCGTCTGATTCCCGTTGAACAAAGAAGATCAATCCCTTCTCCGTATCATTCAGGCGAAAGCGCCCTTCTCCATCCGAATATGCTGACTGCGCGGCCAAAGCGTCGCTTTGCTCCCGCCCTCTCGCTGCCTAATGTCCAGCAAAAGCGCCCTGCCATTAGCCAACAGCAAGGCTGATTTATCTGCCGAGAGACAGAGCGGTACTCAGGCTGTTTTTCCAGGTTTAACGCACATACAGAGTAATCCGGCCAATATCAGAAACACGCCCGCCATCGCGCCTGCATGGAATGGCTCAGCGAACAGCGGAAGGCTGATAGCCAGGAGCCATACCAGTACGTAACTGATGCTTAGCAGCGGATAAGCCCGACTCAGCGGTAGATGGCGTAATGCTAAAAACCAGCACACCATTGAGCAGGCATAAGCCGTTAATCCGCCGCACAATACCAGCAGCGGTAGCCAGTGAAGGGAATAGTGCGTCATTAGCAGAGACAACGCGGGCAACTGGTGCATTGCCCAGCGCAGCATCAACTGAGCAGCCGTCACCAGTAAAACGCTACACATTGCCAGCAGATAGCCCGTCATGCATAACTCCCTATGATAGCGACGCCCGCGACAATCAGGACGGTGCCAGCCCATTGCCAGCGGGTCATTTTTTCATGCCAGATAAAGCGTGCAGCCAGCGCTACTAAGATGAAGTTGATACTCAGCATCGGGTACGCCAGGCTTACCGGTAAACGCTGCAGCACCAACAACCAGACGATCATCCCCAGGCCCAACATCGCCAGGCTGGCAATCAGCCAGCCGGTGAGTTTAGCCCGGTTTGTTTGACGCGCCGCCTGCTTTTGGCAGAGCTGACCCGCGCAGGTCAGCAGGCTGGTCAGTAAGACCAACAACAGGCTCACGGCTACTCCGCCGCGTTATATTGCAACAGAAGCATCCGACCGTTGCGATAAACGGCATCCGCTGGCGGCAAATCTGTTGGTGTAGCTTCTCCTCGATCCAGCATCATAATAAGCGAGACATTGCCCTGTTTACGGTGCGCCTGAAGCCACTGGGGGAAATCTTCGCTGCTGACATAGGCTGATCGTGCGTCAGGGAAGCTTAAGCCATATTGCAGTTCGCCTTTTTCACTGTATGCAATGATATCGCTGCGTTTCATTGTCCAGGCAATCGCCGATGACACACCCGAATTATCACTTAAGATATAGCGGCTGTTAGCAAGGCTGCTTTCAATACTGCGAATAAACACCTGCGGCTGCTTGGTGTTTTCAACCCCTTCAGGGATGGCCGAGCCGACACACAGCGCCAACGTTAAAGGACACAGTGCCGCGGCCAGCCAACGATGTTGTGGCGATTTCAGGCTGAAAACGCCCACGATGGCCCAGCCGGCAAAGGACAGCACGGCCATCGTCAATGCCAGCAGTTGGTGTGAACCATAAAGAGGTCGATGGCTTAATCCCCAGGGCGCAAAGACCACTAACAACGCCACGACGCAGACGCTACCAAAGAGGACATTGATCCACGCGTTGACTTTAAACACGCGCGTGTGATTGCGGGCCTTTTGCCAGGCATACTCAGCCATCAGCAAGGCCAGTGGCGCAAAGCAGGGCAAGATATACGTTGGCAGTTTGCCTTTTGCAATACTGAAAAACACCAGAGGAATAACAACCCAACTCAGAAGATAAACTGCACCCGGGGACTGCTTACGTTCACGCCAGCCCGACCGCAATGCCCCCGGCAGCAGCGCCAGCCAGGGCAGTGAGCCGGCAACCAGAACAGGCAGGTAATACCAGAAAGGGGCTTTGTGCTGCGCATTATCTTCGGCAAACCGCTGAATATGCTCAACCCAAAAGAAGTAATGCCAGAAATCAGGCTGCTGTTGCTGAATGGCTATCGCCCAGGGCGCGCTGATTAACGCCGCACTGATTATGGCAAGGGGGCCATAGATAATCAGTTCGCGGAAACGCTGATTCCAGACGGCCCACGGCAGGATAGCCAGTACCGGCACGGCCAGCGCCAGAAAACCTTTGGTCATAAAACCCATGCCGCAGGCCAGCCCCAACAACAGGTAACGTACGATACGTTGCCGGGTGTTTTGCGCCTCAGTGGCAAACCAGTAGCTGCACATGGCAGCCACCATCCACAGCGTCAGCATCGGGTCCAGCACAGCATAGCTGCCAATGCTGTAAACCAGCAGGGACGTTAAAAAGATGACGCTGCCCGTTAAAGCAACGCTACGCTGGACAAAAATACGGCATCCCAGCCAGTAAATTAATACCGCGCTCATCAGCACAGAAAAGACGGAACCAATCCTGACCGCAAAGTTATTGTGACCAAAAATGGCCTGACCCACGGTATTGATCCAGTAACCCGCTATAGGTTTTTCAAAATAACGTAGACCAAAGAAGTGGGGCGTAATCCAGTTACCGTTTTGCAGCATTTCACGGCTGATCTCGGCATAGCGTGATTCATCAGGCTGCCAAAGGTTACGGAACTCCAGAGGAACTAAATAATAGAGGATAAAAAGTGAAACCAGTAAAAGGGTCTTTTTGGTGGCAGTCATGGTGCTTACCTTGTTAAATTCTCACAACCCAACCAGCCTTCCCGGCCAGCGATATGACCACGAACAACCTTACCCACCGGTAAAGTATCAAGGTTTTCAGGTAAGAGTTCGCTCAGTGGGCAAAACTGTATTCCTTGCGCACGGGCACGCTGCAACAACGTATCAAAAGCATCAAGCTGACTAATACCTTCCACTTCGGCATGAATGGTATAAACCGGCGTGCCCTGATCAGCCTGGATTTTTTCCAGAATATAATCGTTGAAACGCTCGGCACTGAGCGTGGGTCCGACCACTTCATCCCATGTCGGTAACGTGACGGGGATCTGGACCGTACCCAGTTCGCCGTTTCTTAACTGCGGTCGAAAGGGCGCCGTCCCGCGGCAGTCGCTGTTGTACTGAAAGCCAAAGGTTTCTTTAGCCTGAATAACCCGACCATCTGCCCGCCAGCCAGCCACTGCTGAGCAGGTCACTGGCTGACCGGTTATCGCCTCCAGCGCGTCGCGGCCCATGGCTATCTGCTGAATGAGCTGCGGCTCTTTCCAGACGCCGGCCCAGGTTTGCCAGGCAAAATGATCCCAGGCATGTAGACCGACCTCATGGCGATCGGCGGTTGAGCGAATGATATCGCTCATCCCTGCCCCGATCCGCTTTCCTGGCCAGGCCGTTCCGGCTAACAGAATGTCCCAGCCATAAAGTGATGCTGCGCGTGAGCGCAGCATTTTCCACAGAAAGCGCGGTTTCATCAGACGCCATAAATGGCGTCCCATGTTGTCGGGTCCGACACTAAAGAAAAACGACGCCTGAAGATCATGTTTATTGAACAGATCCAGGAGCGCGGGGACGCCAAGTTTTGTCCCGCGCCAGGTATCTACATCAACACGCAGACCAACTTTCTTCATTCCTTGTCGTCCTGAAGCTCAACGGTACGCAGGAAGAAGTCGAGTGTGTTATCAATCGTGGTGTTCATTTCCACAGTTGGTGTCCAGCCGAGCAGGCGTTTTGCATTACGGATGGATGGCTTACGGTGTTCAACATCCTGATAGCCCTTACCGTAATAGCTGCTGCTTTCCACTTCGCGGAAACCGGCAAACGGTGGGAAGCTGGCACGCAGCGGATGACGTTCAAAGCTTTCCAGCAGGCGTTCGGCCAGCTCTTTGATACTCGCTTCGTTATCCGGATTACCGATGTTGATGATTTGTCCGTCGCAATTATTGTTTTTGTTCTCAATAATTTTAAACAGCGCTTCTACACCGTCGCTGATATCGGTAAAGCAACGTTTCTGACGACCACCATCAAACAGCTTGATCGGCGATCCTTCCACCAGGTTTAAGATCAGTTGTGTGATGGCGCGTGAACTGCCGATGCGCGCCGCATTCAGGTTGTCCAGGCGCGGGCCCATCCAGTTGAAAGGACGGAACAGGGTAAAGCGTAGCCCTTGTTTTTCACCATAAGCCCAGATGACGCGGTCCAGCAGCTGCTTGGAAACGGAGTAAATCCAGCGCTGTTTATTAATCGGGCCGACAACCAGATTGGAGTGATCCTCATCGAAGTTTGCATCGGTACACATGCCGTACACTTCAGACGTCGATGGGAAAATGATGCGTTTGCCGTACTTGACGCAATCACGCACGATTTTGAGGTTTTCTTCAAAATCCAGTTCGAAAACGCGCAGCGGGTTACGGGTATATTCGATCGGTGTCGCGATGGCCACTAATGGCAGGATGACATCACATTTTTTGATGTGATATTCGATCCATTCAGAGTGAATACTGATATCGCCTTCAACGAACTGGAAGCGCGGATGACCGACAAAGCGGCTAATCGCATCTGAACCGATATCCAGGCCAAACACTTCAAAGTTATCGTCCTGCAACAGACGCTCGGTCAGGTGATTACCGATAAAGCCGTTTACGCCCAGAATCAATACACGCGTACGACGTTTAACGGCTGCAACGGCCTGGGAATACAGCAGCGCGCCATTCACCATGCCAAGATGCTGAGCCAGCTGGATACCGTTCATGTAAACGCTGTTGGCGGTCTGTCCGGTCTGAATCTCCAGTGCGCCCTCGCCGCAAGCAACGACGAAAGGCTCCGCAGACAGCACGGTGCCAGGACGGACATTATGCGCAGTAGATAATACTTTTGCTTTCCAGACCACGAATTTGGTGGTGCCAGCAAAAGCAAAGGCACCCGGCCATGGGTCAGTTACCGCACGAACCAGATTATTGATTTGGCTGGCTGGCAATGCCCAGTTAATCCGACCATCTTCAGGCGTGCGGCGACCCACTACGGTGGCTTCCGCTTCATTTTGCGCGGTGCCGACGATATTGCCCTGCTTCATGGCAGGCAACGCGCTTTCCAGCAGCTCAGTGGCGCAGTCGACCAGCTTGCGGTGCAGCGTTAGTGCGTTATCTTCATCGGCGATGGCAACACGCTGCTGAGCAATGATCTCGCCCGCGTCCGCTTTTTTAACCATGCGATGTAAGGTCACACCGGTTTCGGTTTCTCCGTTAACCAGCGCCCAGTTTAACGGTGCGCGTCCGCGATATTTTGGCAGCAGTGAACCGTGAAGGTTAAAGGCACCCTGCTTCGCACTGTTCAGAATCTGATCGCACAGCAGGTTACGGTAATAGAAAGAGAAAATCACATCGGGTTCAGACGATTTGATGCGATCGATCCACAGAGGATGGTTAACTTCATCCGGAGCATAAACCGGGATAGAATTTTCAGCCGCGATTCGCGCCACTGAGCCAAAAAAGTGATTTTCTGACGCCGTGTCGGCATGGGTATAGATGGCGCTGATAGTGTAACCTGCTTTCAACAGCGCATTGATGCCCGCACAACCCATGTCGTGATAAGCGAAGACGATAGTTTTCATTACTCGGTTTCCTGTACAGAACGGTCTTTCTGAGGATTGATAACACGTTGAATAAAATAGCGAGGTCTGGCACGGACATCGTTGTAGATACGGCCGATATATTCGCCAAGCAGCCCCATGCCAATAAACTGTGCACCTATGAAGATGAACAGCACGGCAAACAGCATAAAGACGCCATCACCAGCCCAGGCTGCGCCAAAGCACAGACGAAGCAGAATCAACACCAGGGAAAAGGCAAACCCCGTCAGCGCGATCAGGCTGCCGAGGACGCTCAGCATGCGCAGTGGTGTGGTGGTGAGGCAGGTCACCAGGTCGTACATCAGGTTGATTAAGCGCATAAAGCTGTATTTTGAATCGCCATGCTCACGCTCAGCGTGCGTCACGGGTAATTCGATGGTGCGCCGTGCAAAGGTGTTAGCCAGAATCGGAATGAACGTACTGCGTTCGTGGCAATTCAGCATGGCATCGATAATGTGGCGGCGGTAAGCCCGCAGCATGCAGCCATAATCGCCCATCGATTTGCCGGTCACGCGCTGAATCATCTGATTGATAGTGCGTGAGGCCTGACGACGGAACCAGCTGTCCTGACGGTTCTGGCGCACGGTTCCCACAACGTCATAGCCTTCCTGAGCGGCAGCAACCAGACGCGGGATCTCTTCAGGGGGATTCTGTAAATCTGCATCCAGCGTGATAATCAAATCACCACTGACATGGCTGAAGCCCGCCATAATGGCAGAGTGCTGACCGTAATTTCGGTTAAGCAATACAGCCACAATATGGCTGTCCGGCAGTGAAGCTGCATCCGCAATCATCACGGCGGAGGCGTCCTGACTACCGTCATCGACCAGCAGGATTTCATAGTCCAGATTAAGGGTTTTACAGGCGTCATTGGTACGCTGAATCAACGCCGGTAAACTCTCCTGCTCGTTATAGACCGGGATAACCACCGATACTTTTTCAATCTCTTTATCGTCGAACATTTAAACCCCAGTCAGTCCACGTAGTGCGCTGATAACGCGTTCAACGTCATCGTCGGTCATGTCGGGAAACAACGGAATCGAACATATACGCTCGCTGTTCCACTCGGTGGCGGGCAGTGATAGGTGCGGATAGTGTTCACGGTAATATTTGTGAGTATGCGCCGCCCGGAAATGGAGACCGGTTCCAATGTCCTGATCTTTAAGCTTCTGCATCAGCGCATCACGGGAGAAACCGCATGCCTGCTCATCAACACGAATGATGAACAGATGCCAGGCATGTTGATGCTGCCAGGCTGGCGGAACCAGCGGTTTGAACGGCGTGTCTTTGAGCGCCTCCAGATAGCGTTGCGCAATGGCCGCCCGGCGCTGGTTAATTTCAGGCAACTTTTCGAGCTGGACCAGCGCAATAGCTGCGCTGATATCAGGCAGGTTGTATTTGAACCCAGGCATGATGACTTCAGCCTGTGGCTGACGGCCGTGGGTTTGTCTGTCAAAGGCATCAACGCCAAGACCATGAAACTTCAGGCTGCGAATTCGATCGGCAAGCGCGGCATCATCCGTGACGACCAGCCCACCCTCAGCACAGGTCATATTCTTGATTGCATGGAAAGAAAAAATCGCATTGCCATGTCCACCAACATGCTGGCCTTTGTAGTAAGTGCCTGCGGCATGTGCGGCGTCTTCGATGACCGGAATCCCGTGGCGTTTACCGATGGCATAAATGGCATCGATGTCGGCGGGCGCGCCGGCGTAATGGACAGGGATGATGGCTTTGGTCTTAGGGGTTATCGCCGCTTCAATGGCCTCAGGCGTTACCATCAGATTATCAACGTCGATATCAATCATTACCGGGGTTGCGCCCAGCAAGGTAATAATGTTCAGAGTAGAAACCCAGGTCAGCGAAGGGGTAATGACCTCATCACCTGCCTTGATGCCCAGCGCCATTAACATCACATGCATACCGGCTGTTGCAGACGTCACGGCAATAGCATATTGATTCCCGGTCAGCTGGCAGAATGCACGTTCCAGTTCGGCACATTTTGGCCCGGTAGTAATCCATCCAGATGCAAACACATCACGCACTGCAGACAGTTCAGCTTCACCCAAAGAAGGTCGTGAAAACGGAAGAAATGCCATTAAGTAATATCCTTAAACTGTTTTGCAATTTTTCCAGCAAATTGAGCGCAATTTTGAAATAAAATAATGAACAAAATGTCGTATACGTTCATCAAAAATCGCCAAAATCCGCGAAAAACAAGCAAAATCATTAAAATCTGCCTGGTGAAATAAATTATTAGCAAAACCTTTATTTCATACCGGTATCAAATCATACGCCCGCAACCTTAACCGAACATTAAACACCTTATGTAATTAACAAATTGACATGATATTTATCACTTTTACCAGACTAATCACTTTAAATAAACAGATATGTTTGACAGTTGCGTGAAGGTACTAAAAAGAGAATTTTGAGGGGCGTGTTCGGTATATGCGGTGGTTGACAGAAGCCTTGATATCGTTGAAAGTTAGACGGCAGAATCCTGTTGTTATTTAAACAAATAGCGTTGCGGCAATTGCTGAAAAAAAACGCAAGTCGCATTATTTTATTTATTTACATAAAGTTACCCGTAACCATGTGCGCCGAAAACGTAGCTGATACTCTCTACTGGAACCCTATGGTTCCCGAGCTGACCGTCGCGGACTTTGCCGCGTCTTATGCTTTTTATGTTGACGTTATCGGCTGGAAAGTCAGGATAAGACGTGCTCAGCCGGACTTCGCCTATTTGTGTTATGGTGAAGCACAGTTAATGATTGAGCAGATGCATGAAGAAGGCTGGCAGACCGCAAAATTGGCCCGACCTCTGGGACGGGAGATCAATTTTCAGATTGAAGTAGCGGATATCGACACGCTCTACAATCGACTGCTTACGCACGGAACGCCCCTCTTTCGTCCCCTGCGCGAAAATTGTTATCACACCGGCGCTCAATATGAATGTCAGAAAGAATTCCTGGTTCAGGACCCTGACGGCTATCTTCTGCGATTTTGTCAGCCTGGCGGTGGATCACCTTAGCCGTTAAACGCACGGACTTTCAGCAGACGCAGCACTGAAATTCGAGGTTAGCGCAAACGTCATATCATCACGCAGGTCACTGCGACGTTGTCGTTCTCAGCAGCAAACTTTTCACCGCAGTTAAATTCTCCCAGTACGTCGCCAGGAAGAAGTGTTGCCACTCTCCCTGTGTTTCCGGCTGCTTAATTTCACGACGTCGCGCTGGCGCGTTCCTACGTCTGGATGTGTCCAAACAGGGTGGTGCATATCGTTTTATCCAATAACAGTGGGTGCTGATGGTTGAAGTGCGTTACCAGGCGATCACCTGGAAATATATGGAAGGAAATGATTCGTGGAACGACCATTATTTTGCCTGATAAGAAGGCATCAGACGGGGCGAATGCCTCCTCAGACATTAATCAGGATATAAAAAATTCGGCTGGACCACAGGCAAAGGTTATGTCTGCCGCTTTCCTCTGACTGAACATAATTATGCTCAGTTATTGCAAGGCTGTTATGACTATTATTATGGCTATATTGATGCCATCAAACGGGTGATGACCAGCGTTTCAATAGTCCAGATGGGCTCCATTTACCTGCATTTTCGTTTTACGAAATAAATGTGAAGGACTGGCACAAGGCATCGCTGATGGCGTTATTGATATGCCATTTTGAGCCAGTATTCAGAAGGAAAATCCAGCTAGCCGTGGAAAGGTCTGTCGCATAAACAGGATGATAATGGGCCCATCAAGTTAAGGATTTTATAATATCAAAGGGCCAGTATTCGCCCCTGACAAACACATTTCCTCTTCATGAATAGAGCCCATTTTAAGCATCTACAGCGGCACGATCTCGTCCACCTGATGCTGAAAAACGTAAGGATCAGAGATTAACCCAAACTGTTCATCATCCGGCCAGGTCACTGCGACGTGGTAGTTCTCACCGGCAAAATTTTTCACCGCAGTTAAATCCTCCCAGTACGTCGCCAGAAAGAAGTGTTGCCACTCTCCCTGTGTTTCCTGATAGACGAATGCGGCTTTGTTTCCCGATGTCGCGCTGGCGTGTTCAACGCCGGTCCTTTGAAGATGTCTGGCAAACCCTTCTGCATGTTTTAACGGAACGCATCCGTGCCACGTTCTTACAATCATCGTCTTCTCCTTAAAAGCCGTCTTCATTTGAGGATAATGCGTTGATTTTATACAACAGAATGGAATGTCAGGTAAAAAATTTGTCCGGCGGTGGCACAAATCCTAATTTGTTCTACAGTTACTGGCCCGACCAGGGATAACGACATTAATCATAGTAATAACAGAACGGTAACAAATATGGAATTGAGTAAGTTTGAGGTCAGAACAGGCCTGTGGCCACACATGCATTTCACCGATATTGAGTACGATCAGCGCGGCAGTAGCTATGAAATTTACGCCACCGATGTGACCCATCAAACCAAGAGCAAGCTCTTTATTTGCCGTACGGTTGATGAACAACAGGCGAGACTGCTGGCTGAACAGTTCAAAATCTGGCTGCCTAAAATCAATAGCAGAAAGCGCAAAGCCGCTTCAAAAACATCGCCGACAGGCTATGAACGTGTGGCATGCCATAAAGGCTGATGCTGTTACTCGCCTGTTTCAACGGCTTAGTGAGTCGTCACAGGATATGATGGACCAGTAGCAGTCAGGTTTATGCTGTTGGTCCAAACGCTATCAGAAAGAATAGGTTATCGCCGCCGTCAGAGAGGCATCATTGTGATGGAATATCACAGGACTGTCCGCAGCATTTTTATCCAGCCAGCGATAGTCGCCGATTAAACTGGTCCCCCATCCCGACGCAAACTGGTGACTCCACGTTACGCTGGTATCCGTACCGTAAAAACCCCTTTGACGCTGTACTGACTGTATCCGCTACGGGCATGTTGATCCGCATTAAGGGTTGTGAGCCGGAAGCCGCCAAAATTTTGCGAGCTTGCCATACGGCATTTGCGGATCAGAGCACCCTGAGTAATGTCTTTCATCCCCAGCGTGGAGACAACCTGGTCCAGATGAAGTTTCTCATCGATGATAACGTTCTGGATCATCCGCGCAGAAGAGTGAGTTCAGTGCACTTTGTGTTTCTGTATCGCGGAAAGGCGCTAACGTTCCGTTGACAGCGCTTTACTGATGATTTTCTGAAGCGTTGAATATCCTGGCCGGACAGTTTTCTCATTCAGCCAGCAGATAAGTTCGGTGGCAACAAATCCAGGAGTAATATCACGACGCACAATCTGCGCTGCACGGGCATCCAACTGTGGACCAACGGAGCCTGACCACTGATGGTACCCAAAGAAGTCGGTAGTAAGCTTACGCTGGGCGTAATATTGATGACCGGTAATGATTTTGTCGGTGAGTGATACTTAACGAAAGTAACGCTGAATCACAAAATCGAAATCACTTTCCACATCCTTCGGTAGAAAATGAAAGAAAGCATGTTTGGCCTTAAAATAACTCGTCTGCAGGATACAATAAATTTGCGCCAGTATTCCGGGGCGGCTGGTTGCGAGCGCCAGCTCATCTGACGTAAGCGACCAAATACTCCAGTTGCTGGCCTTCATCAAAATCAGGCCATACAGTGCGCATTTTTCTGCACGCGAAGGTATGGCCATCGCCAGGGCAAAAGGGAAACGGCGAGGAAAACAGCCAAAGTTGTCAGATAAACAGCAAAAAGAACTTTGCAGGATGCACGGAAGCGGTGAGTACTCAATAAGCGATCTGGCCGAATTATTTTCCGTTTCGCTGCCGACTGTTTATCGGACGCTTTCCCCTGGACAAAAATGAGCAAGAGGATTTAATGAAATAAGCAAGGAGCAGTTATGTACTACAGCAATGAAGTTATCAGCTATTTTCAGGCTAATAAAATTCTTGCGTTAAAACTCGACCATGCATTAGCGGGTGCAGGAAAAGCCGTATCAAATCAGATTGAGACGATCGCTGCAGGTACAACGCGAGCACTGTATTACACATCCTGTTTTACTGATGAATATCAGGATGTCTGCCAGAAACAAAAGACCGAAGACATTCGATTCAAAAACAGCGTTATTTATCTTTTGCAACATGGCAATGTTGCGTATGACATGTTTAAAATATATTTCGAAGAAATATTTAAATATAAAACCCCCGATCAACTGGAGCGCATCAAACAAATGCTTATGGCTGTTAATATCCATATTGCCGCCAGTTCACTCACAAACGCTGGGTTTGCTCTGGCAACAGCATCATTTGTCGCAGCAGGCATGAATCTAAGTCTTGAACTCAGTGCACTGGCAGGGCGAAGAGCGGGCGAGGTTGTAGGGGCTATTGGGATATACGGCGTGGTACAGAAAGCGGCAGATAGTGCCCATCGCCTACACGTCCAATACCCAGCCTATTACTCTGCACTCTACATGCAACAACTAGAAATGATGTACTTCCTCATAGAGCCATTGTTTGAGCGGGCTGAGGCGTTTAAAGCACAATGGGCATCGGATGATGGTATTGCAGATATCATCACCAGGATGATTCGATAATCATGATGAATCTTATTAAAAGGTTTTTCAGACGGGTATTCAGATCATTGATCTCGTATTATGGCCCGGCAGTGCTGACAATAATTTTCGCTTTAGTTCAGGGTTTGTTTTTTCCTGACAGCCCAATCTGGCTTATCCCCGTATTTTTTGTATTTGTGATGGTTGTTTTATCAATATGTGAGATTGTAAAGTTCAAACGTTAGCATCATCGTAAATTTATTTATAAGGAAATAATATGTCTACACCCGCACATTTATGGCTTGAAGATGAGAACGGATCTCCGATAGTCGGTAGCTGCATGATGCCACTCCGTCTGGGTTCTATCGAGTTAAAATCATTCTCTCACGGTGTCACTATTCCAGTTGACCCAAGCTGGGGAAAACTTACCGGAACGCGCGTTCATAGTCCGATCACGATAGTGAAAGAATTTGACCAAACGACACCTATTTTGTATCGCGCCGTCTGTGAAGGCCGCACATTGAAAAAAGCAACGATCAAGATGTACCGAATACTGGAATCGGGCATTGAGTCTGAATATTTCAATATCATCCTGGAAAACGTCAAAATCACGACAGTTTCCCCTTACCTTGCCCCTACAGGTATGAGCAGCAACCATCTGGAAACACTCGAATTACGTTATGAGGCAATTACCTGGAAGTATACGGAGGGTAATATTATCTACAGAGACTCATGGAACGATCGTTGTCGTGCCTGATGACGAGGGGCGCCAAAGGAGGCAATTGCCTCCTTTGGTTCTAGCCAGAACACTTAACGTCAGCATTAAACTGACCATGTGAAGCGCATGTTTTCAGGTTATTATCACTTTGCTTGATCTCATCAGGTTGTGTCACTAAGGCGACGATGTCGCGACCAGGCTGGAGTATAAAAACAACGTGTCAACGTAAGCCCAGGAAACGATGGAGAAACGGTCAAGGTGGCCCAAATGAAAACGAAACGCGTGCTGATTATTGAAGATGACGCTGATGCAGCGGGCGTACTTGAAGCCTATCTGAAACGGGATGGCTATGACGTGGCGATCGCCAGCAACGGCATGACCGGTCTGGAACAGGCCCAGCGCTGGCAGCCCGATCTGATTCTGCTGGATGTCATGCTGCCGGTGATGAATGGCACCGAAGTTTTGGCTGCCATCCGGCGCAGCGGTGATACGCCTGTCATCATGGTAACCGCGATGGGGGAAGCGCCCGACAGGATTGGCGCATTGCGTTATGGCGCTGACGACTATGTCGTCAAACCCTATAATCCCGGAGAGGTCGTCGCACGTGTTCAGGCTGTACTGCGTCGCACACAGCAGGCGAAAGTGCCAGATGAAAAGCTCTGCTGGGCGGGACTGGAGGTTGATCCTGAATCACTTACCGCCGTGGTTAATGGCGTCCACAGGCTCGATCTGACGCCAACGGAATTTTCTATTCTGGTTACCCTGATGCGCGCGCCGACGCGTCCTTTCAGCCGTTTGTTTTTACTTGAGAACTGCCTTCCAGAAAGTGATGCCCTTGAGCGGGTGGTTGATACGCATGTGTATAATCTGCGTCGCAAACTTGAAGCTGCAGGGATGTCGGAAATTTTACCCGCCGTTCGCAGCGTGGGTTACAGGTTCAGACAACCATGAAGCAGAAAACCCATGACTCAATGTGGCGCTGGATTTGCATTCGTATACTCATTCTCGGCTTAGGCAGCGTCATTCTTATTGCGTTCTGTATGTGGCTGAGGTTTGCCCTGCAAACGCTCTGGGTTTACTACCGGATGCCAACCGCGCTGTGGGAGGAGTTTTCTCGACTGCGCGTGCATCCGGAGCGCGATACGGCTCGCTTCCATCAGATTGTCGATCAGTGGTGGGGCGTCGGCTTCTCCGATCCCTCTATCGCGTCTGCGGACTGGATTACCGTAGCGGTGCTGGTCGCGGTGATTATTCCCTTTTTTGTCGTGATGGGATTGCGCTTTGCCCTGCCACTGGCGAAACAATTTAGTCAACTGGCACACGCGGCACGGGATGTGGCACAGGGTAAATTCGGCACCTCGGTCGGTCAGGTTGATGGCGCGCCGCAAGAGTTAGTGCGTTTTACAGAAGACTTCAACCTGATGACACAGCAACTGGTGCGTTACGAACGTGAACTTAAAGCGTCGCATGTCGCGATTGCTCATGAACTGCGTTCTCCCTTGACCGCCGCAATGGGACGTCTGCAAGGCATTGTGGACGGGGTATTTGCACCCGAACCCCAGCAGTTTTCCATGATCATGAAACAGCTGACGCAGTTGAGTCGTCTGACGGATGAGCTTCATTTACTGTCGTTAGCAGAGGCAGGTCAGCTCAGCCTGAGTCTGACCCGGTTTAACCTTGCTGAGTTATTGCGTGAGAGAACCGCCTGGCTGGCGCTTCAGGCCGAGGCCGGGCAGGTAGCAATAGAGGTTCAGTCGCCCGCATCGCTGCCTTACACGGGAGATGCTTCTCGCTTAGGTCAGGTCGTGACGATTCTGATGGAGAATGCGTTGCGCTATGCTGCAGAAGGCAAACGAATTTCCGTTTATGCTCAGGCGTCCGCCACAGCGATCACCCTGCAGTTTCGTGATTATGGGCCTGGCGTCGAACCTCAGTTTTTAGCCGTTATTTTTGAGCGTTTTACACGGGCAGAGTCTTCACGCGCCCGCCATTCCGGCGGCAGCGGTCTGGGACTGTCCATTGCGAAAGCTATCATTGAGGCTCATGGCGGTCGTATCCAGGCACGGCTGCCATCAGAGGGCGGACTGCACATTACCATTACCCTGCCCTTACATGACGCCATGCAGACTGCGTAAAATACCGCGCGAGTCTGCCTGTCAGCCAACCTGGTCAGGCATTTTTTGCTCACCTTGACCATTTCTTGATGATCCATAAAAGGTTTCTGGACATAACCCACGTTAAATGAGCCTGTCTTATTTAAGGAATCCGGTTATGACAGATTTTTTTCCTTCTTTTGCTCGTCAGGCACTGCGTCACCTCGCCATCTTTGATTACGTTGTACCGTCACTGTTCGTGATGGTGGGCATGTTGGTGCTTGCAGGCTGTAAAGACGAAAAGCCTGCTCAGGGCGAAACACTACGACCTGTTCGGACCGTAACGGTGCCGCCGTTTTCCTCGGGGGGCCTGATGACGCAGACGGGCGAAATCCGGGCGCATGAGGAGATAGCCTTAGCCTTCCGGCTGGATGGCCGCGTGATTGCCCGAGCCGTCGATATTGGTCAGCACGTTAACGCAGGCCAGGTACTTGCCACGTTAGAGAATAATGCCGCCCAAAATCAGCTCAGCAGTGCCACTGCCGACCTCAACAGCGCACGCGCATCAGAACACGTTGCCGCTCTCACACTCCGCCGTATGCAACTGCTCATGCCGGGCGGTGCCATTTCTCGTGCGCAGTTAGATAGCGCACAAGGCGACTGGCAGGCCGCAGTCGCCCGTCGCCAGAGCAGTGAGGCCGCACTTAAAAACGCGCGCGATAATCTGGCCTGGACACAGCTTACTGCGCCAGGGGCCGGCGTGATTACGGCGGTGAATGTTCAACCCGGGCAGGTCGTCAGTGCCGCCCAGACGGTGATGACGCTGGCCGCTGACGGCGATCGCGATGCCGTTTTTGACCTTGCCGAACCTACACTCTCTGAAAGTGCAACAACCACGCCAGTTAAGATTGCGCTGTTATCAAACCCCGCCATAACGGCAGAGGGCCGTTTTCGCGATATCAGCCCGCAGGCCGATTCGCAAACACGCACCTGGCGGCTCCGCGTTATGCTGACCGATCCGCCCGCTGCGATGGCACTGGGCTCGACCGTTTTGGGCGTTTTCTCTGGAAAAGCCGACCAGGTGATTGCCCTGCCAGCCAGTGCACTGACGCGGGACGGGGATC
This sequence comes from Pantoea allii, assembly GCF_046529425.1. Taxonomy (NCBI): domain Bacteria; kingdom Pseudomonadati; phylum Pseudomonadota; class Gammaproteobacteria; order Enterobacterales; family Erwiniaceae; genus Pantoea; species Pantoea allii. The sequence goes on along the minus strand of NZ_CP125959.1, from coordinate 97,781 downwards.
GCCCCGCCGTACTCGTGGTGAACCCGCAAAACCAACAGATTCAGGTCAGGCCCGTTACGCTGGCACGCTTTGACGCACAGCAGATCTATCTCAGTGCCGGGGTTCAACCCGGTGAGCGCGTGGTTACCGCAGGTGTAAAAACGCTGTTGCCGGGTGAACGCGTTCAGCTTGAGGAGAGCGAAAAATGAGGTCGGACAGTAATCGGAACGGCTTTAATCTGTCCGCCTGGGCATTAGCTCACCAGCAGTTGGTCATTTTCTTTATGCTGTTGGTGATGACGACCGGCGTACTCAGTTACATCGATCTGCCCCGTAATGAAGATCCGGCCTTTACCATTAAAACCGCAGTGGTGTCCGCCCAATGGCCTGGCGCTTCGGTCGAGGACACCATGCAACTGGTCACCGATACGCTGGAAAAGAAACTTCAGGAAACGCCTTCGCTGGATTTTATTGAAAGTGAAACGCGCGCCGGAAAGTCGGTGATATTTGTCAATCTGCGCGATGATACGCCACCGGCACAGGTGCCGACTATCTGGTATCAAATCCGTAAAAAAATGCAGGATATTGCCCCGTCCCTTCCGCGAGGGGTTCAGGGCCCCAGTGTTAATGATGAATTTGGTGATACGTTTGGCACGATTTATGGTTTTACCGCCGACGGATTTAGCCCGCGTGAACTGCGTGATAAGGTCGACGAGATTCGTCGTAGCCTGATGGATGTGCCCGATACGGGCAAAATCACCCTACTGGGTGAACAGGAAGAACAGATCGTTGTCGCCTTTTCGCCCAGGCAACTGGACGGCATGGGCCTTAATCTTCAGCAGGTGAGCGATGCCATAACCGCTCAGAACGCAGTGGCACCTGCTGGGGAAATACGCACCGATAAAGAGAATATCGCGCTTCGCGTCAGTGGTGCGCTGACGACGGTGGAAAGCCTTAAGGCCGTTACCCTGCGTATTGGGCAGCGTTTTATCCCGCTGTCGAGTATCGCGACAATCACACTCCAGCCTGCGCAGCCGCCGTCTTCCACCTTCCGTGTTAACGGCGAACCGGCGATTGGCCTTGCCGTCTCCATGTCCCATGCGGGCAATATGCTCAGGTTTGGTCAGGCGCTCAATCAACGGATGACGGTTATTGCCGGCCAGCTACCCCATGGCATCAATATGATAAAGATCGCCGATCAATCCACGGTGGTGAAAACGGCTGTCAGTGGGTTTGTCCGGGTGCTGGCGGAAGCGGTCATTATTGTGCTGGCGATATCATTCTTCTCGCTGGGTTTTCGTGCCGGGCTGGTGGTTGCGGCCGCGATTCCGCTGGTGCTGGCCATGACGTTTGTCGGGATGACATTTGCAGGGATTGGCTTACAACGTATTTCGCTGGGCGCGTTGATTATTGCGCTCGGGTTGCTGGTGGATGATGCCATGATCACGGTGGAAACCATGGTTTCGCGCGTTGAAGCCGGAGACAGCAAATGGCAGGCGGCAACCTATGCATTTAAAACCACTGCCTTTCCTATGCTAACCGGCACACTGGTGATGATTGCCGGTTTTATTCCTGTGGGATTTGCGGCGTCCAGTGCGGGTGAATATTGTTACTCACTCTTTGCAGTCGTCCTCATTTCCCTGCTCTGTTCCTGGGTGGTCGCTATCCTGTTTTCGCCCGTTACGGGCACCTGGCTGCTGACCGAGGGTGCCGGCGTAAAGCATAAACAACCGGGACGGATGGCACGGCTTTATCACCGCCTGCTTGATCAGGCGTTACGTTATCGCTGGGCAACCGTAATAAGCGCCCTGCTGCTGCTAGGAATGGGCGTGTTCGGGACGACGCTGATGCAGGGCGAATTCTTCCCCGCGTCCGACCGTCCAGAGCTGCTGGTGAACCTGACGCTGCCGGCTAATGCCTCTCAGACCGAAACGGCGCGGCGCACCGGGCAGCTAGAAAGCGTGATGCGCCGCGATAGCGATATCGATCATTTCTCCAGCTATATCGGTTCTGGTGCCGTGCGCTTTTATTTGCCGATGGAAGTCCTGCTGGATAATGAAAACACGGCACAGCTGGTAGTGGTGGCGAAGAACCTTGAAGCGCGAGACAGAGTGCGGCGTAAGCTCGAACGCATTCTGGCGCGTGATTTTAGTGATGTGACGTCGCGCGTCTCGCCCCTTGAACTGGGCCCGCCAGTTGGCTGGCCGCTCAAGTACCGTGTCACCGGCCCCGATTACAGCAACGTTCGTCACATCGCGGAAACGCTGGCCGCCCAGATCTCACGCTCGCCGGATACACGTGAAGTGAACATGACCGCAGGCGAGCCAGAACGGGTCATCAAGGTTGATGTGAACCAAACGGCAGCGCGTGCGGTCGGTGTCTCTTCGGAAAGCATAGCTTCGATGCTCAATACTGTGATGTCTGGCAGTACAGTAACCACCATCCGCGACCATAACCGGCTCATTGATGTGGTGTTAAGGGGAGACGATCGCGAGCGGCAAGATACCGACATTTTGCACGGCCTGATGCTGAATACGGCCTCCGGGCAGAAAATTCCCCTTGGGCAAGTCGCGACATTAAAATGGCAACTTGACGATCCGGTTATCTGGCGGCGTCAGCGCTTGCCTTACATCACGGTGCAAACCGATATTGCCCCCACGCAACGCGCTGAAACGGTATCAGACCAGTTAAGGCCCGCCCTGGATGCATTTCGTGCATCCTTACCTGCTGGCTATAACATTGAAGAAGGCGGTACCGTTGCAGAATCGGACAAGGGAAACAGCTCCGTCTTTGCCGTGTTGCCGGTGACGCTGTGTTTTATGCTTATCCTGTTGATGTTGCAGTTAAAACGCTTTTCCAGAATGCTGCTGGCGCTGTTGATGGCCCCTTTTGGCTTACCCGGCATTGTTATTGCCATGCTGCCGAGCGGTACGCCAATGGGATTCGTTGCGCTGCTGGGGATCATTGCGCTGGCCGGCATGATTATCCGCAACGCGGTGATAATGATCAGTGAGGTGGACAGTAACACCCAGGCAGGCATGGCACATAATGAGGCTATCCGCAGTGCCGCTATCCATCGCGCCCGTCCCATATTGCTGACGGCCTGTGCGGCGATATTCGGTATGTTGCCCATTTCTCAGCAGGTGTTCTGGGGGCCGATGGCGTACGCCATTATTGGCGGTCTGGTTACCGGAACGCTGGTCACCTTAACGCTGCTGCCTGCCACGCTCAGTCTGGTGATGGAACGGGAAAAAACGCGGTTCTGAATGCGTCCCGTCAGCGGGAAGAAAGAGGATCGATAAACGGGTGATGTTCATCTGTCACCCGCCCAGCGCAACAGAGATGCTGTCTGTAACAAATTTACCGATAACCGGCATTCAGCAGACGATCTGACTGTTATGCGGCTGGCCCGTCGAAATAGCGCCCGACAGCACCCTCCGCTGACGACTGGGTTAATAAAAAAAGCGCTGTATTACTACAGCGCTTTCTCTAATCAACAAGATCCTAAACGGGTCAGATTTTTACATAACGCCTTAAAAACTTTCCCAGTTGACCTTATCTACGTTTATTGCTTTTAAATCTGGCCTTTTCAAGGCGAGTGACGGCTGGCTCACCGGTGCGCTGATCGATGCAGGGGCATGCGCGACACTGTCATTCACTTTAAAAGTAGAAACCAGTCTCGACAGGGTTTCTGCCTGCTCCTGCAACGATTTAGACGCTGAGGATGCTTCTTCGACCAAAGAGGCGTTTTGCTGCGTCACTTCATCCATCTGCCCGATAGCCAGATGGACCTGTTCAATGCCTTTACTCTGTTCGGCCGTAGCGGCAGCAATTTCATTCACTAAGTCGGCAACCTGCTGAATAGCATTGCTGACATTATCTGAGTTACTGCCCACGCTCGTTGCCTGCTCCAGCCCCTGCTCTACCTGTGAAACGGATGCGGTAATAAGCTCTTTGATTTCGCGAGCCGCAGAGGAAGAACGTTGTGCCAGATTACGAACTTCTGAGGCGACAACCGCGAACCCGCGACCATGCTCACCGGCGCGTGCAGCTTCCACGGCGGCGTTAAGTGCCAGAATATTGGTCTGGAAAGCAATGCCTTCGATCAGGCCGGTAATTTCCGAGATTTTTGCAGAACTGCCACGAATTTCGCCCATGGTTGTCAGCATCTGACTGACTGCGCCACCATTTTGTTTAGACATGGTGTTAGCATTATTCGCCAGGTTGCTGGCCTGTACGGCACCTTCCGCATTTTGACGCACGGTATCGCTCAGCGTCGCCATGCTTACCGATGTTTCTTCCAGCGATGCCGCCTGTTGCTCGGTGCGCGATGACAAATCTTCATTGCCTGCGGCGATTTGTGTGGAACCTGTACTGACGGACTGCGCAGCATGATTGACTGACAACAGCGTGGTGGAAACACGTTTAAGCAGATCGTTAAACGCTATCGCTGTCTGCCCAATTTCATCATTCCTTAGTACCGGTGCTAAATTTGTCAGATCAAGATTACTGCTGACCGTCGCCATCGTATCTTTTATGCTGGACAGGCTTCTTTTAATACCCAGAATAATGCTGACTGAAAATACACCGAGTAATAAAATAACCAGTACAGATGCGCTGGTCATTGCCCAGATGGTCTGAGAATAAACATGATTATTTTCAGCCCTTAACGCATCACCAATTTGAATGTTCAGATCGATTTGTTTAGTGAAGTCAGATTCCATTTTGCGTGCTGCGGCACCAATGCCGTTGTCGCTCTGAAGCAGTTCAAGAGAAAGCGCATTATTATGGCTACGTGAAGCCGCAAGAAATGCGGGTAAAGCGCTACGAACGGCGTCAAGATTACGCAGTGCCTGAACCGTCATGGCCTTATCTTCATCGCTGGAAATATCATTCGCCATATAATAATCAGTTAACGATTTGATATTATCAAGGATACCGTTTATTTTTTCTTCGGCTGCCGTCTGTTTTGTACCGTCGGCCATTGTCTGGTGTCGATATAATGCAAGACCCAGTTGGTTAGTTGCGCTAATGGATTTATTCAGATCTTTAATGCTGGGTATCGCATTAACCTGAACATATTCAAAACGAGACTGGAAGCCAGATATTACCGATAATGAAACAGCAACAAGCGCACATAGTGATAATGCCAGCAACGAAAATGCCAGCACTAAACGCTGTGTAATAGTCATAAAAAAACCCCTGGATGTTTAATAAAAGATTCGTTATCGCAATACAGTCTTATCGGCACAGCGCAAAGCAGCTTTACCTGTTAATTTCAGATATATTTCGGTTCCGAAACTTGAAAAATACCAAATAAGCGCTACGCGTTAAATTGTGGTTAAAATAATTAGGTCTACTTTGTTAAACTTTTGGGTTTGATTCGCGCTTTTTGTTCTGTTGCCCCTGAGCGTTCAGCCATGAGGTGTTTTATGACGCTCCTGGCTCCGGGCTCCGGGCTGGCTTGTCAGTGAGAATAAGCCGGCGCGGAGCCAGCAGTTTATCCATAATGACAGAGACATCCGGTCAGAGTAAGGTGACTCTTTTTTATGACAGAGATGACTATGGAAACGTTGTTTGTTTACGGCACCTTATGTCCGGGCCGCAGCAATGCGCCTATCCTGGAGGGCATTGGCGGTATGTGGCAGACTGGCTTTGTCAGCGGTTTTTACTTTCCTGAAGGACGAGGCGCCGCTGCGGGCTTTCCCGGTATCGTCGTGGATGATCAGGCTCCGCGGGTTAATGGGTTTCTTTTCTCTTCTGACAACCTGAGCTTACACTGGCCAATGCTGGATGAGTTTGAGGCAGGTTATGATCGCATCAGGGTTGAAACGTTCCGTGAAAACGGTGACAGCGTCACCGCATGGATTTACCAGCTTCAACCGCAGAGCGTTCCGTCAAGCGCTCAATAAGCGATCTGTCTGAGGCCAGGCTAAACCGTATCCGTCACGGTTCTCGGTTTCAGCCAGTGCAACGGGCGGGCAAACATCACCAGGTTACCACCTAAAATAAGCAGCAATCCGGCCACGTTGTGACTTTGCCACTGGTAACCTTCATACATTGTTGACAAGGTGAGTGCGACCAGCGGAAACATCAGCGTTGTGTAGGCTGCTTTTGCGGCACCCGTGCGTCTGACCAGGGTAAAATAAGCCCAAAACGCAATGACCGATCCGCATACAGACAGATAAAGCAGCGCACTCAGATAATGTAATGTCCACAGCGGCGAGAAATTCACGCCACGCGCCCAGGCGATGCCGCCCATCACGATGGCACCGTACAGCATGGCCCAGGCATTGGTGGTCATCGTTTCCAGTTGCCTGCGCTGGTGCCGCAGGCTAATCATATTCCCCAAAGAAAAACCAAAGGTGCCAAGCGCCGACAGGCCGATTCCTGTCCACAATCCTTTGTTCCAGCCGCTGACGTCCAGATCTTGCCAAAACAATACGATCATGCCGGTTAATCCCAGGGTGACGGCAAACCAGAAACGCGGTTGGGGGCGCTGCCCGAAAAAGAGGTAACTATTGACTGCGTTATAGAGCACCGCCATGGAAAAAATCACGGATTCTAAACCGGTATTGATATAGCCCGCTGCCGTGTAGAAGCACCAAAAATTAAAGCAAAACACACAGCATCCCTGTAGAAGGCAGAACAGATGATCGCGAAGTGACAAGGCACGTAGACGGCCCACTATTTTCAGCAGTGACAGGAGTAAGAGGCTGGCGATAGCAAAACGCCAGAACACAGAAACGGTGACATCCACCGGCCCCTGCTGCATAAAAATAGCGATCCAGGTGGTTCCCCAGATAGCCACCACCACCGCGTAAAGTAATGCGTTCATGCGTTTTCCTTTGAGCGAGAGAGGAAACAGTGTGTCGGATTTTCCGGGCGGAGGCTTTCATGGCCTTGCGAGTGACTTGCAAAATCTTGCGCATTTAATGGAACAAATCTGGCTACCGGCCTGAACTCGCCTTAGACTGAGCCTCTGTTCATCTGGCGGAAAAGAGTTATGTCTCGCGTTTACGACACGTTTGAAACGCTGCGTCAAAAAAAGGCCGTGCTGCGCGAATCGGTCATGCTCAATTCCGGCATCAGATTGGCGGCATGGCACAACAAGCAAGACCGGGTCACCGTAAACAGTAATCATCACACGTTAAGCCTTTATGTGGCGGATGGTTACGAGAGCTATCACAAAACGGCGAGCGGATGGCGCAACGGTGGCGGGCCTGATAAATTCTGTCTGATGCCCCAGCAGAGTGAATCCAGCTGGGATGTGCGTAATGACCTCACCTTTGTGCATCTTTATTGCACCGATGAACACTTACGCGAGGTCGGCGAGAAAGTGTGGGATCGCAATCCGTTGTCGATTACGCTGGATGAGAAAATATTTTCCAGCGATCCTAAAATCACCGCCTTGTATCGTCAGTTCTTACTCAGCTGTGACTGGCAACAGCCTGCGAATCAGTTAATGCTGAGCACGGCCAGCACCCTGCTGTTAACCCACCTCATCCAGCATTATTCCAGCGTGCAGTGGCGGCTCCCGACAGTAACCGGCGGGCTGGCGCCCTATGTCTTGCGCAATACGTTGGCATTTATTGATGAGCATCTGGCGTTGCCGCTGACGCTTGATACGTTGGCCACGCAGGCAAACCTGAGTGAATACCATTTTGCCCGCATGTTTCGTCAGTCGCTGGGCGTTGCGCCGCATCAGTACGTTATGCAACGCCGCATGGAAAACGCACAACAGATGGTGCGATCAACCTCGCTGCCGTTAACCCAGATAGCGCTGGATAATGGTTTCAGTTCCTTAAGCCACTTCAGTAATCGTTTTAAGCAGGTCACGGGCTTCACACCTTCGCAAGTGCGCATGGACAATGGCGGGAGTAGGTCCTGAATCACGCGATGCGGCAAAAGACGTCGGGAAATAACAGGCTGCTGATTCGCTAACATTACAACTGAGTAACCTAAACCAATCCTCACTCACCCGCCGTTCCTGCCTTTACTCAACCTGCATCCTGATTATACTGAGCGCGGATTCATTCAGGCATCGTGGCATCTGTATGATTATCCCGATGAGCTAACGCTTTCATGGCGGTGTTGCTTACCGGAAACGCCAGCGGCAGTTCACCTGGCGATAATTGCCCTTCGGGTCAGTCAGCCATCCATAAGACGATGAGGACCAGGGTCATGTTACTGTTCAAAAACGCGCTATTCCCTCCCCCCGACTGGCATGTGCCAGCGCTGTAAAACGCCCGCTTTCTGTAGCAGCAATGCTTGCGTCGGTAACAAGGCTAAACCGGCTACTGTCGCAGATTTTTAGTGGAAAGCGTGCTGGTAAGCCTCAGGCCAAACCTTGCACACGAAGGTGATTTACAGCAAATCGTCAGCCAGACATGTTCATCCTTTGATGGAACATTGATAAAGAACCGTTCAGACGCGCGCATGATAAAGATTATCCTGCCTGCCGTTGAAATATGAGGTTAAGGGTAGCTGCATTTCGCTATGAATTAGCGGGGCAAGACCTCACCGCGTGATATCAGTTTTCCACATTGAATGCTGTGATTAATCGTCATCCTGATGACAAGGAAGCCCCTTATGAATCGTTCACCTGAAAACGCGATTGCGTTAATTTTTCTTTTAATCGGCCTCACCGTCATGGTGCTGGGTATTTGGCAAATTCTGATGCAGTGAGGTAGCGCTATGCGTAAATTTACGCTCGACCAGATTTTTATTCAGGTGGTTGCTATCGCGGTCGTCATTATCCTGCTCACCATCGTGATTCGTTAATTCATGCGTGGCCAGACAATACCCACATCTGGCCATTTCCACATCACACAGTAACCGCCGCCCAAAAACACCTGCTTTTATAATCTCGCTCAACTCATCCTTGCCATTTCTGCATTACCGTCTGACGGCTGATAATGACAGCGTCAACAGCCTTTTATATTTCGCAACACCTGGCTTTTCTCTTAACTTAACCGGGAATAATTATGAATCTATGCCACAATTTTTTAATGGGTGGACTGGCAGCGATAATGACGATGGGAGGTGCAATGGCGACAGAACATCATGATCTGACGGGTTACCGTGAGGGCGCAAAGGTGATTCAGGTAAAACCCGTACGTAACCAGATCGATTCCCTCAACGGCGTCGTCTATTCACAAGTCACCACTCTGCGATCGGTCAGGCAGCTGCATATGTCGCTTCTGGTGCCACGGACGCAGGCGTTAAAGCCCGCTATCATTTATTTTCCGGGCGGCGGTTTTACCAGTGCCGATCACGATAAGTTTATTCAGATGCGTATGGCGCTGGCAGAGTCCGGTTTTGTTGTGGCGGCCGCAGAGTATCGGGTCGTACCTGATACCTTCCCGGCGCCGGTGGTGGATGGTAAAGCGGCGGTCCGCTACCTGCGACAGCATGCTGAGGATTACGGTATTGACCCTGAACGCATTGGTGTTTTAGGCGATTCGGCAGGCGGTTGGCTGGCACAGATGCTTGGCACCACCCAGGGGGAAACGTCATTCGATCGCGGCGATTTCACCGATAAATCCTCTGATGTCCAGGCGGTCGCAACCTTATACGGTATATCCGATCTCCTGAATATTGGCGAAGGGTACGCCGATGACATTCAAAAGGTTCATCAGTCTCCCGCCGTGACCGAGGCGCTACTGGTGCATGGCGCGGCTTTCCGTGACTTTGCTGGCGCAAGTATCATGGACGATACGACTAAAGCACGTCACGCCAGCCCGATGGGGCATTTGAGTAACCCTAAACCGCCCTTCCTGATTATGCACGGTGATAACGATTCGCTGGTATCGCCCCATCAAAGTGCACAGTTATTTGATGCCCTTAAAAAGGCGGGCGAGAAGGTAGACTACGTCGTCGTAAAAGGTGCAGAGCATGGTGACCTGGTTTGGTATCAGCCTGCCGTGATCGATGAGGTTGTGAACTGGTTTACCCGTGAACTCAAGCCAGAAACTGGCGCAGTAACTGATACATCTACCGATCCGAACAGCACGCTTTGACGCACATGCAAGCCACTCAACGTGGCCTGCCTGGCAGAGGGGCAATTTAGCCTGAACAACGCTGCGTAACCGACATGGCTACCGCCTCTTTCGCCCCTTTATCCAGCAGAAGCAGATAGGCAGCGGTTATCTGCTTCACAAAGTACGCATTATTTGGCAGCGCCTCACCAAAAATGGCGTCCAGATTTAATAACGCTTTGACTCTCGGCTCGCCTTCGGCACTGGATTCGACGGCCGCTTTTAAAACCGGCAGGAGCGGATCGCTCACGTCAATGGCTTTTCCCTGCTCATCGACGCCTGAGACATAGCGTATCCAACCAGCAATTCCCAGGGCAAGCAGGTCAAAATCACTTTCGTTCCTGAGATGCCAGCGAACGGAGTCAAGCCAGCGCTGAGGCAGTTTTTGGCTACCGTCCATGGCAATCTGCCAGGTGCGGTGCTTCAGGGCGTGATTATCATAGCGCTCAATCAGCAGGTCAGCGTAACGGGCAAGATCAACGCCCTGCACGTTTAGCGTGGGTGCCTGTTCTTCCAGCATCAATGTCCGGGCCGCAAGACGAAAATGTTGATCTTGCATACAGTCACAAATGTGTTCATAGCCTGCCAGATAACCCAAATACGCCAGAAATGAATGACTGCCGTTCAGCATACGTAACTTCATTTCTTCATAAGGCACAACGTCCTTAACTAATTCTGCCCCGGCCTTTTCCCACGCCGGCCGGCCTGCCACAAAGTTATCCTCTATTACCCACTGCCTGAAGGGCTCACAGGCTACCGCCACCGGATCCTCAGCCCCGATCACCTGCGCGATTTTTTGCAAACTTTCCTGTGTCACCGCGGGCACAATACGATCCACCATAGTGGAAGGAAACGTGACGTGCTGTTCGATCCAGCTTGCCAGTTCGGGCGCTCTTTTCCGGGCATAGGCGCAAACCACGTTGTTGATCACCCGACCATTTTCAGGAATGTTATCGCAGGACATGACGCTGAATGCAGGCAGTCCCGCCGCTCTGCGACGGGCCAACGCCTCGACGATGATGCCGGGTGCGGAAAGCGGTTGATGGGGCTGCTGTAAATCAGACAGGATGAGAGGATGATCAAACATCAATTCACCGCTAGCAGGCGAATGGCAGTAGCCTTTTTCGGTGATGGTTAACGACACAATGGCGATCTGTGGCTGACACATCGCGTCAAGTACGGCTTCAATGCCATCAACCTGCGCGTGCAGTGCTTGCCTGACGACGCCCACAACCCTTCCTGTCCATGCATTCGTGGACATCTCCGCCACGGTATAAAGAAAGTCCTGACGCTTAAGGTCGGCAATCTGCTGTTCTCCCCCTATCAAATTGACTTCGATATAGCCCCAGTCGCTACCCTGTTCGGCAGCAAGGATATCCGCATAGACGGCCTGGTGAGCACGGTGGAAGGCACCACATCCGAGATGCACGATTCGCGGAACCAGTTTATGACGATCCCATTGGGGAACGGTGGCATTAGCACGGCGTAATTTATTTGGCATTGTAATCTCTCTGTTAATTAATAATTTGAACTGGATTAATTGCTGGTTATTTTTCTGTTGAATAGATGTGTAATTTTCTGATTTAGCAACATAGTTAACATTCGTTATTATTAAAGTTAATGGAATGTGTTAAATAAGTCATTCAGGAGCGGCATGGGAAGTGCGTTGATATGATCCCAGCCATAACCTGGACCATAATAATTACCGCCTCAACGCATGCGCCCACTACCATACCAGATGCAACGAATAAATGGTTATATGCGCCGAACAAATTGAGGTCACACCTTTCGCATCGTTTTTATCAATCAGGATAAGTTAACAGGGCTAAATGATGGGTTAAGCTGACCCTATTCAGGCGATTACATGAATATTTACTTTTTAGCAGGAGGCGCTTTTCGATCACCCTTTGTCGGTCGGGTAAATCCTTTCAGAGTAAGACGCATTCTGCCCAGGGAAGTTAACAGATGATAAAATACAGCCGCAATTGGCGAAGAGGACACATTAAATTAACATTGCGTCTGAGAACGCTGATTCAGGGACAAGCCGTGCATTAGAATGTTAATTACTTACTCCGCTAAATTATTAACTTCATATTGTTAAATTTTTATAGCATGGATGTATGTCACATTTTTTAATTTTATTGTTTTTTTGAGACATCAATAGCATCAGGTAGCACTGATTCCTCAATGCGTCGTCGGGTTACAACGCATAATTTTACTTGTGTTCATGACATCCATGAACCCAGGAGGACATCATGTGGAAATTGAATTCAGTAATTGATATGCAAGGGACAAACCCTTACCTCGTATTTGTCAATAACGCGGGGGATACCCGGCTCCTACCCTGTAAAGATATTAGTCCCACTTCCTTAAGAACCATGAATTTTTATGAACTCGAAAATTTCCTTTACGCTGAACAGGTAAAAAATAAAAATAAGGCAGTAAAACTATCGACATTATCCTGACCTTTTCTGGCCCTCTGATTTCTTTGTCTGAGGGCATTTTTTGTTACAGCCCCTGGTTCAACGGCGCTAACCTGGCATGTCGATGCGGTGGTGAAGAGATGAGTTTCTGGAGATTCAGGCAAGATTCCTTGCAACGTCGTTGATACAGCCGCAAAGTGTCACGCACTCACCCTGCTATCTGTTATCGCAATTCTGTCGATGACGCTGTTTACGCTTTAGCCGCCGACGCAGTCTGAGCTTTCTCAGCACCCTCACCCTGAGCTTACGCCAAACGGTAACTGAGATGAGTGGCTGCTGAAGACTGAGCAGTGTCAAAAACATCGCGTTAACGTCCTCTCGTTGCCGTTTGTCACCCCTCATCCGGCAAAGGGCAGCAGATTAAACGGACCGCGTTCGCGGTACAGGGTGACGATAAAATCCCCCTCGCACGCCTGTTTGGCATCCATGACCGGCTAAGACTTTGCCCGGCCAGGCGCCTGTTTCCCGCACGTCTTACTTAGCCAAACGAAGGTAGCCATCGCAAGACATCAAGGATGACCGTCAGGTAGACGAGGCTGCCTGCGGCTATCACCAGATTAAGAACCAGGTTATTACAGGGCGCTGTATAGGCTGCGGTTGGAAAACGCTTGCGGGCCGCTTTGACCAGGAAAGGGGGAAGGATGACACTCCAGATGGTAAATGCCAGCCCGGCATAGCCAATTGCGCGTATAAAGCCATCAGGCAGGAAGAAACAAACGGCCGCAGGAGGCAAGTAAGTGACCAGTGCGGTCTTTAACCTGCCTGGACGGTCGTCAGAAAAATGAAACAGATCGGCAATATAATCGAAAAGTCCAAGCGTTGCGGCTAACAATGAACTGGCTACGGCAAAGTTACCAAAGAAGGTGAGAATAATATCCATATACTGATGGGTAAATAACCCACTCAGGGCGTCCACGAAGACGTCAATATTTCCCCCTTTAGCAATAATGGGTGGAAAGTCGGCGCGACGGATATTTCCCATTGTGACGGCTAACCAGAACAGATAAAGCAGCAGTGCGAAAGCGGAGCCGATAAAAATCGAACGCGTGATATTCTTAACGCCTTGTGTGCCATATAACTTCACCAGGCTAGGTACGTTACCGTGGAAACCGTAAGAAATAATACAGAAAGGCAGGGTCATTAAGACATAAGGCAGGTATTGCGTATCAGGCAGCGCCAGCGCGGGACTGTCGATCAGTTTGGCCCCGTCGACATGCCATACCAGACCGGAAAAAGTAGCAAAAAACGCCAGAAACTTACCGATAATGAGCACCGTTGTGATACGACCGACTAAAAGCGAACTGTACCAGGCGATGCCCCCGACCAGCAGACTAACGATAACCACCGATAACCGGGCAGGAAGATGAAAATCGCTATATTTTTCCACTGTCTGGGACAGGACGGCAGAGGAGCCAGAAATATAAGCATAAGTTAAAATATATAATACAAACCCGAATGCAATACCGACGACCCCATTCCATTTATGACCTAATAAGTCCTTGGTGAAGGTGTTAAAACTCGCGCCACCACCATAATGGAGGTTAACCTCGACCAGCATTAAACCGGTTAACAGCATTATTACCGCCACAACGATTAAAATAACCGATGCTCCCGGAAACCATACGCCAGCCATAGCAACAGGAAGAGAGAACATTCCTCCACCGATAACGGTGGCAATGATAAGCATTGTTCCACTGAGCAAACCGGGTGTTGTTTTATTAATATCCATGAAAAAATGCTCCTGTTGACTCTTTATTATCATTTTGGCGTCATTCTTGATGATGTGGATACTAAACTGTTAACAGCTGACCTGTCATTAAGGCAGGTCCGAAATAAAATCCTGTTTATAAAAAACAGGCCCCTGTCAGGGGGCCTGAATCGTATTAAATATAATCAAAGCGGGCAGTAAAGAAACGGAGCTGTTTGGGTTCATAAACAAACCTCAGACCGCGAATATCGTCTTTGTGTTGATACAGTTTAATGATGCCATCAGCAACAACATCCATGTGTGCGTAGGTGTAAACACGACGTGGAATAGCCAGGCGTACTGTCTCCAGTTTGGGGCGGTGGTTTTCCCCCGTTTCTTTACTGCGCCCGGCGGAAACGATGCCACGTTCCATGCTACGCACGCCGGTTTCCATATAAATGCTGGCTGCCAGACTCTGTGCCGGAAACTGATCCTGCGTCAGATGGGGGCAAAAACGACGGGCATCAAGAAATACAGCATGTCCACCCGTCGGTTCGACGATAGGTACACCGGCATTACGGAGCTTATCTCCCAGATAGCGTACCTGTTTCACGCGATGTTCAATGTATTCATACTGCATGGCTTCACGCAACCCGATAGCCATGGCTTCCATATCACGACCGGCCAATCCGCCGTATGACGGCATCCCCTCATAAACCACAACCAGCTCTTTCGCGGCCTGGAACATCTCGTCATCGTTCATGCACAGGAAGCCGCCGATATTCACCAGACAGTCTTTTTTGCCACTCATGGTGCAGCCATCGGCATAGCTGAACATTTCATGAACGATATCTTTGATGCTGGTGTTCTCGTATCCTGCTTCCTGCTCTTTAATGAAATAGGCATTTTCAACGCAGCGTGTCGCATCGTAGAAAATCTTAATGCCATATTGACGGGTCATTTCATGTACGGCACGCATATTTGCCATTGAAACGGGCTGGCCGCCTGCCAGGTTCACGGTGACCGCCAGGCAGATATAGGCAATGTTATCCGCGCCCTTTTCTTCGATGAGTTTGACTAATTTATTGAGGTCAATATCGCCTTTGAAAGGCACCTTCAGGCCGGCGTCGTGCGCTTCGTCACGAACAATATCCACAAAGGTTGCGCCGTTTTTTTCCTGATGGAATCGGGTCGTTGTAAAATACATATTCCCCGCAACATATTGACCGGGCTTAATGGCCAGCTGCGAGAGCAGGTTCTCTGCTCCGCGCCCTTGATGCGTGGGAACAATATGTTTAAAACCAAACAGCTCCTTAACTGTCCTTTCGAGGTGGTAGAAGTTCTCACTGCCTGCATAAGCTTCATCACCTGTCATCATCCCTGCCCACTGCTTGTCACTCATGGCATTTGTACCGCTGTCTGTCAGCAGGTCGATGTAGATATCTTTTGAATTCAGTAAAAACGTGTTATAGCCTGCGGCTTGCATTTTCTTAATACGCGCTTCGCGCGGGATCATTGATACGGTTTCAACACTTTTAATGCGGAAAGGCTCGGCAGGATAGTTCATCTTTATTTCTCCAGTTATCCATTTCATGAATGTAAAAATGCAAGGCGAATGCACCTGATGCATAAAGACATTGCATGGGAATATGTAACAGCAACCTCACCCGTGAGGCAGAAATAATACCAGGCCATCATGCGATATTTATCATTCAATGAAAACAGTCGTGCCCATATTGCGGTCTTTCTGTTCAGGTTTAAAACGTAAAATGGTTATTACGCTACAGCTGATGAATTTTAAAGACCATTATTCAATAAGTTGGGAAGGTACAAACACGCTATGTCATGGCAGAAGAGTCGATTGTAACAATTAAAATGAAAACTTATCTTTCCATCCTTTATCTTTATACTCTACGGGATACTTTTATTTAGAAAATCCTGAGACGGCGATCACTTAAAAATTACGTTATCACATCAATCGGGGAAAATTCGTAAACTTAAATGTACATAATAGTGTGATTAACAGAAGGTATTTAGTTAGTTACAGTAAAATCAAATAATCCTGCTCGTCGTAGATCCTGGCGTTAAGACCCGCGCCTGATTAGGACGTTAGCGAGGAGAGTGATTAGAATAGTAGAAGAAATGCAGGCTTTTATGCACGTTTGAAATAGTTTAATAAGTGTATCAGTGTCACCTGTTGAGATAACAGTTTTGTGGCAATACTGGCTACAGCAATCACTAATATAATCACGAAAAAAAGGCGATGTATGACCATCGCCTGAGTGACCAGAACGTATTAACACCCGATGCGTTATTTATTCTCGGGTAATTTTCATCGCCATATCGATTGATATCGCCATGCTCTCGGGATTCGCCTTGCCTGTCCAGGCAATATTGAATGCGGTGCCGTGATCGGCTGAGGTGCGCAGGAAAGGCAATCCTGCCGTGATATTCACACCGTCGTAAAAACCGAGGAGCTTAAGTGGGATATGTCCCTGATCGTGATACATCGCGACAACAATGTCATACATACCTTCATTACACTGCATAAATACGGTGTCCGGCGGACAAGGGCCATAAACATCAATGCCCTGCGCTTTCATCGCGTCTATAGCCGGCGTCAGGATTCGAATCTCTTCATCACCAAACAGACCATTTTCGCCAGCGTGTGGATTTACGCCTGCAACCGCAATACGCGGCTGGGTGAAGCCAACCCGGCGTAAAAAGGTATCGGCGATTCTGATGACCGTTTCCACCCGCTCCTGGCTGAGCGTATCCAGAAACTTACGCAGCGAAATATGCGTGGTGACGTGGATAACCTTCAGCTTATCGGTGTACAGCACCATCGAATAATCTTTGGTGTCCGTCAACATCGCGAGTAACTCGGTGTGGCCGGGATAATGATGTCCTGCAAGGTGCAGCGCTTCCTTATTCAGTGGCGCGGTAGCAATCGCTTTGACCTGGCCACGCATCGCCATTTCGGTTGCTCGCTTGATGCACCGATAGGCCACATCACCGGCTTCGGGTTGAACCACGCCACACTGCAACGCCTCCGGATGGGCAACTTTCTCATCAATAATGTGAATGATGCCCGGCGCGAACTGTGCCTGATCCACCTGCTCAATAACGCTGAGTTCAACCTGAGGTGTGATGTTCATTGCCAGTATACGGCGGAAAGTCTGTGCGCAGCCGATAACCACCGCGGGTGAGCCATTCAATGGCCCTTCGGCTAAAGCCTTGATAATGATTTCAGGACCGATCCCTGCAGGATCGCCCATTGTTATAGCAACAGTATTAGTCACCTGTTTTCTCCTCAACGAAACTCAAAATTTTTAAGAGGGTGGTTTCATCACCGAAAGCACCGGCTTTAGTAAATACAGTCTGATTCCAGTCACAGCCAAGTAAGTGCCCGTAGGGAACACAACCTGCAGCCCTGCCCCGAATTCTGAATCCTGTTGCGCCCAATGCGGTTGCGGTTGCAGTCGCGACATCACCACCTGAGAGATACAGTGCTTTTGGTGGCGTGATGCGCATGACCGAATGGACCAGTTCTCCAAGCAGAAAACTGATTTTTTCACCCAGTTGCTTACGGGTAATGCCACGTTGTTCACACAGCCTCTGTATATGTTGCCTGTCGCCACTGTCACAGCAGGTATGAACCAGACAATGTAAGCCATGACGAAGAATGCAGGTAATGGCCTCTCTGAAACGATCGCTACCTTTCTCCAGCAGTTCAGCGGTATCGATATAGACGTGTTCAACTCGCGGATGTTCTGCGGCTAGCGCCAGTTGTCTTTGAGCGACTTCACTCATTGAACCCACCACAGCAAACAGACCTGGGTACTTTTTGGCTGACGTAAAATAGCGAGCAAAAGCATCACACAGCCCAGCTGAGCCTACCAGCAACGGCTTTGGCCGTAACGATGCACATATTTCTACGATGTGATCCAAATCAGCATCAGTTTTTGCATCAACGATGAGGGCGGTCATTCCTTCGCGCACCTCTTGCGCGTGCCGGGCAAGATCGCTGCACCTGACGTTAATGCAGCTAATGCGACTCTGTTTTTGCACAATGTCACTGATATCTGCACTCACGATCGGGGTTTTTGGATCGCTGGCAAATTCCGTCGCGGTGAGCAATTTGCCGGAAACCAGACATTCACCGTTTTGCGTTGTTCGTCCTGCTGCCGGAAACGCAGGCGCAATGACCGCCAGATTGATGCCGGTTGCCTGCAACACTGCCTCTGTTTCGGCTCCGGGATTACCTCGCATCGTCGAATCGATCTTTTTGATAAACCACTCCACGGTCATACCGGGTTGGTCTGCCAAAAGTGCAGTCATGTGGTTTGTGACTTGCTGTGCGGCATCGCTCGCTGAATACGCCCTGCTGTCGCTGTTCAGTACAATCGCCTGGGCCTTACTCAGATAGGGCTTTTGGAAAATGACATCCACGACCATGCCTGCCTCAGCCAGCGAAACACCGGCATCATTCGCGCCGGTGAAATCATCGGCCAGCACAATGCATTTTTTTTGATTACCCGCCTGTACCGTCATTGGATCTCCAATGCTACTCATCCGCCGCTTGATTATATTCAATCACAATCGATTATATGTGAGCAAGATCAATTTAATAAAGCCTCATTTTATTTATAAATTTAGTCACTGAGTGAATGCGCTACAGCAGTATGAAGAATTTCAGTCAAAAACGGGGAGAAAAACGTGGCATTAATTAACAGTACAATCTTAAGCGGTTCCAACGCGATAAACGCCCTCACGCCAGTCGTTGTGGGCCGTAACCGACTGCTGGTTTTGACAGACAAGAACATTGTGAATTTGTCCGCGACTCAGCAAATTCTGGCACTGCTGGGCCAGGATGACCGTCATGTTGAACTTATTGATGATGTTCCCGCTGAGCCAACGCATACCGATGTTGAGGCCGTGCTGTCGCGCGCGGCAGGCAAAACCTATGATTTGGTGGTGGGCATTGGCGGCGGAAGCGTTTTGGATGTGGCGAAGCTCCTCTCTGTTTTATGCCATGCTTCCAGCCCGTCGCTTAAGGCGCTGCTGGACGGTCAGAAAATCGAAGCCCGTTTGCCCTCGCTGCTCATTCCTTCTACTGCGGGCACCGGATCGGAATCGACACCCAATGCGATTCTGGCCATTCCAGAGAAAAATACCAAAGTGGGCATTATTTCTCCTGTGATGCTGCCCGATTATGTTGCCCTGCTACCCGAACTGACAACCAGCATGCCCGCGCACATCGCCTCTTCAACGGGCATTGATGCGTTGTGCCATTTACTTGAATGCTACACCGCCACCATTTCTAACCCTGTGGGCGACAACGTGGCGTTAATGGGTCTGCATAAATTATTCCGTAATCTCGAAACATCCGTTAATGAGCCGCATAACCTGAACGCTAGGCTGGAGATGCTGTGGGCTTCTTATTATGGCGGCGCGGCGATTGCCCATGCCGGCACTCACCTTGTGCATGCGCTTTCTTATCCGCTGGGCGGGACCTGGCATCTGCCTCACGGTGTCGCCAACGCCATTCTGCTGGCACCCTGCATGAAAGTCGTACGCCCGTTTGCCGTGGAAAAATTTGCCAACGTTTGGGACCTGATTCCGGATGCCGATACCACACTAAGCCAGGAAGAGAAATCCCATGCGCTGGTCGACTATCTCGCCAAATTAGTTAAACGACTCAACCTGCCGGATAACCTGGAAGCCTTAGGTGTGCCTTCAGATGACATTGATTCCCTTAGCGAAGCGGCTCTGAATGTGAAGCGGTTGATGAACAATGCGCCTTGCGTGGTCAGCCATCAGGATGTGGCTGCGATTTACCGGACGCTTTTCCCAACGGTTTAATTTAAAAGGAGTGGGCAATGAGTAAAAAAATTGAAGGTGTGCTAACAGCGATTGTTACCCCTTTTGACAAAGAAGGTGAGCTTAATCTTGATGAGCTTAAACGTCAGGTGATTCGTCAACTGAATGCGGGCAATGGGATTTTCTGCGGCGGCACCAACGGTGAGTTTTTTGTTCTGAATGAAAAAGAGAAACTTACTGTTACTGAAACCTGTGTCGATGAAGTATCAGGACGCGGAAACGTCGTTGCACATATTGGTGAGATCTCTACCCGTGAAACCATTCGCTTAGGTAAACAAATTGAGAAACTGGGCGTAGACGCGGTTTCGGTTATTACGCCTTACTTTGTTCCCCTCAATCAACGCGAACTGATTAACCATTATACGGCTATCGCCGATGCCCTTTCCGTCCCGGTTTTTTTGTACAACATTCCGGCCAGAACGGGCAATACCATTGCGCCAGAAACGGCCCGCATACTGGCTGAGCACCCCAATATTATTGGCGTAAAAGACAGTGCGGGAAGCTACGAAAGCCTGAGTGGATATCTGGATGCGGTGAAGGATAGCAAAGACTTTGCTGTCCTGAACGGGCCGGATTCGCTTATCCATCAGGGTTATGTAGACGGCTGTTCAGCCTGCATTTCAGGTCTGGCTAACGTTGCGC
The DNA here is from genome assembly GCF_046529425.1 of Pantoea allii. Lineage (NCBI taxonomy): Bacteria > Pseudomonadati > Pseudomonadota > Gammaproteobacteria > Enterobacterales > Erwiniaceae > Pantoea > Pantoea allii. The sequence goes on along the minus strand of NZ_CP125959.1, from coordinate 77,068 downwards.
CCCGTCAAATAAATGATATCTGGTCCCGGTTCCACGCCGGAGATATCGACGGATCGCGATTGGCACAAGAGCAGGTAACGGGTTTACGCACCGACCTTTATAAAGTGGCCTTTTCACCTGCAGCGGTAAAAAAAGCGTTGCAGATTCTGGGTCATAACGTGGGCGAAAGTCGTTATGCGATTCATTTTGATGCCGCTCAGGAAGATGAAATCCGCAGAATCATCAACCTCTACCTGAAGTGATAATAAGAAGTAATAAATCGTAAATACAGGGAGTACACCCTGCTCCCCGAATTTATCTTGTTATATCTGAGGCTATAATGAAAACTTTCAACGCTCAGGACACCCTGATAATTATTGGCATCGTGGTGGCTTATATTGTCTTTACCACCTGGCTGACATTCCGATTACGCAGTAAAAACTCTGGCGATTTTATGGAAGGCTCCAGAGCCATGCCAGCCTTTATCGTTGGTATTCTGCTGATGTCAGAATATATAGGCGCAAAATCCACTATTGGGACTGCTCAGGCCGCTTTCGAAGGCGGTATCGCGGCGTCATGGTCTGTTATTGGTGCCGCAATTGGTTTCCCGTTATTTGGTATGCTCCTGGTAAAACGTATTTATAATACTGGCAAGATTACCATTTCAGGTGCTATCGCTGAAAAATACGGTAACAGTACTAAAAATATCATTTCACTGATCATGATTTATGCCCTGCTCCTGGTCAATGTGGGAAATTATGTGAGTGGTGCCGCTGCTATCGCGACGGTATTACACGTCACCTTACCAGTTGCCGCATTTATTACGGCCGTGGTCAGTACCTTCTATTTTGCGTTTGGTGGTTTGAAAGGGATTGCCTGGGTCACCATGCTGCACAGCGGGTTAAAGTATTTTGGTGTGCTGGCCATTTTATGGTTTGCCCTGTCGCAAACGGGCGGCCTCAAGCCAATGATCGACGAAATGCCCGCTTATTACTGGACCTGGGACGGGAATATTGGTGCGTCAACAATCTTTGCCTGGCTCATCGGTACCATTGGTTCGATTTTCTGCACGCAGTTTGTGATTCAGGCCATCTCCTCAACCAAAGATGTTAAGTCTGCGCAGCGTTCAACCTGGATTGCTTTCCTGTTCTGTATGCCGATTGCCCTGGCGATTGCGGTGATCGGCGTGGCCGCTAAGTATCTGCATCCCGACATTAACAGCCTGTATGCAATGCCCGTGTTCCTGCAGGACATGAACCCGTGGCTGGCCGGTCTGGTGACGACCTCGCTGGTTGCCTCCATCTTTGTCAGCGTCAGTACTGTAGCCCTGGCGATTGCCTCACTGGTGGTGAAAGATTTTTATGTGCCTTACTTCAAGCCGTCACCTGAGCAGGAATTTAAAACCACCCGCTGGTTATCGCTGTTAATTGGCTTCCTGCCGCTGATTTTTGTTCTGTTCGTACCGGAAGTCCTGAAGCTCTCTTTCTTTACACGTGCTATTCGTCTGTCTATTACCGTTGTCGCGGTGATTGCTTTCTACGCGCCATTTTACAGAAGTACCCGTGGCGCAAACGCGGGACTGATTGGCGCCTGTGTTGTCACCTCCATCTGGTATCTGTTAGGGGATCCGTTTGGTATTAACAACATGTATATCGCGCTCCTGACGCCTGCGTTAATCATGGCTATCGATCATATGATCCCAAGTAAAGCCAGAACCCAAGCCGCTGAAGATGCAAAAACTGCAGCAAGCAAAGGAGAATAAAATGACTGTAACCGTAATTCGTGATGGCCATGTGAAGCCATGGGAAAAAGATGGCCGAGTGCTGACGGCAATGTTGCCTTCGTCGTGCCCGCAAAACCACGCGGCAAATATTTTGCCGCTTCACGATGGTTCCCTGCTCTGTGTCTGGTTCGGCGGCACGCAGGAAGGGATTGCTGATATCTCCGTCTGGTGCTCGCGCTTGCCGGCGGGAAGTGAGACCTGGAGCGAGGCGGTAAAACTGTCTGACGATCCAACGCGTTCTGAGCAGAACCCTGTGCTGTTTCTCGCGCCCGATAATGTGCTGTGGCTGTTATGGACAGCGCAGGTATCCGGCAATCAGGATACCGCGATTGTCAGATACCGCCAGTCCCGCGATCTGGGTAAAACCTGGGGGCCGATTGACACCCTGTTAGACAAGCCAGGAACGTTCATCCGTCAGCCTATCACCGTGCTGGAGAATGGTAACTGGTTACTGCCCGTCTTCTACTGCCGCACTCAGCCGGGCGAAAAGTGGGTTGGTAATGATGATATCAGCGCGGTGAAAATTTCGTCCGATCAGGGCAAAAGCTGGCGGGATGTGGTGGTGCCGGACAGCCTGGGTTGCGTGCACATGAACATCACCGCCTTACAGGACGGCTCGCTTGTTGCCCTTTATCGCAGTCGCTGGGCAGATAATATCTATCTCAGCCGCTCAACCGACGGCGGTGAAACCTGGTCAGCGCCTGAAGCCACCGTTCTGCCTAACAACAACTCCTCAATTCAGGTGACAACGCTTCAAAGCGGCGAACTGGCCCTGGTGTTTAACAATATGAGCGCGGCCGGAGCAACGGAACGTCGTGCCTCTTTGTATGATGAGATCGATGATGGTGATGGCAGAAAAGAGCCAGAAACTACCGGCCGTGCCGCATTTTGGGGGGCACCACGCGCGCCCATGACCCTGGCTATTTCGGCTGATGGCGGCAAGAGCTGGCCATGGCAGAAAAACCTGGATGAGGGCGATGGTTACTGCATGACCAATAACTCGCAGGAGAAGCTTAACCGTGAGTTTTCCTATCCAAGTATCAAACAGGATGCTGAAGGCACATTGCATATCGCTTATACGTATTTCCGTCAGGCGATCAAATATGCTCGCGTCACGCCAGAGTGGGTGAAGGAATAGTCAGATGATGATTGGAAACCTGAGCGCCCTGCCAATGGCAGGGTTACCGGATAAACTGTTAGCCCTACTCCAGTTACCCGAATGCTCACTTGAGGCATTAGCAGCAAAAGACATCGGTAAGTGGCAACCGGAAAAGGCTGAGTGGTTTTGTAATATCCAGCAGGCCAGCACTCAGGATGCGGCATTACGACATACGGAATATCATCATCTTTGGGCTGATATTCAGGTGATGCTGGAAGGGGAAGAGATGATCAACGCGGGAATGCAGTCGGTGGCCGATACCGGGGATGAAGAGAAAAAACCCGATCTGTTTATCACCAACCGAAGCGATTTGCCGGTGAGCATTGTGCTAAAAAAAGGAGATTTTGCGGTATTCCTGCCCGGTGAACCGCATCAGGCACTGTGTGCGGTAAACGAACCGATGACGGTCCGCAAAGCGGTATTTAAAGTACCAAAATCTATGTTGGGAGGCTGAGATGCGTCACGCTATCGTCACTGGATACAGCTCCGGAATCGGCAAAGCCATCACACAGCATCTGCTGAGTCATGGCTGGAAAGTGACCGGCCTGAGCAGAACGCAAGGTGAGATGACATCACCGAACCTTGACTGGATTGCCGTTGATTTAACGGACGCCGACCAGCTTAAATCGGCTATCAGCCATCTTGATACGCCGGATGCGCTGATACATGCCGCAGGGATGATAGTGGCCGCACCCTTGGGTGAGCTGGATGGCGCGGCCAGCGCGCGCCTGTGGTCGTTGCACGTTCACGCGGCGGAAGTCCTGGTCAATCACTTTGCGCCAACGATGCAGTCTGGCAGCCGGATCGTCATTATAGGTAGCCGTACCTCCCGGGGTGCCGCTAACCGTTCGCAATATGCCGCAACCAAAGCGGCGCTGGTCGGTATGGTCCGCTCCTGGGGAATGGAGCTGGCACCGCGTAACATTACCGTTAACGTCGTCGCGCCTGGCGCAACAGAAACGCCGATGCTCACCAAACCTGAGCGCACCGCTTCGGCACCTATAGTGCCCCCGATTGGTCGCTTAATCCGGCCAGAAGAAGTGGCCTCGCTGGTGGGTTATTTACTCAGCGAACTTGCCGCGCCTGTTACCGGTCAGGAACTGGTTATCTGCGGGGGCGCATCGCTGAAAGCCTGAAGTGTGTCGCATAACAACATAAACCAGCCTTTATCGGCTGGTTTTTTTATCCGTCATTACCCTGAATGACGTCATCGACATAGCCTGCTCCCCCGAAGGATTTCACGGCCTTGCTCCCTTATGGTTGGGCGGCACCGCGCTGCCAGTGCTCACCGACAACGGCATACCTCTTCCCGTTAAAATTCTTCAGGTTCGCCGGGAAGCGGGTCGGTCAGCTCCATCCCTTTCACCCCCGCATAGGTAATCACCAGCTCGGCAGGCGTGTTCAGCGTAAAGCCGCGATGTGCGCTGTTTACCGTTTCATTTAACGCTTCGCCAGCCTGAAAGGTTTGCTGTTCACCGGTTTCTTTATCCTCAACCACAAGCGTGCCTGACAAGATAAAGCACGCATTCGGCATGGGATGTGTATGCCACGGCAACGAAGTATGGGCCGGAAGGGTCAGGCGCATCACCGTCAGTTCGGGCTCCCCTTGCGGATAAGCTTCAATACGCTGACCGTTCCACGCCTGACTGCTTTTTAATACCTGCACGGCGACGATTTCTGAATCTGATGATTTATCGGGATGATTCCCTGACATGTTTGCTCCTGACAAGCGAGTCGGCGATGCCGAAATGAGTGACGTGTTTAAACGTAGCTGATTATTCAGCGTGGTGTGGCCTGACTTCATAATGGATTTTTTTCATGCAGAGGTCGTTGAGTCATGGATTATCTTGTGGTGATTTTTTAAACAAATCAGGCGTTAATGGTTATATCTTATATCGCCACGTCAGTACGCAAGGCTGAGAATTTGTATTAGGCTTTTGACATCTTTTACTGATGGGAATAGCTACTAATGAAAGGTTTATTTACGGCGCTAATCGCCAGTTCGGTATTATTATTGTCCGCCTGTTCACCTGATAATGATCATAAAGTTAAAGTCGCGATAAACACCGGTCCCGATGAAGCGATCTGGCAGGAAGTGCAGAAAATTGCTAAAGACAAGTATCAGCTGGATGTTGAAGTCCTTAACTTCAACGATTACGTGCTGCCAAACGAAGCGCTCAATAATAAAGAAGTGGATGCCAACGCGTTTCAGAGTCTTCCTTACCTTGAAGAACAATCCAAAGAGCGTGGCTACAAATTTGCCGTCGTAGGTAAAACCTTTGTCTTCCCCATCGCTGCTTATTCTCACAAAATTAAAAACATCAGTGAACTTAAAGATGGCGATACCATTACCCTTTCTAATGAAGCCACGACGCTGGGCCGCAGTCTGCTGCTGTTGCAGGCGCAGGGCTTGATTAAGCTCAAAGAGGGCGTTGGTTACTTGCCCACCTCGCTGGATATTACCGAGAACCCTAAGCACCTGAAGCTGGTTGAAGTTGATACGCCGCAGTTAACCCGTACTCTCGACGACCCGAACGTCACACTTTCAATTATTAATACTAACTTCTCTGCTCAGGCCGGCCTGTCAGCCCATCGCGACGGATTGTTTATGGAGAGCGCCTCATCGCCTTACGTCAATGCGCTGGTATCACGCCAGGACAATAAAGACAGCGATAAGATTCAAAAGCTGAAGTCTGCTTTACAGTCTCCAGAAGTCGCGGCTAAGGCGGAAGAAGTCTACAAAGGTGATGCTATTAAGGGCTGGTAAACAGCCTGCCGGAGCAGGCCGCTTAATCGGCGGCCTGTACCGGCAAGTGCTAAGCCGCCGCACCTTTGGTTTGTGTCGACAGATGCCCGGCCCACAGGTGGGCAATCCATCTGACGCCTTTAGCAGTAAAACGCGCCTGAGAGAAAGCATGCTGATTATCCGCCGTGCCTGAATGCAGCGTAAAGTAACCCGCCTGAAGATGATAATGTTGAGGCGTCAGGGTTCCCTTGTCACGGAACATGATATTACGCTCCAGCAGGAACTGACGGAAATCAGCCTCTTTGGCTTTCAGCATCTTACAGAGCTGGCGAAAACCCAGAGAGGTTTCGACGTTAACAAAGTCGTCAAAAAAAGCGGCTTTAGGTGCTGACTCCGCCAACTGTTTCTCTGCGGCCCGCCGCTGTTCAAACTGTTCAGCCCAGGCACGCGCCGCTTCAGCGGGATTGGTGAAGTCAGGCAGATGAATGCGTTCTTCCAGGGCTTGCCAACGGTCAAGCGCATCGGCAGTAAAACCGGGCGAAAGCCGGGCGACGGCAAGCAGGGAGTCGCGTTTATTCAGGCAGAACTCCTGACGCATCTCACCCTGGCGCTCATAGAGATTGACTAAAAGCGGCTGGGACAGGCGCTGCGCCGTTTCAAGGCTTTTGATTAAACGTTTGACTTCACCGTGCGTGTTCCCGGTCATTTGGGCAATTTCACGGCTGGTCATGGTAATGGCATGATCCGTTGCTTTGAAGATTTCTGTCGACATCATCATGGGCTTTACCCCCTAATCATTCCAGACAACACCCAACGGGCAGTAGAATAATTATACAATTACCTGTTTAAATATCCAGTAGTATTTTTAAGCAGACACATAAGTGGAAAGCGTTACGCAAAAAGGGCGTTACGACATCGCTGTTAAGGCTGCTGCAAAAACCCCCTTGCTGCACTAAGCCCCTGGCTATTGCAACAGTGGATGGCTGCAAAAGCTCATTAAAGGTAAGCAGGGTTTATTGACATCAGCTTATAATGTCGCCCTTACGTTAGTGACTTCACCTGCATTCCGCCCTCAGGCGGTCAGGTTTATTAAGAAGTGCTGAGCGAATCTGTCGTGCTGCTCATCAGACAGCTTTATTTTTTATTTGGGAGAAGGCGATCGTTTTGCGATTTCACGGGAGCCGGATGTCACGTTTACTGGAGTAAGTTATGCAACCGTTAAGAGTCGCCTTTATAAAGGCAAACTGGCACAGCGACATTGTTTCTCAAACCCTGGTTGGCTTTAATCAGGAAATGGAGAACAGTGGCACGCCTTACGCGATCAAAACCTGGGATGTGCCTGGTGCCTTTGAAATGCCGTTACTGGCACAGCGCCTGGCGCAAACAGGTCAGTTTGACGCCATCGTTTGTGCGGCATTGGTGGTAGATGGTGGAATTTACCGCCACGACTTTGTTGCTCAGGCCGTGGTCAGTGGCTTAATGCAGGCACAGCTTGCAACGAATGTGCCGGTATTTTCTGTCTCACTGACGCCACATAATTTTCAGCCTTCCGACGACTTCATTGATTTCTACACGGCGCATTTCGTGAAAAAAGGGAAAGAAGCGGCACGCGCGGTCTGTCAGGTTCACGCCATTTCGCTCTAAAACAGGCGCTATTTCGTCAGCCCCGCTATTCAGCCGGCACCCTGCTTTTGTGGTGCCGCTGAGTCTGTCAGGATTTCAGGAGACCCAATGGAAGCACAACGTCAGCCGTTACCGCCGTTTACCGATGTACAGGATGCGATAAAGAAAGTTCGCCTGGCAGAAGACGCCTGGAACAGCCGCGATCCGGAACGCGTTTCTCTGGCCTATTCACCCGACAGCGCATGGCGCAACCGAGATACCTTCATCACGGGCCGGGCCGAAATCGTGACATTTTTACAAGACAAATGGCAACGCGAAGCCGAGTATCGGTTGATTAAAGAGTTATGGAGCTTTCACACGAATCGTATTGCCGTGCGTTTTGCCTATGAGTGGCACGACAGCCAGGCCAACTGGTTTCGCTCCTACGGCAATGAGAACTGGGAATTTGATGAGAATGGTTTCATGGTGAAACGTTATGCCAGCATTAACGATGTGGCCATTACCGACAGCCAGCGATTGTTTCACTGGCCTCAGGGCCGTCGGCCGGACGATCATCCTTCACTCAGCGAGTTGGGGCTTTAGCCACGCATCCCTGATGCTGTTTCTGTTATCCTGAACGCCACATGAGCAGATTATTCTCTTTAAAAAAAAAGAACAATCGTCGTCACAGGGCGGTCTGATGCAGATGATAAGAACGGTTACAGAATGAGGTGGCCAGAAGCGCTGGAAGCGGTTGCTGAGCGATCAGCATGATGACGACAGCAACGTGAAATTATCTGTCTTCATGTACACATCAGGCTTCTGCTGGGTGCCGTAAGCTCTCTCTGCCCCTCAAGATTGAATCAGCCCTGTTCCTGCTCTTGCGGCTGTGGTTGCGGCTGTTCAGTCTGTTTTGGCTGTTCAACAAACGTCGCCTTATTACGGGTCACCGTGTAAGCCACCTTTTTGACATCATCAGGTGACGTTGTCACCTCAAGTGGATCGATAGTCACACGTCCCAGGCCAAACAGCGTGCGCACATAGCCACCGACTTCGTGTTTACCCGCAGCAACATGAACAATCTTGCTTTCACCATTTGGCAGTTCGCCTGCATCTTTGCCATCTACCGTCAGATAAATATGCGATCCGTCATCAGCACGCGTAATGACGTGTGAAACATCAATCTGCGTTGGACCGGTTGTAAAATCATCGGCAGCAACGGCAGCATCAGCAGTGGTATTGGCGGCAGGATGTTTAGCACATCCGGCTAATGTGGTGGCGACCGCGAGTGCGGCAAAAAGATTACGATAACGCATTATAGCTGTCTGACTCCCTGGCAAATGAGCGCATCATTTTAGCGGTTTCAGCGCATGATGGAAGCCCGCAAACGCTCGGTATGCTCTTAAAATTGTCAGGAAACTATGGGAAAGGTAACCAGAGTGGTCATGGCAGGATAAATCACGGCAGCAATGCGCGTTTCGGGCTGAGGTTCGCGTGGACTACGGGCAGTCTGGCGCACTGGCGCCAGACTTTTATCCGATCAGCTAAACACCATGCCACCGTCGACCAGTAACGACTGACCGGTGATGTAATCAGAGTCCGGGCCGGCAAGAAAGGCGACACAGGCCGCCACATCCTCAGGCTCTGACAGGCGGCCGAGCGTGATGCGTTTTGCAAACTCCTGCGTGCCATAACCGGCAGGTTTGCCCGCCGCTTCGGAAATTTGCCGATCAATTTCTACCCACATTGGCGTGTTAACAATGCCGGGACAAAAACCATTCACCGTGATCCCCACCGGTGCCAGATCCCGTGCGGCAGTTTGTGTCAGGCCCCGAACAGCAAACTTGCTTGAGCTGTACACTGCCAGTTCGGGATTGCCTACGTGCCCGGCCTGAGAACAGGCGTTAATGATTTTCCCACCGTGCCCTTCCGATGCGAACGCTTTTACCGCCGCCTGAATGCCCCAAATCACACCTTTGACGTTAACGTTGTAAACCTTGTCGATGACGTCTTCGGTGATTTCATCAATCGGCGTGGAGGGTGCGACACCCGCGTTATTGACGATGACGTTAAAATCACCCAAAACACGGCGTGCTTCTTCTACCGCATGAAACACCTGATCCCGTTTTGACACATCAACCTTGATGGCCAGCGCACGGCTGCCTTCTTTTTCGATCTTTTCCGCGACCCGTGAAGCGGTTTCGATATTGAAATCAGCCACTGCAACCGCAAAACCGTCTTTAGCCAGACGTAAGGCAATGGCTTCACCAATGCCCTGACCCGCACCTGTAACAAGCGCAACTCGCTTTTTCATCATCGTTTCCTTATTCCATTTTCCATTGAAATCAAAGCAACTGACTGAGGTGTAGCTGACCCATCAGCAAGTGGTTATCGGCATAATCCACCGGCACCGCCACCACAGCCGGCCCCTGCACATCCATCGCTTTGCGTAGCGTTGGCTCAAGTTCAGATGCACTGTTCACCGCGAACCCTGCTGCACCGAATGCCTCTGCATAAGCTTTAAAGTCGATTGGGCCAAAGTTCACTCCTGAAACACGCTGGTATTTCTTCTCTTCCTGCATCGCCACCATGTTGTAAGCATTATCGACCCAGACAATGTGCAAAATATTCGCTTTCAGCCTGACCGCGGTTTCCAGCTCCATGCTTGATTGCAGGAAGCCGCCGTCTCCCGAAACCGAGACGACCTTGCGCTGTGGATCGACCAGCCAGGCGCCGATCGCCCAGGGCAGAGCAACGCCCATGGTTTGCTGTCCGTTGGAGATCATGATTTGCCGTGCACGGAAACTGTAGAGATAGCGGGCAATCCAGATATGGAAGCTCCCCATATCGACGGTCAGACTGACATCGCTGTTAATAATGTCCTGCATCGCGCGAACGATGCGCAGTGGATGAAGGGCAAACTGGTTGAGGCTTGCCCCCTGCAAGGCAAGTAACTGCCGCTGTTGCTGACGATCGTCCAGTACGCTTGCAGCTTCATGGCTGAGTTGTAAAGGATGGGTGATACGTTCAGCCAGTTTACGCAGAGTCTCGGCAATGTTGCCGACCAGTTCCGCATCAGGCAGGTAGCGGTTATCCGTTTCTGCGGGCACCACATCAATGTGGACTAACGTCGCATTACCGCTGTTCCACATCGCTGGCTCATATTCAACCGGGCTGTAACCGATGGTAATAATCAGGTCCGCCTGTTGCAGCAGCTTGTCACCGGCCTGGTTGTTGAAAAGCCCAACGCGACCGGCAAAACGGGAAAAGTGTTCCTGGCGAATGGCACCTGCGGCCTGATAGGTACTGGTGACCGGAATATGGCTGCGGTTTAACAGATCGTGAATCGCCTCGCTGTTCTCAGGCTGGCTGGCCATCAGGCCCAGTAAAATGACCGGGTTTTTCGCGTTGACGATTTCACGGCTGACCGCATCAATCATGATGTCAGGTGCCGCGCCCAAGGTGATGCGGCCTTTACTGGTGAGCACTTTACCCGTTACCGGCTGATCAACAATATCCTGCGGCAGGCTGACAAATGCACCGCCGCCGCGTCCATGCTCTGCATGACGGAACGCGTTCGACACGCATTCCGCCAGCGCAGAAGAATCCGTCACTTCAACCGCATATTTTGTCACCGGGCGAAACATGGAGACGGTATCCAGGCTCTGGTGAACCTGCTTGGCGCTGTCGGAGCGTTTGACCGCGCCGCCAATGGCCACCACCGGATCGCCTTCACTGGTGGCGGTAGCCATACCGGTGACCAGGTTTGAACAGCCAGGACCGGATGTCACCAGCGCCACGCCCGCATTACCCGTCAGTCGGCCCACCGCAGCGGCCATAAAAGCCGCATTGGCTTCATGCCGCACGGGGATTGTTTGAATAGTCGAATCCAGCAGAGAATCAAATACCTTATCGATTTTTGCCCCTGGAATGCCAAACACATGGCTGACGCCCTGCGCTTCAAGTTGTGCGACAACCAGGTCGGCACCGCAGGTCCAGAGATTCGTATCAGAGAGAGTTTTCATATTCAGACCTCGTCATTAGCTTTCGACAGAACGGATTGCGTCATCCAGGTTTTCTGGCGTCAGGTTGGCATTAAGAAAGTCGCTGTTTTCTGGCAAATCGATGACCAGTTTGCTGATGGCACCAAAGGTCAGCGTGCCCTGCTCCAGCACATAATCCAGGATATGGCCGCCACCGGTTCTGTCGTCTGTGATGAAATGTTCGTGATAGCCCGCAACATTGATACCTTGCATGTACTGCGGCGTGCGGAAACCAATGAGTTCACCGCTGCGGTGGGTGAATTCAAATACGGGTTGATTGCCCAGGACTTCAGGCATCGATCGATAGGGGCGGCACTGGCACGGAACGGTACGCGTCTGGACTGACGAAAAATGTCCACTTACACGCAGTGCACAAAACTGATTATCTGACGTGATTTCACTGTCAATAAGCTGATGCAGCTCATCGCGTTGCACCGCACGTTCAAAGACATGTTTATGCTGCGGCTGAAAAAAGGTCATTACCGCAAAGGGGGTTTTCTGATCGGGATCAGCAGGCCGGGCACTGCCATCGGCGCGCAGTTGATAAACGTTGCTGTCAAAAGCAATCAGTTCGCCATCCAGCTGATTAAAGGTTCCCAGGCCAAAATCGCCTTTACGCAATAAGTCCGCAATTCTGGTTTCACCATCATAAACCCCACTCAGTAGCGCACTCATCAGAGAGGTTTGATACATAACGCTTTCTGGCATGTTTTTCTGCAGTCTCTGGACAGTATCTTTTAGTTGATCCTCGCAGGAACAATCAGTTACAAAATTGCTCATCGGATGCCTCATAGGTTAACTGTTAAGCCGTGTTAACATAATGGTGGCCCTGTTTGATGACAGAATCCAATAGCAAAACCTGTTAACTTTGAGACGTTTTTAATATGGAACTGCGCCACCTTCGTTATTTTGTTGCTGTCGCACAGACGCTGCATTTCACCCGCGCGGCCGAACTGCTTGGCATTTCGCAGCCACCGTTGAGCCAGCAAATTCAGCGACTGGAGCATGAAATCGGTACACCGCTGTTGAAACGGCTGACGCGCGGCGTGGAACTGACGGATGCAGGAAAAACGTTTTTGACGGATGCGATTGAAATCATTCAACTCGCCGATCATGCGCTGGAGAAGGCGAAAGGTGTTGCCCGGGGAATTAGCGGCAAAATGTCGCTGGGCTTTGCCAGTTCGGTGGCGTTTAATCCTCGCGTCTTTGAGATTATACGGCGGTTTAAAGGGCGTTATCCCGCGCTGGAATTAATGACGCGGGAGGAGAATATGTCATTACTTATTCAGGATCTGCAGGAAGGATTACTGGACGCGGCCTTTATTCGTCTCCCCTGCGAAAGCAGTAAGCCCTTTAATTTACGCGTTATTTCTACCGAACGGATGGTGCTGGCCTTACCGGCGACGCATCGCCTGCAGCAAAATCCCTGTATTGCCTTGAGTGAGCTGGCGCAGGAAACCTTAATTATTTTCCCGCGCGACGTTTCACCCAGCCTTTATGAGCTTATCGTCAGTGCCTGTTTACGCGCGGGTTTCACCCCTTCGTCTTTCCAGCAGGCGCCGCAAATCAGTTCTTCTCTTGGCATGGTGGGCGCAGGTTGCGGTATCGCGCTTATCCCGGAATCGATGGTTTGCGTTCAGAATCCACAGGTGTGCTTTCGCGAAATTGAAAATAATACCCTGTTCACGGATGTTGCTTTTGCGTGGCGACGTAATCATACATCCAAAGCGGTCAACCACCTGTTGTCTCTGATGTCCGAGGGCTAAGAAACAGGCTGATGGAGGCGTTAACAGAGCGCCAGGTTGCTGGTTAACCATCCCTGAATACAGGCGGATAGCGTTGTCTTTATCCGTTTAAACATATGAGTGAACCCGGATGAAAACACCCTTAGCAATATCACTCTGTTTTATCTTCCCGGTCGGTATTGCGCATTGCGCCATTTTTCAGCAGCGACGGTCGCGGGCTTTCTTTTACGAACCATAAATCCCTACCGCTTTATTAAAAACGCAGGATGTGCAGGTTACACATTATTTAACGCATGAACAAAGAGTGCGCTGTGCGGGTATTTATGCCGGTTTGGTATGCATCGCTGTGCACCGCGTAGTCTTCACTGCCGGCGTAAACCGTGCACAGCCTGGACAACACCGCGCGTCAGCGAGATTCATTTTTAACGTTAAAACCTGTATTCCAGTTCAGGTAAAGAGAACCTTCGCCCTGTCCTGCGCTTAATGTAAAAGGGTGCGCTGGAGCCTTAATTGAATAGATGACGGCGTAAAACAAATCACGTTGTGTTATTCATGCGCCTCTTCGCATTAGCGAAACAACACTTCGCATTACTTTTATTTATGCACCTTACTGGTGCAACAAAGTCAATATCATTTGAAACAATTCCTTAACTTTTTGACCCTCTTCAAAGAACTGATAAATCGTCAAATTTTTAATTTATGCATTAATTATGCGTTCTTTATGCACAAAACAGCCGACCTTAAGGCAGGTAATGGGCGTTATTATTCACTCTTATTCACCAGGAATCGATATAGCATGGGGATAATCCCTGCCTGGTCGACATCAAATTTTTTCTGGTGGTGATAAATTATGTCGGCGCGCTCAAGCGCGTGTCGTTTCCACGGTTCAACACAATAAATAACTTCGATAAGAAAGGTTTTGTATGGATAAGTTATCTTACGCGTCTGACAGTAGTACTTCAGCCTGGTCCACCTACCTACAACAAATCGATCGCGTTGCGCCTTATTTAGGCGACCTCACTCGCTGGATTGACACTTTACGTCATCCTAAACGTGCATTAATCGTTGATATTCCTTTGCAAATGGATGACGGCTCTATTCGCCATTTTGAGGGTTATCGTGTTCAGCACAACCTGTCACGCGGTCCGGGCAAAGGCGGCATTCGCTATCATCCCGATGTCGATTTAAATGAAGTGATGGCCCTTTCAGCCTGGATGACCATCAAATGTGCCGCCGTCAATCTGCCCTATGGTGGCGCAAAAGGCGGCATTCGCGTTGATCCGTTCAAATTGTCTGAAGGCGAGCTTGAGCGATTAACACGCCGCTATACCAGTGAAATTGGCATCATCATTGGGCCACAGAAAGATATTCCGGCACCGGATGTGGGCACCAACGGTAAAGTCATGGCCTGGATGATGGACACCTATTCTATGAATCTCGGCACCACCGTGACCGGCGTGGTCACAGGCAAACCGATTCACCTGGGCGGCTCTCTGGGTCGTGAAAAAGCCACAGGTCGCGGTGTATTTGTCACAGGCCGTGAAGTAGCAGGCCGTGCAGGTATTCCAATTGAAGGCGCACGCGTTGCCGTACAGGGCTTTGGTAACGTAGGCAGTGAGGCCGCGCGGTTGTTCAGCCAGGCCGGTGCACGCGTGGTGGTGATTCAGGATCATACCGCTACGCTGTTCAATGCCGACGGTATTGATATGGATGCGCTGACGCAATGGCAGATTGAACATAAGCAGATTGCAGGTTTTACGGGTGCGCAAAGCATTGAGAAAGACGCCTTCTGGCACACGGAAATGGATATTCTGATTCCTGCCGCCCTTGAAGGTCAAATTACCCGTGAACGTGCGGAGATTCTGAGTTGTAAGCTGGTGCTTGAAGGCGCTAATGGCCCGACCTATCCGGACGCCGATGATGTTCTGGCCAACCGCGGTGTGATTGTGGTGCCCGACGTTATCTGTAACGCCGGTGGGGTAACCGTCAGTTACTTCGAATGGGTGCAGGATATGGCCAGCTTCTTCTGGAGCGAAGACGAAATTAACAAACGTTCAGACAAGATCATGACGGAAGCCATGGTTCACGTTTGGGAAAAAGCAAAAGAGAAAGACTGCTCTCTGCGTACCGCAGCCTATATCGTCGCCTGTGAACGTATTCTCATGGCACGTAAAGATCGCGGTATCTATCCAGGCTAATCCCCTCTAAAAAAACAACCCGCAGCGCGCGGGTTGTTTTTTTCTGTTTTGCCAGCTATCAACGGAACTGTTCTACCGTTTGCGCCAGCTGTTGAGCCTGGTCTTCAAGTGAACTGGCTGCCGCGGACATCTGCTGTACCAGTGCGGCGTTCTGCTGTGTCGTGCCGTCCATCTCGTTAACCGCGATAGTGACCTGACCGATACCGCGCGCCTGTTCATCTGAGGCCGACACAATCTCATCAATAATACTTTGCACAGAAGAGACAGCCTTCGTCATCTCGTGCATCGTTTTCCCCGCCTCGTTGACCAGTTTCACACCGCTTTGTACGCGAACGCTGGATTCTTCAATAAGGGCCGCGATATCTTTAACCGCGCTCGCACTGCGTTGCGCAAGATTACGAACCTCCGAGGCAACGACAGCAAATCCACGGCCCTGCTCGCCGGCACGCGCCGCCTCAACTGCCGCGTTGAGCGCAAGGATGTTAGTCTGGAAGGCAATGCTGTTGATCATGGTCGTAATATCACCAATCTTCTTCGAACTGTCATCGATCTGCGACATGGTTTGCACCACTTGCCCAACCAGCGTTTCACCCCGGCTGGCGATAGAGGTAGCATTTTCGGTCAGATTGGTGGCTTGCTGCGCATTGTCGGCGTTCAGCCGAACCGTTGCACTGATTTGTTCCATGCTGGCCGCGGTTTCTTCCAGGGCTGCCGCCTGTTGTTCGGTGCGTGATGCCAGATCGAGGTTACCACTGGCGATCTCGCTTGCACCTTCCCGTACTGATGCGCTGGCATCTTTAATCTGGCCCACAATAGATTGCAGCTGACGTTGCATCGTATGCAGAGCATAAAACAGGCTGGCATTGTCGCCGGGTGCTACCGTGATGGCGTTACTCAGCTTACCGTCCGCAACGGCCAGCGCGATTCTGGCCGCTTCGGCTGGCTCACCGCCTAGCGGGCGCATCACTTTGCGATTGAACAATAACCCCAGGACAGCCCCAACCAGCAGAATGCTCACCAGCATCAGTCCGATGGCCCAGTAGCGTTGCCGATTCGCCGCCGCCATCACCTGACTGACCGGTGCCACAATGCCGACGTACCAGGGCTTATCGCTGTTACCCACCGTTACCGGGTACCAGGTGTACATGGCCTTCTCACCCAGCAACGGATCGTCATGCTCCACGATCTGTTGAGTGAAATTATCTTTCTCACCTTTCCAGGTTTTACCGGCCTCATCTTTATCTGGTGAGGAAACCACTTTGCCGCTATTAGAAAGCAGTAACGCATAGCCAGTACCCTGCCACGGCTTAATCTGATTCACTTTCTTTTGTAACAAGGCCAGGGATATATCGGAGGTAACGACCGCATAGAGTTTGCCCTGATCGACAATGGGCGAGGCCACCGAGGTCAACAACGTCGGCACGCCGTTATAGGCATAACTGTAGGGCTCAATCAGCGTGTCTTTCTTTGTCTGCTGCGGCACCAGATAATAATCGCCCTGGCCCGGCGTCAAAAAAGAAAGTAACGGATGCATAGAATAATTACCGGACTGATCGCGGTCGACAAACCAGGCATATCGCCCCTGAGGCGCCTGCCCTTTCTGAGTGGCGAAATCTGCGTCCCGACCATCAAAAGCATTGGGTTCAAAAATAACGGACATGGAGAGATAGTCAGGGTTGGCCCTGAGTGTATATTCCATGATTTTGTCGGCAATTTTACGATCGTTAACGCCCGCTTTCGGTAATGCGATAAGGCTTTGCCCTAAGCTGTGCGCCATATTAAGGGCATAACTCAGCTCTTGCTGAATTTGCAGTCCACGACTTTGCGCAATCTGCTGCAGATATTTTTCCGCCAGCGTTTTTTGTTCTTTCGCCGACTGCCAGCTCAGAACACCAATTGTGACGGTAAATCCAAGCGTGATGGTTAAGCCGCCCGCCAGCAGCATCTGCGTGCGGGTACTCATCGTTTTTTTTACGGGTTGAGTGATCATACTGATTCCCCTGGAATATACCGGCTAAATTGACCACCCTGTCAGATACAATCTGTCGTGTCCCTGGAAGAACTATCGGCGTGTCATAAATGAACTTTAATAAGATTGATGCATACCCGCGGCGGATCACATAGCCCGTCGAACGTAACGTGAGGAAGTATGATTTCAAAAGACAACGCGGAACATTATGTGTGGGGAAATAACTGTGATGGCTGGCATTTTATGAAAAGCCAGGATCTGAGCATTATTTATGAGCATATGCCGCCCGCCACCTCTGAAACACGGCACGTTCACAGCCGCGCCCGTCAGTTCTTTTTTATCCTTGAGGGCCAGCTGACGATGGAAATTGAGGGCGTTGTACATCGCCTGCAGGCTCAGCAGGGGATTGAAATTCCGCCGGGAGCCCGGCACCAGGCGCGAAACGATAGCAGTGACAGCGTCACTTTTTTAGTCATCTCTCACCCTACCACGCGGGGCGATCGCACAGATTTAACCTGAGTTACTGACAGGAAATGCGCATCAATCCATTACTAACATCGATAGTATTGATGTGAAACAATACCGCATCAGGAATAATATGTCAGTTTACGTCACCCCTTTGACAGGACATACCTGAACCGGAAATTGACCATGCTTAACAAACCAGGCAGGTTTCATGGCTATGCGCTTTGCCTGACGTGCATTGCCAGATATCTTCATCACTATGCTTTTGCCGTGACGCACTTGATACGCTAATGACTGACATACAACACATTTTTTGCGGAAGTGAGTTACGAATGATATCAGAACGCGAGAGACGTAAAGCGGTACGCTGGAAGCTGACTTCCAGCGTAAAGGATCAGGCGGCTTTAACGGCACGCACCTTTTTGTCGTTTTGAGCAGGAGAATCAGCATCCGCGACATCCGTTGCGCTGTCGACCGTTACGGACTCGGGTAACTTACTGGTGCGAAGGATATGTTGCACCGCCTCTTTTTGTTCTGCCAGCAACAAGCCTAATGATTCAGCCTGCGATTCGTCCATATCAGCCTGATGCGTCAGCAGCCAGTCGGTGAAGGCTTCCGCCATATCCAGCATCTTGTCGTAGGCATCAGCCTCTTTTTTATTGGCAAATGTCATCTTCTCTTCACCTTTTCTGACCACTACAAATTTTGTTTCGACAGCCATAGTTTTTGCCCTCAGGTACTGTTTATTTATACAGTATATCACAGTAGTCCGCGTTTTCCAGAGAAGAATAAACACTACCGCTAAGACGGAGGTCGTCCGCCGTTTTTACCGTGCACCGGTTGAAGCGGTCTGGGTTATCAAGCCAGTAACTCTTCCATAAAGTCAGCCAGGGCTTTGCGGGGATCGTCCTCTTCTGACACGATCATTTCGATGCCCCACTGACCCAAGACCTCTTTTGCCACCGGGTTATTGCGATTAGTAAAGAGGTAGGACTTAGGGCGCGCGGTGGCCAGCCCAGTGCGTCCCCACATTTTCGTCAGGCGATAAAACAACAGACGAATATTAAAATCACTGATGCTGTAACCCACAAATAATACGGAATTGCCCATCACATCATGCGTCAGCTTGATATCCAGTGGTGAATCAAAATAGAGCCGCTCAAAATAGCTACTTTCATCTAAAACAATGGAGGTATCGTCGTCGAAATCACCATGAAGTTTGATGATATGGCGCTTGTCTTCCGTTAATGAGACCAAGTCAGCCGCGTTAGCCACTTTAAAATAGGGTACGCCGTGCGCCTCATGCGCCGCCTCTAACCACCGGTCATAGTTGGTGGTATAAATACGGGAGAAATTGCCCTGAGTAATCATGGTATGAATTTCAGAGCTACGGACATCGATATCCGGCCGATGCCATTCGCGGTCCATCCAACTTCTTAACGGGCCAAGCGATCCTTTTTTCTGCTTGTAGTACTCCGCCAGAGAGAGATGCGTCCCATAGGTATTAAAAATCTTGGGATCGTAACCCAGCTCGTTAGCCAGATGGGCGATGAGTTCATGCCATTCCGGCAGGCCGAGATTGCGGGAAAGGCCCGCACCGGCAAACAGTATCAGCTTACCGGAATCATAAGCCCGTTTTAGTTCAGGTTTCATGCCACGCCTCGTGCGGTTTTCAGGAAGGACGCGAAACGGTCCAGCGCAATGCGACGGTTTGAAATTTCGTTTTTCTTGTCGCCCATCTCAGCAAAGGTCTGGTCGTAACCTTCGGGGATAAAGACGCAATCCCACTGAAATCCCCGGGGACCCGCAGGCTTTGGCGCTATCGTCCCACGCAATTCACCGTAAAACTGATACATTTTGCGCCCATCACAATAGCCAAGTACCGTTTTGGCCGTGACGCCCTGGCTGTCCAGCCCGTTAACCAGGGAGGCAAAACGGTCGGCATCCAGTCGGTTCCAGAAAATACGCGTCAGACCGGCTGGCAGGCCATTCAGACCATCCAGATAAAGCCCGGTATGCTCGACGAAAAGAGGACGTCCTATAATAGAAAAAGCTTTGGTCAGCTTATCGCGGACTAAATCCAGCTCGTTCTCCGTTTGAATTTCTTCTATGCGACGTGCGATCGGTAATACTTCTACGCCCACTGGCTCCAGTATTCCGCGAACCTCTGCCAGTTTTTGTTCATTGGCCGAAAGGAATCTGATTTTCATACTTCTTCCAGGTTAATTAGTTTGCCTCAAACAGCACCATGATAGCGGCAGAACACAGGGTTAACGCTGGTCAGTGTAGCGCAAATCCAGGGTTTTCTGACGTGAAGATTGCATCAAAACGTGATGGATCATGGATTTGCAGTTGGCAGAGGCGAGCAAAACACCGATTGCTGAAAGCGCCTCGCGTGAGGCGCGTATTGAAGAGACTGTAGACTGTTCAGAAGCGATAGCTGGCGGTAACAGACACGTTGCGTGGTTCGCCGTAAACGATGTCTCCCGCAACGTTGGTGTCATAGGTTTTATCAAAAAGGTTATTGATGTTGCCCTGGACAGCAAAATTTTTAGTGACCTGATAGCGGCTGAACACATTCACTAAGGCATAACTCCCCTGCTCTGCGCGCCATGTCCCCTTGCCTTCGGGTGCGGAGTTATCACTCCAGACATGGGTTTGCCATTTCACACCGCCGCCTACCGTCAGGTCAGGCAGCATGGATAAACGGTAGCTTGTAAAGACGCTCAACTGCGTTCGTGGCAGATCGGGCTTTAACGCCGTGCCCTCTCGCTGTTCTGCAATATAACGGGTGCCACCCAATGTCATTTGCCAGTTATCGGTTATTGCGCCATTAATTTCAAACTCGACCCCGCGGCTGACCGTGCCATTTTTACCTTCATAAGCTGACTCAGTGGTCCCCGGAATAATACGCCCCGTGGTTTGCGCGACATTATCCAGCTCGGCACGAAACACCGATAGCGACGTCGTTAAACGGCTGTCGAACCAGTCAGATTTAACGCCCGCTTCATAATTTTTACCCATAACCGGTGCCAGATAGGCGCCTGAGATATCACGATAGGATTGTGGCTGAAACACAGAGGTGTAGCTGGCGTACGTTGACCAGTTCTCATCAATGTCATAAATCAAACCGGCATAAGGCGTGATATTATTTTTTTCCATATCGTTGGTCAGGGTGTTTTTGCTCCAACGGGTATAACGCGCGCCCAGTATCAGATTTAGCGGATCGGCGACTGAAATACGTGTCGCAAGGTAACCTGAAGTTTGGCGGGTAATATCCTGTTGGGATAGCGTGCGTGGCTCCCAGTCCGTTTCCGGGAACTGACCATCAAAGAGGTTGAAGTCACCTAATTCCGCTGAAGAGATATTGGCAAAAGTACCGTAATAGGTGTTTTTCTGCCTGCTGTAGCTGACACCCAGCATTAATTCGTGGTTACGTCCGAAGAGTTGATAAGGGCCACTGGCAAAGGTGTCGACGGCATCGACTTTACGTTTTGCCGAATTATATCCCGTGCCGCCTACGACAGGATAATCCGCATAAGGCGAAACGCCTGCGCCGGTATTTTTGTCGAAATAACCAGCGATATACATCATTTTACTGTTAAGCGTGGACTGGTCGTGCGTTCCGTTTAATGTCCATTGCCAGCCGCTGTCAAAGGTGTGTTTCAGCCGGGCAAAGAGCTTTCTGCTCTCTTTATCGTTATAAGTCCAGTCAGGCGCGGTATTAAAGCCGCGACGGAAATCAGTTTTTGTACCATCGGTATACCAGCGAGGCAGTCCGCCCCACATTGGGCTGTCAGTATTGAGTTGCTGAAATTCATAGCCCACAGAGACGGTGGTGGCATTATTCAGGTCCGCATCGACCACACCATAGATAAATTTCTTTTCCGCGCCATACCGCTCAACAAAACTGTTATTGTCCTGGTAACCGGCAATAACTCTGCCCCGCACATTGCCTGACGCTGTCAACGGTGACTGTACGTCCATGACGTAACGCTGCTTATTCCTGCTGCCGAAACTGGAAGACACCTCTCCCTCTGGCTGACGGCTGTCAGCATGTTTACGCACCATATTAACGGCCGCTGAAGGATTGCCTGCCCCGGTCAATAACCCGTTTGCGCCCCTGACCACTTCAATATGTTCGTACAGTGCGCTATCGGTTTGTGCATCGCCCAGATTCCAGCGCTCTTCAAATACGGTGGGAATACCGTCAATCAGATAATTATCGATTAAAAACCCGCGAGAATAATAGGTCTTGCGATCCATATCCGCGGTACTGGTCTGAATGGCTGTCGTATTATCCAGAACGTCATTCAGTGACTGGAGCTGTTGGTCCTTCATCCGCTGCTCACTGATAATGCTGACGGATTGGGGGATATCACGTACTGTCGAAAGCAATTTATTGCCCGCCCGGGTTACCGGAACGCTGTAATCCGATGCTGTGTTTTCGACGACAGGGGGTTCAGCAGCCGTGACGATGAGTGTTTGGTTATTCACTGCCGAAACAGGCGCTGTCGTTGCAAACACGTTGTGTGACACGATCCCAGTAATTAACGTCGTCAAAAGTGAATAGCGAGAGGGAACCAGAGGGAAAATCGACTGCAGGCGATCCCGTTGAACATGAAGTGTACTCAAAAGCATTGTAAACGCCTCGTTTTCGTTTTTTATTTGCCACTGCAGCGAATCAGTCCCCAAAAACTGCCGCATAGCCTGAGCATTATGAATAAGTCAAAAGCCATAAAACACAAAAGCAAATGAGAAATATACGCATTTAGATTATCATTGCAAGTTATTGTTAATATTTATAAGTAATGATTCCAGAAAAGCTGAAAGGAGTACGGCATTGATAACGCGGAAGTTTTGCTGAAAGATGAGGTGTAGGGTCACCAGACAAAGGCCACAACAACACAGGCGTTTTTAAAAGGCTGGTAATTTATTGTACGGCGAGTGATGTCATCTTATGAATAAAATGATTGCCGGGTTCCACTCCTGTTTTGATTTCAGTCCCCCGGAGAATGCCTGGGTAAATGCCAGGAAAAATCCCATCGGGTTTCCGCTGCGATATAGGTATAACGTTATCTAAAGCGGTTATTAGTGATTGAATTTTTATTCTGTCTTAAGCTTATTGGCGCTTCGCTTATGATTTAGCTCGCCATACTTATGGCTGTGATACAGTGTGATTAACTGTCAGGCCAGCATAAGACGTCATGTATGTCACGTTTGACGCCTCTGTTAGGCACAAAAAATGTATTGATATTGGGTTCCGGCTGGATGAGACGTTTATACCTTGTTCAAAAAAAGCCGCGATAAAAGAGCCAATGGGCTAAGCAAATTTGAAGCACATTCCAACATGAATATCAGGGTTTACTTATGACAAATGTCACTGTCAGCGACAGGCATTTTGGTGCATTCTGACGATGCGAATGTTTTTCTATTAAATGGCAGATATTATTCACTATACGTTATCATTTTTCTGCGGCGCCGATGAAAACCGTTATCTTAAGGGATCTGCACTACTATTGGCAGAGGCAAGATAGCTTTAGGTTATGATTTAATTGATTTTTCTATTTATAAATAAAGTTTATAATACGTCTTGCGCAGAAGATGCTCACTCCTGAGCATGGCTGTGCTGCCTAAATAGGGTTTATAACATCAATGTTTTTTTAATACGTTATGTCTGTTTGCGCCTCAAAGAAGTCGTAATAATCCTAACAGTAACAAATTTGTACATTTCAGACTGAAGAGATATTTCCTTCCTGGAATATTTTTCGTAGAATGACCCTGTTTAAATATTCGCTGTAATTTAAGGATTAATCAATGGATGCGCTCAAAGCATTAAATAACCTTCGTATTTTACGCGCACAAGCCCGGGAAATTGAGCTTGATGTGTTAAATGAGATGCTCGAAAAGCTTTCTGTCGTTGTCGCTGAACGCCGTGAAGAAGAAGAAGCCGAGCAAGCCCTGCAGCGTGAAAAAGCAGACAAGCTGGCTAAGTATAAAGAAATGCTGATGAATGACGGCATTGATATTTCTGAGCTGGTGGATTTGCCAACAGAAACGAAAACAAAAGCTAAACGTGCACCACGTCCGGCTAAATACCAATATACCGATGAAAACGGTGAAACTAAATCATGGACAGGTCAGGGTCGTACACCATCGCCAATTAAAAAGGCGCTGGATGCAGGCGGTTCTCTTGATGACTTCCTGATCTGATAAAAAAAGCGGTGTTGATAACAACACCGCTTTTTATTGGAAACCGTATCAATCATGCTTTACGGGCTCATAGCCATAACAGATGAGCCGTCTAATTTTAGCGGTTCGCCCTCAAAACGATGACGTAAACAATGGTAATCATCACTGTTTATAATTAATTCTAACGATGCCGAATAGTTGTCCAGCGCAGCCCGCATTTGCACAAGATAGTCGTGAGTATCATAAACCCGGTCTATCCCTTCTAACGCATGATTCATAATTTTTCTTGCCACGTCATTGGGCGTATCCAGCGCAGATAATTTCGAGCGTGCCGTTCGACGTAAATCTCGTGGCGTAAAGTGTTCCAGCCCCAACCCACGCGGTGCGCGCAGCATACGACGCAAAGCCTGATTTAATGCGCCTTTAGACAGTGGCTGCATCACGTCGCGCGGTGCCGGCACCAGCCAGGGCGAAGCGGGATCGCTGGCATTCAGTAATGATTCGATGCACAGTCGCATTAATGCCGAGACGGGCAAAGTATGTTCGCGATGAGACTTATTACGCGTTCCCTGTTTCCAGAGCCCTGACTGCAAATTGAATTCTGACTTGCGTGCCTGGACGATTTCATCAGGACGTCGCGCACTGACCAGGCAAAGGCGCAGTGCCCACCGTACCTGCTCAGAAAGCGCCCAGTTGTCCAGACCATGCCAGAACACCCAGATCTCCGCATCCGACAACTGCCGGCTTCGCGGCGGCGCAGCACGGCCAGCAATATCGCGTTTCTTCATTGACGCAACAGGAGAATGTTCAAGATAACCCTGCATTTCAGCCCAGGCTAAAAACTGTTTCGTTAAAGCAAAGACCCGGCGCGCCTCTTCTTTTTTACCCTCTGAAATCAATACGTTATACAACCGATTTAGTCGTAGCCGCGTCAGGTCTTTTAACGGCAGCGCACCGATATTCGGCAATACATGTCTGAGCAGGGAGGACACCGCAATTTCGGGACGACGACGCGTCACAAGTAATGACAGTTTTACCCACACTTTCATAACCTGCTCAACCGTACCTTCATCACCAAAGTTATCTACCTCAGATAATGAGGCACTTCTGACCTGATTAAGCCACGCCATGACGTGATGCCCGACATGGGGCGAAACGGTTTTTGTGCGGATTTCTGTCACTGCCCTTCCCTGATGATAAAGCTGAAACGCGGATTCTACTCTTCAGATGATTGTGACTCCAGACCTATTAAGTCTGGAGTCACAATAACGCCGCTACGCGGATTCTGATAAAAAAGCAGGGGATATTTGCGCTGCTGATATAAGCCCTGAATAGCAACAGCGGATCAACGCTGACAAGATAGAAGGAAACGAAAAAATGCCCGTTAAATACTGAACGACAGGAAGTTAACATACGCACATACCACGCCTGTTAGATGCGCAGACGTCATCATCACCGCGTTTTATGATGACCCGTTCTTAAATGCGGTTTTTGCATTCTCAGTTATGACGCTGAGTGCCAAACTGAGGAGACGCTGGCGAGTCTCGCGCTCTGTTTGACCTGAACAGCAGTGCTCAACGGTAAATGTCGTTTAAACAACAAAGCGAACCGATAATCCAGGACGCCATCAGGCACCATGACTTTTACGCCATTCCTCCACCATTTCCCGGGACACGTCTTTTTTATAACAGAGGGGAGAATAGCCGCCCGGCTTGCTCCATGCGCTACGCTTGCCACAACTGCTACCGTTGCGCGCTGAATTAAACGGGCACGCGCAAACACCGGGATAGGACGCGATTGAATCCTCAATAATCAGCTGACGAATTTGGTCATCCGTCTGCCGGAGAGCCTTTGCGACAGAACTCTCGGCCCACAGTAAACTCATCACCATAAGGCATGAGGTAAAAATGAAATGTTTTTTCATCACATCCCTCCTGAATTAAGAGGCATAGCGTAAATCAATATGTGAATCCGCAATCGTTCGAACAAAGTAAAAATTCATGCTTCTGTCAGGCGACTTGATATCTCCCTAAAAGGACGTCAACTTTTACTAAATGTGTAGTTAAACACTCTGCCATTTTTTGTCTGCACTGTGAGTGTTTCACCTGCAGAGGTATCCAGCGCTCTGGCTTTGCTGTATTTCCACATCAGTAACTGCTGCCCATTGGGATAAGGTGTTTCCGTATCAGGCGGGCCAAACATCGCGATCAGTTCCGCACGTGTTGTCTGACCTGGCCTGATATTCTGAACGGTGGCGGTATCAAAATTATGTCCCACTGAGTTAGAGCATGCTGTTAACGCGAACATCAGGCCTGTGATGAAGAATGCTCTCATAACGTTGTTCCCGGTAATTACGAAGTAAGAAGTGGATAAGCGTGACCGTTTCATCATGCCGTTTTATGCGGTTCAGGCACCTTCGTGCCCGTCATTAAAATATCATCATCTGCCTTTAAACATCTCACCTATCGTAATCATCCTGACTAATCTGAACCGCTTCTTTTTTAACTGATGTGCCGAATGAAGGCGGATTCTCAGGAGTCGGCCCATTGCTGAAAAGACGGTTACCGTTATCCAGCACTGACCTGGCCGAATCAGACAGTATGGCCAGCGGTGATAAAAAATTTTGCCTTCACGGATAACCCTGCTACCACCGACATAATGCACTCAGCGTCTCTGTTGCCGATTTTCAGATGTAGATTATGGTTCAGGATCTGCCAGAGGGTTTAAAAACCGCAATCTGGAAAACGGGCCTGACACAGGTGCGCTGGCGGATGAATATTACTGAAACGTTCGGACCCGCTGTGATTTTTTTCTTTAACTCTCCCTTCATAACGCGTAGCCTGTATACAAAACGTATATATTCCATATAGGCTTCGCATGGGCATTGTCAAAATATCCGATCTGATGCATGAAAACCTGCGCATCGCCAGCCAGGCGATGAGCCGCTCGATCAACGCTCAGGCTGAGCACTGGTTAAAACTCGGTATGTTGGCCGAGCTGTATCCTCAACTGACACAACATGAGCTGGCTCAAACGTTGATCCGTATCGAAATGAACGGCGGCGCGGATATTCGCCAGGTGCTACATAACGCCGATTTAACCTCACAAGGAGAAGTGTAATGGGGACCGTTAAGATCCATTCCGCAGAAGAAATTGAAAAAGCACGCGCTGCCGGACATGCTGCAGCCCAGGTCCTGGCAATGATTACCCCGCATGTGCGCCCGGGAATCACGACTGAACAACTGGACGATATCTGTCACGATTTTATCGTAAATGAACTTAAGGTTACGCCAGCCAACATCGGCTATCACGGTTACACGCGCACAACCTGCACCTCTGTGAATCATGTGGTATGCCACGGTATCCCTGCTGCCAAGAAATTAAAAGACGGCGATATTGTGAATATCGACGTAGCCGTTATTAAAGATGGCTGGTACGGCGATACGAGCCGAATGTATTTTGTTGGCACACCGTCCGTACGCGCCAAACGCCTGGTCGATATTACTTATCAGTCCCTGGTCGCGGGCATTAAAACGGTGAAGCCTGGTGCGACACTGGGTGATATTGGTGCCGCCATTCAGCGCCTTGCTGAAAACGCCGGCTTTTCGGTGGTGCGGGAATATTGTGGTCATGGCGTGGGCGAGATTTATCATACTGATCCACAGGTTCTTCATTATGGTACCCCAGGCGAAGGGATGCCGTTGAAGGCAGGGATGATTTTCACCATCGAGCCCATGATCAACGCAGGCAAAGCCGGCACCAGCGTCCTCTCTGATGGCTGGACTGTGGTCACGAAAGACCGCTCGCTTTCAGCCCAGTGGGAGCATACGGTGGCGGTGACTGAGACAGGGTTTGATTTGCTTACGCCCTGGCCTGAAGGCACTGGCGACTATCCTGCAATCTGATAGCAAAAGCCGCCTTGAGATAAGGCGGTGTTAATTTCTGGCTGATTACAGTATCGGTATGCTGATGTTAAACCAGTAAAAAAGCGCCCGTGCTACACCGCTTCATGTAACCTCAGGCCTGCCATAATTTCTGACCATTACGCCCCGATCGCTTAACCTCATACAGGGCTTCATCAGCGCGTCGCAGCCATTCATGTATAGAGCTGGCTTTTTCCGCACAGGCAATACCAATACTGACTGAACATCTGAACTCTGCTGAAGCAGGCAAGCGTAATTGCGCTATGTTTCGTTGAATGGTTTCGGCCAGCCTGACGATGTTAACGTCATTTGAGTCACGTACGATCACGCCCAGTTCATCGCCACCAAAGCGCGCCGGGATATCTTTCATGCCTACGCTGTCACGCAGCAACCCGGAAATTTCAGCCAGTAGAAAATCCCCTGCTTCATGACCAAAGGTATCGTTGACGTTCTTGAAATGATCGACATCAATAAGTATCAGGTATGCCTTGCTGTCTCCACGCCGGGTGCGCAGAAATTCACTTTCAAGCCGCCGTTCAAACAGGCGTCGGTTAGGGATTTGCAAACTGGGGTCCATCAAGGCGATCCTTTCCAGCTCCCGGTTCTTCTGGCGCAGATTAAACGTCAGATTATGGGATACCACGCTTAGCGCCAACAGATAAAACGTGGCCAGCGGTATCGTAAGCCATGCCGAACGGATGCTAAATTCCATCAAAACCGGCGCGCCCTCTATTGTCCATACCATGATAAAGGCAAACAGAAACGCCTGTAGTGCAGAGAGAAGTTGTGGCCAGCCTCCGGCGGCATAACGGTCGGAGACCAGTACCGCCATAATGACAAAGGATGGCATCGGGCTCACGGCCATGAGTGCTACCCAAATACCGCCGAAGGCGGCATCGAGCGTTAAATTGGTTCGCTCTCTGGCGGTTGAATCACGTGATGTAATGGCAAGGCAATATGCCAGGCAGGGCCAGATAATAACGTTACTAATCAGTAAGACCAATATGGCGGGTTTTTTGCCCAGCTCCATCAAAACGGATGCAATCGGCAAAGCGCATAAAATCGTGCCCAGTTGGCGCATGGCGAACATGCGACGGACAAATCGCGTGGATCGCATCTTAAGATGATGATCTTCGGGGGAGTAATAAGTCATTCGCAAGCGTAATTGACGGTATATTCAGCGCAGTTTATCCATAAAAAATGTAAACCGCATAAATTTTTAAGCGTTTTACCGCTTTATTTATTATTGTTTTTACTCTGCTTGATCCTGATTTTGTACAGGCAGTTTAGTGAGAGTGGCATAAGCCCAACGATAAACAGAATTATATCGTCAGGCGTCAGCATCATTATTCTTTCGTTATCTTCTGCGGCCTTTTGCGACTGAAGCAGACCAGTTAAAGTCGCTAACTTCACTCGCGGCCATTGATGAAGGTTTCTTTTTCCTGACCGGTTTTTTGCTCTCTTTTTCTGCTTTTAACTTTTCATTAAGCAGTTTATCAGCCATCACCTGCTGGCGGGCTTCAGTGTTAAGCTCTTTTTCTTTTTTGCTGTCAGGCTCTTTGCCGGTGCGTTGACGGTGCTTTTCCATCAGATTTTGAAGGGCTTCGTTAACGGCAAGTCGCTCTTCATCACTGAACTGATCGATGGAAATCATCTTCTTGTCATTCATAATCGCTTTCCTCGTGGTAAGTTCACTAGCAGTGTACATCATGCGGCTGTCGTAAAACGCATTACCTGATACTTAACTGACTCAGCCTGAAGATTTTTAACGTGTGAAGCTTGTATCATTTCCTCTCAGGCAGACTAAAATAAGCGGAAATTTTACTGAGAATCCACGTAATGAATATTCCCCTGCACAGTGACCACAAGCCCTTTATCGAAGCCCTGCTGGATGAAACGGTTGACGCGATTGAAATGCACTCGCCCCTGGCTGAACATATCGAACGCGCTTTCACCGTTGCGCTTCAGCAAAAGAACCGCGAGGCCGAGGCAGACTGGAAACGCACGATAACCTTTTTAGCGTTGTTCGTGTTCCTTTATGCCGCGCTGGGTGCCTCGTTGACGCTGGATCTGAGTCCAGCCGGGGCGAGCCACAAAAGTATTGAGTATGCGCTGGAAGCCGTTCCAGTCCTGATTGCGTTTTCAGGCTTTTTTATCTCCGTCCTGTATCTGTTTATTGTACGCACGGGTTCACGACAACGTCGTAACTGGCAAAAAACCATCCTGATTTTAGAAAGATACACGACTGGAAACCTGTTTAAACTGACGCATCAGCAAGGCGCCGGCACCAGTAACTACTCGCTCTCGTCCATCATGCTAGCCCTGTCGATGTTCATTTGTCTCACCTGGTTGATTATCTATAACTATCTGACCTTTACCACCAGCGGCGTATTTGGCAGCGTGATTTCCCTGTTTATCAGCACGATGGTTTATGTGATTCTGGATATTCAGCTGCTGAAGCCCTGGCGATCGGATGCTGAAACGCAACCGTCAGGCACCGAAGAAGAGAAGAAAGCCGACAAATAATCCCCATCAGCCCGGTGTAAGCCGGGCTGTGGATCGCTATTCTGCAAGACCTGAAAACTACGCGGATGCTGACTCTGGGCTTTTACTACTGTCACTTACAGTATGTTGTAACTATAAGCGGCAACGTTTATGATGCTTTGGTACACCGACGACGCTGGCACCTGCCGCTGACAGCGTCGTGAAAAGCTAATCATTCACCTTTAATAACATCATTGATGTGACACTGTCACACCTATCTGATATACGACCTTTGCCTTTATGGGCACAGCACAAATCCCGGCGTTAAGGCGTTATTCAAAGGGAAACTCGCGCGCCAGAATCCGGGCAATTACATTTAGCGCCCCTTCATCCTGATTGCTTTCAGTTTTAAAACGCGCCACGGCGGATACCGGCTCTACGGCATTGGCCATCGCAAAACTGAAACAGGCCTGACGCAGCATTTCAATATCGTTCGCGCTGTCGCCAATCGCCACCACCTCACAATCGCTGATGCCCCATTTTTGTTGCAGCAAAGCAATGCCATGTGCTTTATGACAACCAGGAATAATCAGGTCGATAAAACCATAGCCACTCGATACGGGATGCATAATATGATCGATCTCGCCAAGCTGGTTATGCAAACGATCCATCAGGCTTTCAATGCCTTCGTGCGCCAGATTAAGCGAAAATTTAAAAATGGTGTCGTCAATATCATAAAGATTATCGCGCTTTTCGAGCCGATAATAATGGTTATTGAGCATCTGAATAACGCTTTCAGGCATGGAAGAATGAACATAAGCGCCCTTACGTCCACAGACGACCGTGCTGATATCCGGCTCTTTTGCCAGTATCTCCAACACGCGGTGCACGCTTTTCCTGGCCAGCTCACCACAAAAAATTTCCTGGTCGCCCTCTGACACCCATGCGCCATTTTCGGCGACAAAGGCGATTTCATTTTTGATGTCAGGAAAGTAGCGCTGTAGCTGATAATATTGATTGCCACTGGCGACAACAAAGCGAATGCCTTTTTGTTTTAGCAGGGCGTACTGGCGTGAAAAGCGCTGAACGTTGTACTGCTTATTTTCGTCCAGAAAAGTCCCATCCATATCAACTGCAATCATCCTTACTGCCATTGTCGTTCCCCCCTTGTCTCCCGGCCTGAATAGGCTGACTGTTGCTTCAAGCTTACTCGCTGTAGGGATTAATGAGAATTCCAATCATTAAATATCCTTCTGTTAGCTCACATTGTGCGCCAGTCGCGATTTTACCCATCAGCAATCTGTTAAACATAAGTTCATCTTTCGAATGTAATGAAAAAAATCTTCATCTGAAATATAAACTATCTGTTAAGGGCCACAATTATGACTGTGAAGCTTCAACACACACCGTTACCCCACGATATTCCAGCAGCGATCCGTCAGTTTAAGCAGCAGGTGCGTCAGCAGATCGGCGATGTTGAAGGCTTATTCAGTGAGGTTTGCAATAAAATCGAGCAGGCCATAAGCCAGGCCAAAGCGGAAGAACAACAGAGCGGCAGTGCCTGGCCGGTGATTTCACCCGAACAGATTACAGATGGCACGCTGACCCCTGAGACACGAGAAAGAATAAAACGTCGTGGCTGTGTGGTCGTAAAGCAGCATTTTCCTCGAGAACAGGCGCTGGCATGGGATGCCGCCATGTTGCGTTATCTGGATGAAAATCAGTTCGATGCACAGTATCGCGGTCCAGGGGACAATTTTTTTGGAAGTCTCGAAGCCTCCCGGCCTGAAATTTATCCGATTTACTGGTCTCAGGCGCAAATGGAGGCGCGCCAGAGTCATGAAATGGCACAGGTGCAGTCGTTTTTAAATCGCCTGTGGCGATTCGAATCCGAAGGTCAGCAATGGTTCGATCCGGATGTGAATCTTATCTATCCGGACCGAATTCGCCGACGTCCGCCGGGAACAACGTCGAAAGGGTTGGGGGCGCATACGGATTCCGGTGCGCTTGAACGCTGGTTGTTGCCCGCGTATCAACGCGTCTTTCGCTCGCTTTTTGACGGCAATGTTGAGCGTTACGACCCATGGAATGCAGCCCATCGTAGCGAAGTGAACGAGTTTGATGTTCCCGATACCACAAAATGCTCGGCTTTCCGCACGTTTCAGGGATGGACTGCGCTCTCCGATATGATGCCCGGTCAGGGCTTACTGCACGTGGTTCCCGTGCCGGAAGCCATCGCCTATGTCCTGCTTCGACCGTTATTATCGGATGTGGCTGACGATGAATTGTGTGGCGTTGAGCCGGGGCGCGTGCTTGCAGTAAATGAAAAATGGCACCCACATTTGATAAAGGGATTATGCTCGGTACCGGCTATAACGGCGGGCGACTCCGTCTGGTGGCACTGTGACCTCATTCACGCCGTCGCACCGGTTGAAAACCAGCAGGGCTGGGGCAATGTTATGTATATTCCCGCTGCGCCCATGTGTGATAAAAACCGGGCCTACGCGCATCTTGTCGCGCGCGCACTTGAGCAAGGCCATTCCCCTGCTGATTTTCCTCCTGAGCACTACGAAGCTGGCTGGAAAAATCGCTTTACCCTCGCCGATCTTAATCTCAACGGAAAACGGGGACTGGGTTTAGCCTGAAAACCCGTATCGCTTAACGTCAGCTTAATCCATGGATGCAGAGAACCACGATGAATACGCGTCAGCAACAAATTATCGAACTGGTTAATTCACGTGGCAGCATCGCCGTCAGCGAGCTGGCTCAGCTTGTCGGTGTTTCAGAGGTCACGGTACGTCAGGATCTCAACCAACTGGCGCAACAGCGGGTTCTGCGTCGGGTTCATGGCGCGGCCCAGGCGCTGGACAGCGACGATGTTGGCACGCGCATGAACACCCGTTATGGTATTAAGCTGGCTCTCGCCCGCTATGCCGCTGATCTGATCAACGATGGCGAGTCTGTATTGATTGAAGGCGGCAGCACTAATGCCCTGCTGGCACGCATGCTGGCCAGCCGCAAAAGCCTGACGTTAATCACGGTGAGCCACTATATCGGTCACCTGCTTAAAGATGCGGCTTGTGACGTGATTATTCTGGGTGGCATGTTGCAAAAGAGCAGCGAATCCTTAACCGGCCCGTTAACCCGCTACTGTATTCAGCAGATTCACTTTCACAAAGCCTTTGTTGGCGCAGATGGCTGGCATCCGGAAACCGGCTTTACCGGTCGCGATATGCAGAGATGTGATGTGGTTGACGCCGTGCTGGCGAAAGGCGCAGACAGTTATGTTCTGACCGACAGATCTAAATTCGGGCAAATACATCCTTATCCCTTGTCGTCCGGTTATCAGCCTGGCCATGTTATTACAGAGGATGGGCTTTCCCAGGACGTGGTGACCCGGCTTTCTGAGCAAGGTATCGCGCTGATGCAGGTCGCCGCCTTGCAGGCAGAGACGTCAGGGGGCAACGGTGATGGAGTCGCGCAGGACAAGGCTGCCCTTAAAAGGCGTTAACGTCGTTAACTCGCCGCCATCCAGCATCGAAACCAGCCGGTTAATGGTCTCGTTAATCATATCGGTTACGGGAAATTTCACGCTGGAAAGCGCAGGAATAATGTAGGCCGCCAGCGGGATATCGTCAAAGCCAATCACGGAGACTGTTCCTGGCACAGCGATATTATTTTCCGTCAGCTGTTTGATGGCCCCAATAGCCATTTCATCATTGCTGGCAACGATGGCACTGAAGGATTGTCCCCTTGCGAGCAAGGTTTTCACCGCCAGCATGCCGCTTTGCGCGGTCCACTTTCCTTGCACAATAAGCTGCGGATTGATGGCGATTTCCTGCGCGCGTAGCGCGGTTTGATAGCCCGAAAGCCGTTCCTGACTGGTAGGTGAATCCAGTGATCCCGTAATAAACGCGATATTACGATGGCCCTGCTCCATCAGATAACGGACGGCCATCTGGCTGGCCATGTGCTGATCGCTATAAACGCAGAAGCTGTCATTGATACGCAGGCGACGATTAATGACCATGACAGGTTGCTTGTGCTGCGAGATCATCGCGTCCAGCTCGTCAATGCTGAGAAAGCGCGGATAGATAATAATGCCATCGCAACGCAGGTCGAGCAGAAACTGGATAGCCGCACGCTCCTGTTCCGCGGTGTGTTTACCATCGGCCAGGATCAATTGACGATTTTGCTGCTCCATAATTCTGGCAGAGTGCGACATCAGCTCACTAAAAATGTTACCGCTGTAAAGTGTGTTGGTGACCACCAGCCCAATGGTTTGGCTACTTTTATTCGCCAGGTTGCGTGCCAGCAGATTTGGCCGATAGCCTGTCTCTGCAATGGCCTGTAATACGCGATCTCGTTTCTCCTGCCCCACATAACCATTGCCCGACAACACTCGCGATACTGTCGCTTTTGAGACGCCGGCGCGTTTTGCTACTTCAGATATTGTTGTCATGTTCTCGCTGCCCGTGTCCTCAGAGTAAATGCAGTCTACCTAAGCCTTTCATTATTTGAAATATTTGCCCTTAGCCCGGCATGGCGCTCTTTTCCACTTCAAGTGATTGCCATCACAAAAATAACAGATGGCCATTTTACG
The DNA here is from genome assembly GCF_046529425.1 of Pantoea allii. NCBI lineage: Bacteria > Pseudomonadati > Pseudomonadota > Gammaproteobacteria > Enterobacterales > Erwiniaceae > Pantoea > Pantoea allii. Next base: position 42,177 of record NZ_CP125959.1, on the reverse strand, counting down.
CTCTTGTTTAAACAGTAAAACATCTTCATGATTTTGTGAAACCGGTTTCCTATTTAGCTGCCCCTTCGGTCAGATGCAACCTGAGTCAGGCTGACTGAAGGCGTATAACAATAAAGCGGCGGCTCCAGCGGAAACCCGAGCGCATTTTCCTCTACCCTACGAGATAAAATCATGCCAGGAAATTATGCAGAGATTTCACAGGCTATCGTTAATAAGCTGGGCGGCCTGAACAATATCAGTGCCGTCACGCATTGTATGACTCGCCTGCGTTTTGTGGTGAAAGACGATAGCCTGGTTGACCTTGCCGGATTAAAAACCCTCAATGGCATTATGGGCGTTGTGCATACCGATACACAGTTGCAGGTGATTATTGGCAATGATGTGTCGAAAGCTTATGAGGCAGTTTTGGCATTGGGTGATCCGCAGTCAGACGGTACTGCGCCCAGGAAACGGCGACTCACGCTAAAAAGCGTGGGGGCCGGTATTCTGGATGCGCTGGTCGGCACCATGTCACCGCTGATTCCCGCCATTATCGGCGGTTCAATGGTCAAGCTGTTGGCCATGATCCTGGATATGGCCGGTGTGTTTGAGAAAGGCTCATCGACTCTGGTCATATTGAACGTGATTGGAGATGGTGCTTTCTTCTTTTTGCCCATTATGGTGGCTGCGTCAGCGGCGCTTAAATTCAAGACGAACATGTCACTGGCGATAGCCATCGCTGGCGTCCTGGTGCATCCCAACTTTATTGACCTGATGGCTAAAGCGGCGCAGGGACAACCCGTGGAGTTTGCTTTTATCCCGGTAACGGCGGTGAAATATACCTATACGGTGATACCGGCGCTGGTGATGACGTGGATTTTGTCTCACATTGAACGTGGTGTGGATCGTATTACGCCTGCGGTAACAAAAAACTTTCTGAAGCCGATGTTGATTGTGCTGATCGCCGCACCGATTGCGATTGTCTTGATTGGCCCGATTGGTATCTGGATCGGCAGTGGAATCTCCGCCGTGGTTTACACCATTCACGGTTATTTGGGCTGGCTTTCGGTTGCGATTATGGGCGCGCTCTGGCCCTTGCTGGTGATGACTGGCATGCATCGGGTTTTCACACCCACCATTATTCAGACCATTGCTGAAACCGGTAAAGAGGGCATGGTTATGCCTTCGGAGATTGGCGCTAATCTGTCCCTTGGCGGCTCTTCACTCGCCGTCGCCTGTAAAACGAAAAACCCGGAATTACGTCAAACCGCGCTGGCAGCAGCAGCCTCTGCCATTGTGGCCGGCATTTCTGAACCGGCCCTTTACGGTGTCGCTGTGCGTTTAAAGCGCCCTTTGATTGCCAGTATGATCAGTGGGTTTATTTGTGGTGCAGTCGCCGGCATAGGCGGTTTGGCCAGCCATTCGATGGCATCACCCGGATTGTTTACCAGCGTTCAGTTTTTTGATCCAGCCAACCCGATGTCCATTGTTTGGGTTGTCGCGGTGATGGTGCTCTCTGTGGTGCTGTCATTTATTCTTACCCTGATTCTGGGCTTTGACGATATTCCTGAAACCACCAGCCTGGCAGCATCACAACCTAAGGTTTCACCTGAAAAAGCAAAAGCGGCTAACGCTAGCTGATCATTAATGACTGTGTTAAAGAGGATTTCATGTCTGAATCACGATTCCCGCAAGGATTTTTATGGGGCGGTGCCTTATCCGCAAATCAGTCAGAAGGCGCTTTTCTTGAAGGCGGGAAAGGATTAACCACCGTTGACATGCTCCCCATCGGGCCTGCACGTATGCCGGTCAAGCTGGGTCAGGAAAAACGTGACGCACTGCGGGACGATGAATTCTATCCCAGCCACACTGCGATCGATTTTTATCATCGTTATCGTGAAGACATCGCTTTAATGGCAGAAATGGGCTTTACGGTTTTTCGGACGTCGATTGCCTGGAGCCGTATTTTTCCGCGCGGCGATGAAGTCACGCCCAATGAAGAGGGGCTGGCTTTTTATCGTGACATGTTTACCGAATGTCGCAAGTACGGCATTGAACCCTTAGTGACGCTTTGCCATTTTGATGTACCTATGCATCTGGTTACGCAATACGGTTCGTGGCGCAATCGTAAAATGATCGATTTTTTTGCCCGTTATGCACGCAGTTGTTTTGAGGCGTTTGATGGTTTAGTGAAGTACTGGCTGACCTTTAATGAAATAAATATCATGCTGCACAGCCCTTTTTCGGGCGCAGGACTGGTATTTGAACCGGGTGAAAACAGTGAGCAGGTTAAATATCAGGCCGCTCACCATGAGCTGGTGGCAAGCGCGCGGGTGACAAAAATAGCTCATGAAATCAACCCGGATAATCAGATTGGCTGCATGCTGGCTGGCGGCAATTTTTATCCCTGGTCGAGCAAACCTGACGATGTCTGGGCGGCGCTGCAAAAAGATCGTGAGAATCTGTTTTTCATTGATATTCAGGCGCGGGGTGCCTATCCCGCCTACTCTGCTCGCCTTTTCCGCGAGAAAGGCATCCAGATTGAAATGGCAGAAGATGATGCTGATGTACTCATGAACACCGTCGATTTCGTGTCATTCAGTTACTATGCTTCCCGTTGTGCGTCCGCCGATATGAATGAGCAGAACAGCAGCGCGGCAAACGTGGTGAAATCCCTTACGAATCCGCATATTCAGCGTAGTGAATGGGGCTGGGGCATCGATCCGCTTGGACTCCGCATCACCATGAACATGATGTACGACCGTTACCAGAAACCGCTTTTCCTGGTGGAGAATGGCCTGGGTGCACGCGATGAGGTCAATGATGAAGGCGAAATTATTGATGATTATCGCATCAGCTATTTGCGTGAGCACATTCGGGCGATGGGAGAGGCGATAGGTGATGGGATACCCGTAATCGGCTACACCACGTGGGGCTGTATTGACCTGATTGCCGCCTCAACGGGTGAGATGAGTAAACGCTATGGCTTTGTGTATGTCGATCGTGACGATCGTGGACAAGGCACGCTGGCCCGGCGGCGAAAAAAATCCTTCTGGTGGTATAAAAAAGTGATTACCAGTAACGGCAGCGATCTGGATTGACGGCACAACGCGCATTCACCTTATTGCTGCCCGAATGCGCGTTGTGCAAAACGCCCTGTACTCAGCCTGACTGACCGCACTGAGAAGGCGACAGATACTGTCGCCTTTATCGCGTTTACTTCTGCAGTAACCAGTGTTCGATATCGCTGGCTGGAAGCGGTTTCGAAAAGAAGTAGCCCTGGATTTGATCGCAGCCGTACTGCTTCAGCAAACTCAGTGTGGCTTCTGTTTCTACACCTTCTGCCAACACCGTATAGTCCAACTCCTTCAACATCTGGATAATGCTTCTGACGATAATTCTGGAGGCAGAATCGCTATCCATCCGACTGATTAAAGACATATCAACCTTAATCACATCTAACGGAATTTCCTGCAGGTAACTAATGTTGCTGTAACCTGTACCGAAATCGTCCAATGAGATAATAAACCCGTGGGCTTTAAGCGCTTCGAGTCCATTAATCGCCACATCGCTTTCCGTTATCAGCTCATTTTCCAGACATTCCACGCCCATTAATGATGTTGGCAATTCTGCAGCCTGCATCTTACTGGCTAAACTGGAAGCAAACTCCGCTCTGGAAAAGTCACGTTCGCTGACGTTGACGGATACCGGGATTAATTCAAATTCTTTATTCCACTGCGTTAACTGAATGATGACGCGATCGATAACCCAGTCAGTCAGCACCGAAATCAGGTTGGTTTTTACGGCCAAGGGTATAAAGTCGACGGGAAACAGCTCGCCTCTTTCCGGATGGTGCCAGCGAATTAATGCCTCAAGCCCAACGGTTTTTCCCGTCTTTAAGCACACTTTTGGCTGATACGCGAGGTACAGGCCTTCGTCTTTTTTAAGCGCCTGGGCCAGATCGTTCATAATCAAGAAATCTTCCGTGCGCCGCGAATCGTATGCATGATCGAACGTCATAGCACCACCGTTCTGGTGAATACATTCGTGCAACGCACTGACCGCCTGACGGACAACTTCATTTGCATCAATATCGCGGGAAACAAACTCGGTCTCGCCTGCATAAACGTCGATATCAATGGTGATGTTATCCGCTAAATCTGCTTTAAGGTTGGTTAACACCTCAATGGTACTTTGCGCGCTATAGCCGCCAAAATAAGGCTGGATTAATGCAAAGCGCCCCGGTGCAAATGAATAAAGCATGTCATCTGGCTGAAGCTGAAGACGAGCGCTGACCAGCCCGGCAATTTGCCTGAGTAAGTTTTCCACTGGCGCAATGCCAAAGGTACGTGATAACTCATATGCCTGGGGAATATCAATACAGTCGATAAGGATCATGCGAAAACGACGATCGGGATTGCTGACGGCCAGCTGTTGCATGTCGCGAATCAGGCGTGGCCGGTTCGGTAGATGCGTAATCAGATCGGTGAAACTGGCAAGATTCCATGCATCCAGAAACGATGTCACCAGTCTTGCCAGCGACTTCAGTGTTTCCAACTGCTCATCACTAAACGTATGAGGCTGCGTATCGGTCACGCAAAGCGTCCCTAACACCAGCCCTTCCAGATTGGATAACGACACGCCCGCATAAAACCGGATGTGAGGTTCACCCTCAACTAAGGGATGAAAAGTGAAGCGGCTGTCTTGCAATGTATCCTGTACAACGAGCTGCCCGTCGCCATCAATAACATGACGACACAAGGAAACTTCGCGTGCTGATTCTTTGAGGTTAAAGTTGCGGGAAACCTTAATATACTGATTTTTATCATCAATAATTGAAATAAAACTGCCTGAAATACCCAGCGCCTGCGCGGCAAGATGAACAAATTTTTCCAGCACCTCATCCCTGGTAATATCAGGTGACAAAAGTGCTTTAACCGCTTTAAGACGATTTTCGTCATTGCCACTTTGATTATCGTGCACAACAGCCTCCCCTTGTGCGGGTGCAAAAAACGCAGAAAAACAATTTAGCTTAAATTTAAATATTTAGCGCCATATTAACCGACAATTTATAGCAAACAGGGGCCATGTGCGACTGTATAACATGCGCGAAACTGTTTTCAGAAATTTTTAACATGATACCGTGCTGCCAGCATCGGGTTTGCCGTTTCTCTGAACAACAGGGGCGATTAATAACCCATAAAAGCGGTAATTAAATAATCGCGCAAATAATAACAATTGTTATTACTCTTATGGTTATCATCAATCCCCTAAAGGCGCTGCCGCTAATCCTGATGGCCTGAGAAATAATACCAGAATCCTTTTAATTCAAGTTGTTAATTCTGTGGAATTGATCTCTTTGGGTCGTGTTGCCCAACCTGTTACCGCGACATCTTCATTGCGTTGCTGAAGTCAAAATCGTCGCTCAGTGACACGATCACAACGCGCAGTAAAGGATCAGTGAAGCCAACATCCATAACCGCGCCCCTGTGTGTGCATAGCTGCATAAATAATTTGCGGATGGAGCAAGGCCTGGCCGCTTAAGGCGGCTTTTCCATTGTGCGCGGAGGCGGTTGTCGATGCAGACTGTAGCAGCCCTTCTGTCATCGCCCCTCACTTTCCTTTAGATCTCTGTGTGAACAGACTTCGAAATCTTCCCTTCACGTAGTAAGCTACGCCCTTACAGCCAACATGGGCTATCTTCCCCTGACCGTTCTGCAACAACGAATACTCACGGGCGCCTGTTTGACCACGATTAACTGATTTAAACCCCCAGCGCCTCTTCAGGGTTGCTGGTCAGGGTTGTTCAGGAATGGAAGTATGCTTACCGAAGAACAGTTGAATGATATTGTCAGTCGCCCGGATGGGGTTTCACATCAGGTTGTGGCAATGGCAAAAGAGTTACTCGCGTACCGTGCCGCTTTTGCGCATCCTTACGCGGTCATAGAGCCTTTGGGAATGACCTATATTGGCGACGAAAATGCGGCGATGGTCTGGCATCCAAAACATGTTGAAGAAGGTGACACCTGTCTGTATCTGAAACCCCGTATCGAAGCCTAGTGGTGACACTGCGATGCTGATCGTTGCACCAATGCGCCAGAGTAGCCATGACAGATGGCTTATTTCAGGCTCAGAGAGAACATGCATCTTTCAGATTGCCCATTAATTTCACCATCACCATTCACGCCTTGCGCTGTGCTGCCGTTCGCTTTAACAGACGAGGATTACCCCAGGGCGCGAAGGTTTCAGCGACATTCACGCAAGCGAACCGTCACTGCTTCAGGCTACCTCCACGAATACCTGTTGCGCAGGCTGCCTGATTAGCACAATGAGGCTGTTTATAACGGATCTGCGATGGTCAGCGTCGGCGTCAGGTTTGACTGCAGCGCTTGCCTGATCTCAACGTCCAGATTAGCATCGGTGACAATATCGGTGAGCTCATTTAAATGCACCACATTGAAGAGTGACCATGCCCCATATTTTGAGCTGTCCGCCAGTAAAATCCGGCGATGAGCGTTCATTATCAGATCGTGTTTCAGTGCCGCTTTTTCTTCTGTCGGGGAAGTTACGCCTTTAGCGAGGTCCCAGCCGTTGCCACTCAGAAACGCAATATCAGGATGAATATTGTTGAGCATTTTACGCCCGTGATCGCCAATACAGGACTGGCTGCTCTCATCAATGCGCCCACCGATTATTGTCACTTCGATTTGTTTGAACTCTGAGAGAAACAGGGCGATGTGTAAATCATTGGTAATCACGCGCAACGGCATATGGGTAATTTGCCGGGCCAGTTCAAACATCGTGGTGCCCGCATCCAGAATGACAGCATCGCCGGCTTTAACAAAGCTGGCCGCCACGCGCGCGATAGCATGTTTTTCCACCAGATTACGCGAGGACTTCTCCAGCGTGGTCGGCTGAGAAGGGATAAACCGGTTCAGTGTCACACCGCCATGTGTTCGGCTGACAACACCTTCGTGATCGAGTTTAATCAGATCGCGTCTGATCGTTGCCGGTGAGGCACCCGTTACCGTAACAAGCTGCTCAACTGTGACCAGATTATTCCCTTTGAGGTAATTCATTATCGATTCTAAACGGCTGTTTTCTTTCATATTATAAATGCCCGATAAGGTTTTTATTTTCCGTAATGCCGCTATGATCGCAAACTGTGCTTTTTCTGTCCAGGCAATCTCGGAAAAGAGGATTGCGCCGACGCATTTGTAAGTGTGAATGGTTGTTTTGGCACAACGGCTCATTCGCAAAATGCGAAAGACGGCATTAGGTGCAGCGAAGAGAAAACATCCCGCTCTTTTCAGGAAAATTAATCCCGTAAATAATGTCGGTGCGCCTGGCTAATTTTATTTGCCGTTTAAAAGTCCGGTATTTTCTCAGCTGTATGTCTTTTCATATAACGCTTATAAGGCACGAATAAAGACAGCTATCTCGGTAAACAGGCGGGCGAACGTTATATCCAGAGCAGGTTTTATCTGGGTATCAAAGGGGAATGTAGCGCGTACAACGTGGGGAGCATCATGATTGAAGTCAAAGGGGAATGAGAGCAGCGATCCTTGCTGCTGTTGATATATCGCAAAGCGTTTAATACCTGCGCTATTCGCCGCGAGGCGATAGGGCAACACTACATAGCATCACGATATTCAGGCCAGGCAACCGCATCGGCATGACCCGAACCTGCAGAGGCAAACAGACTGCCCTGGAAGTTGATAATGCCCGCCGCTTCAAGCCACATCCACTCCTCGGCCTTAACGATACCAGCAGCGATCACCGTAATCTCTAAGGCAGAACAGCATTTGATAATCGCCTGGACAACCGCCTGCTTAGGGCCGCTCCGATGAACATCCGTTGTAATACTGGAATCGATACGAATGCGATCGGGCTGGATGTGTGTCAGTAACGACAGGCCAGCCGATCCCGCACCAAAGTTATCGACGGACAAACTGATACCTGCGGCTTTGAGCTGCCTGACGGCAACGGAAAACGCTTCGAGTCTGGAGATGACTTCGGTTTCGCTCACGCCAAGCACCACCTGTTCCGGGACTAATCCGGCCGCATTGATTGTCGAGACAATCTTTGCAACCGCATCCGGCACCACCACCAGCGTCATGGGAAGCAGGCTGACATACAGGGTCATTTCATCCGGACAGGCCCTGCCCGCCATGTCGAAAGCCTTGATCACCGCCTCGAGGTCAGCATCATGTAACGCTTGCTCGGAGCCGTTCTGGTCGGTGCCACGATGACGCGTATCAGTGATTGCCTCAATCGCTGTGACCTGTCTGGCAAGGGGATCGACCACCGGGCGGAAACTAATACCGGAGGAAGCGGGTTTTGCCGTACTCATCGCAGGACGATCGGGAATAAACTCCCAGTATTCGGATGGCAAAACCTCGTAATAGTTTTCTTTCTCACGCGCTTCGACAAAGGTACGCAGAAACTGCAACGCCCTGTCAGCGTAGGTCAGTTGGTACTTAGACGTGCCTTTATCGAGTACAGCCTGAAGCACGGTTGAACGATCGTGCTGGCGTAAATCAAACAGCTCCATACCGGCATTACCAAACCGACGGGATGGCGCGTAGTCACGCATCAATTCAACCACGTTGTGATGGCGGCGAGCGGCACAGATGCGCTGGTAAACGGCAAGCACGCCCTCTTCAGGGCCTTCCAGTAACTGGAAAAAATGGGTGCCATTAAAGAGCAAAATGCCGGTCACTTCATGGGAAGCATTGAATATGCTGGCATCGTCCACCATGTCAGGAAGCGTCTTAACGGGCACGTCATCTGAGATGTGGCTGCGATAAATAATTGTGGTCAGCAAAGGGCAGCTCCAACGTCATCGTGATTGAGGCTGTTAGCTTATCAGTTATTGTCCTGATATGCAGGTATCGGTTGGGAGATGAGCACGATAATTTACATTAATATGCAACAAAAATGATTCTCAAGTAAGACAACGCACAGGTTGGCCCTGTAAAAAGGTTATCACCTCAATGATTAATTTTATTTATTTAATGTCGCATTTCCCATTTCACGCATTCAGAGATAATGCTGCGGCTCAGGGCTGTTCATAACCCCCTGCCCGCTGTTAATCATGATTAATCCATTGTATTAACAGCTAATTTCACAAAAACCCCAGAATGCGGCGATGTGGTACACTAACTTATGACGTTTACCCGGTTATTCTCACGCCCGATCATACATTAACAAAATCAAACTATAGAGTTAATTTAATTTAGCGCACAATATTAAGTGAACGCGACCCTGTTTAATTAAATAACTGCAATGTTATTTAACCTTACTGGCCAGAAAAAACCTTTTAAAAATGACACTGACGCCAATGATAATTTTAATTTGCGTTAAGTGGGCAGGGATAAAAAAATAATTACGCCTTGACCCTTCTAAAGAAAAAATTAATTTAATTGCTTTTGCCTTTTATAATGATTGGGCTTTATTTTCGCTATTTATCGTACACTCTTCTTTTGCAGTTTCATTGAGCAAACGGGCAGGAGCGGAAATGTCTACGGAATCTAGCGACAAGGAACATCACCGCACCAGTGCAACAAAAGCACTTAGTCTTTCCGATCGGGGCCGGGATGAGGTGCTGAAAAAATTCTTGCGTCTGGCCAGTCAACTGCTGGGTATCAATGGAAGTTACATTACTGTTCTGAACGATGACCAGCATATTGTTCGCGCCAACTATAATATTGAGCTGCAGGATACGTCACGCGAGCAAGCGCTGTGCCGATATGTTGTGGAAGGCGGCGCAACGGTCATTGTACCGGACACCACCTGCGATTCACGTTTTGCCCATCATCCACTGATCAGGCATGCACCTTTCATCCGCTTTTATGTAGGTACGCCGCTAAAAAACCGCAATGGCCAGATACTGGGCACGCTGTGTTTGACGGATACGGTGCCGCGCCCTTTCAATGACCAGCAAAAAAAAATAACAGAATCCCTGGCTGGGTTAATCATCGCTTTTCTTGATGCCTGGCACTCCGCAGCTTTCATCGAACTCGTTACCGGGTTGGCCAACCGCGAACGTCTTATTCGCGATATACAGCACCTTGCCACCCAGAAGGATAAATCGCTGCGCCGTCTGGTGTTGATTGATTGTATCGATATGTCACGCGCGTTTGAGTTATCCCGATCGTTGGGCATGGCCGCGCTGGAGTCACTGCTGAAAGATGTCGCGACACTATTGCTGTTACGCCTTCGGCCAACTAATGGCTGCCAGTTTTACACTATCGCAACAGGACGTTTTGCTATTTTAACCCAGGCTGACAGCCCCGTGAGTGCAACCTGGGTAGCTGAGCGACTGGGAGCGATCAGCGCTGATATGGGCGACGGTCTGACCATGGCGCTGACGACCTATACGGAGCAAACTGATTTTATTGCCAGCGATGCGCCGCCTTATGAAGTCCTCCGACGGGCAGTCAATGCGCTGGAGTACATCAGCGGACAGACATTATCTCAGGTTCGTTTTGATGAAATCAGCGACATAAGCTGCGCGACTGATGTCACCTTGATGAGCGACCTGGCAGAAGCCTTACGACACAATCACGGCTTATTCTTGGTTTTTCAGCCCAAAGTCTGTATTAAAAGTGGTAAACCCGTTGGTCTTGAAGCACAGGTGCGTTGGCATCATCCGTTACGCGGTGAGCTGTTAGCAGATCACTTTGTCGCCCTGGCCAAAGGGACGGAACTTGATACGCAACTGACAACCTGGCAGGTCGACAGCGCCATTTCCCGCCTTAAACGTTTACGACATCATCCTATTCAGTTGCCAATAACAATCAGTATTAATGAGCGAGATATTGCTGACAGCACGTTTGCAGAAAAACTGGCTGAAAAAATGCTCAAGGCCGCACTTCCCACATCAATGCTTATCATCAACATATTGAAAACCGAGCATATGATTGACAGTCCAACCGCTATGCTGGGACTGGAAATGCTCAGGCTTTCAGGCTTCAGCATGTCATGGGAAGATACGGCTAAGGGCTACAGCAAAATACGTTACCTACGACAGAGCCCGCCTGAAGTCATAAAACTTGATAACGTACTGGCAAAAGAACTTAATGCCAGGATCACGTCACGTCTGATTGCCCACAGCATCTTTACTACCTTAAAAGCGCTCAATACCCTCGTGCTGGCCGATGGAAAAGATTACCCGCCATCGGTTTCTGCGCCTTTAGAAGACCGTGACGATGTTGCACGTGAGTATTTTAATATAAAGCCAATGGCTGAGACGGAGCTTGATACCTGGCTTAAATGGAAGCTGCCTGGCTGAGATCCTGGATAATGACGTTTTAACCAGAGCAGGTTTCTGCCCACTCCGCGCTCACCGTTTTTTTATTTCCTGGCCAGGTAACGTTTACTGTCACGAGCCTGAATACGCGCGGCCGTTGGCGAAGGGAAAATATAATTAAACAGGTCACAATACAGGCCCAGATGTTTAATCACGCCTTCACGAATGTTTTTGGTGATGTCATTGACCAAAAAGTCGCTCGTGGTATTGAAACTTCCCATTTTAAAAAAGGCTTTATCAAAAACGGTAATAGTACCTTCCCATTTCATATGATATTCATCTCGGGCGACATCATGGGTGGCAATAAACAGGCCTTTATGTGTTTTTACACCGTGGTTACCCACATACGTCACCTGTGAATCGTAGCCACGCTTGTTGCGCCAACGGCAAAATTCATAAGGAACATCATAATGCGGCAAAATAAAATCGGGACAGCGAAAATTCTCATCACTCAATAAGCCATCCAGCGTGACGGAAAAATGCAAAAAATCCTGCATGAAATCGAACTGTCGGGTTTTAGTTAATTCAACGTTGATGGTGAAATGACCTGAGTGCACATACCAGTAATTAGTAAATCCATTCACGAGAATACAAAATACCTGCCAGTCACTGAGCCGTCGATCCCCGGCTAATCCTCTGAAACGGCTGATCATCAACCTTGATTTCGGGTTCTGATACGCCTTAAGCAACGGATCATTCATACCTTTCAGTAACATCAGGCCCACTCCTTTGTTATTTGGCTTATCCTGCCATGCCGTTTTCATCCTGAAAAGGTGGCGTCCTCTGATTGTGCGGCGTTAAGCACGGCTTCAGTAATGCTTTAATCACTCGCGCGCTACACAGGTATCTTCACCCCATCCTGTCCGTTGTTTTTGTATGAGGCTACGGATTTCAGGCGCGCTTATTTCCTGAGCAGGCAAGCACACGCAGGGCTGAAACGGTTGTCGGGCGTCAGCGGATATAGCGTTAAAATTTGAGCGGATAAATCAGAATGGGAATATGGCTAATGCCCGTTGCTGATGACAGGCAATAAAATCATGTTTCAATTGACCGTAAATCTTGATGTCGCCCTGACAGGCAAGTTGTGCAGCGCGTTTAACCGCCGCATATTCATCCCGTACCTTTGGAGAGTGGCGTAAATAATCCCGAAAGGCGAGATGCCGCCTGATATCGGGGCTGCCAGAGATAAAAGCATGAATGTGGTGGGTCCGCGCCTCCGCACCTTTCGTGAAATAGCGTCTCCCCGGCATCCCGTTTTCTCCGCGCGATTGGTAGCCCATCTGTATTAGCGCCTCAGCAGTCGGGGAGTCATGATTTAACACTTCTGTCAACATATCGATGACGGGTTTTGCCGCTAAGCCTTCCACAGCTGTACTGCCAATGTGATGGATAGTCACAAGCGTGTCGCCCAGCGCCGCCGCAACAGCGGCAGCTTCAGTTGAAAAGTGATCTGCCCATTCAGGCCGGTATTCACTGATAATTAGCGGGCGTGGACGCATTGACAGGTACCTGTGTTAACGCCCTTTTTTCTTACGGCCGGGCTGGTTGAAACGCTTGCGCGACGCAGATTTATCCTCGGTCTTATCACCCTGCTTAGGTGCACTTTTCATCGGCTTTTTCGCCGCCGGACTTTTTTGTGATGTTTTCTTCGCTGGTTTTTCATCCGAGGATGAGTTTTCCAGTAATTTGAACAGCTCGACTAATTCATCATCCGTCAGATCGCGCCATTCACCCAAGGGAATGCCCTTGAGATTGACGTTCATGATGCGCGTGCGTTCAAGCTTCGTCACTTCATAGCCAAAGTGTTTACACATGCGACGGATTTGCCGGTTAAGCCCCTGAACCAGCGTAATACGAAACACATAAGGCGCTTCTTTCTTTACTTTGCATTTTTTGGTCACTGTTCCCAACATAGGAACGCCTGCCGCCATGCCCGCAATAAACTCATCGGTAACAGGTTTATCGACGGTAACCACATATTCCTTTTCGTGGTTATTGCCGGCACGTAAAATTTTATTGACCAGGTCGCCATGGTTGGTCAGAAAAATTAAGCCCTGAGAATCTTTATCAAGACGACCAATAGGAAACACGCGTTTGCTGTGATTAACAAAGTCACTGATATTATCGCGCTCACCCTCTTCCATGGTGGTAATAATCCCGGTGGGCTTGTTCAGTGCAATCAGCACTAAATCATCTTCATCACGTGGCTCAATTAACTGACCATTCACTTTTACGACATCGCCGGCAAAAACCTGGGCGCCCACCGCGGCGCGTTTGCCATTGATGAAAACGTTACCCTGTTCGATAAAGCGATCGGCATCGCGACGAGAGCATATTCCGCTCTCACTGATGTATTTATTGAGCCGTGTAGATGAATTGGTCAGCATGGTTCCTCCAAAAACGCGAACTATACCTTACCAAAACACGCTTGCGAAGCGGGTGGCGTCAAACTTTCTGTGCCACCTGCCCTGTCACACCGGAAGTCATCATTGCACGCAATAACGTCATTGCAATGGATGAATTGATCCGGCTCAGTCTGATAAGTAAGACTGAAATGTCTCGCGTCCCTGCGAATCACTCACTCTAAAAGCGTGCGCTCAGACCCAGGTTCCATGTGACTTCATGATAATCACTGGCACCCGCCACCGTCGATACGGCGGCATAAGCGGTTACCGTATCGCCGAAGGGTACGTTCGCGCCAACAGCCATATCCACCCAGTCTTTATCCTGGCCTGCACGGGTACGTCGGAAGGCAGTACGGGTCGATTTTAAACCTGCGCTCACTGAGGAGTCAGTATCTCCAAACTGATGGTTATAACTTACCTGCGCCCATGGATTGATCCATAAGCCTTTGGTGTCGACACGCCAACCTGCTGCGCCAACTTGTGAGTGCCGGGTTTGCCCGGAGAACCGCATCGCACTGCTGCTGTCGCCGAGCTCCTGGTAACCGTCCGCCTTAACATAGTCCAGCGCATAGCTGGCAACGGGCCCGGTGGTGACCACATCGCCTAACGGTAAATCCCAGCCCGTTTGCAGCCGCATCCCCATGAGTTTTCCTGCGCTGCTTCCCTGTTCTGTGCGGGTAGCGGGACCGAGTTTAATCTGACGTTCTATCCCGTCATAATCCAGATCCGCATAGTGGACATCGGCGTTCACCCACAGCTGATCCAGTAGCTGAAGCTGGCTCCAGAGCGCGACCATGTTGCCACGAAGCCGGTAATCATAACGATCAGAGGGCTGCTGCCGTTGACTGGCAGTCGACAGCAATGCCCCCGCCTGCCAGTTATCAGTGAGCTGATAACCGATGCCAACAGACAGATTAGCGGTATCGGTGTCGCCATCGTTAAAAACATCATCTTTGTTGCGGGCGTGCTGACCGGCATAACCGCCAAACACTGTGAACTGACCTGCTTCTGAAGCTTGCTTGCGCTGTTGCTGTAAGTGACCATCCAGTGTGTTGTGCATATCATGCAGCATGGCCAGGGGTGCCTGGGTCAGCACAGCCACCTGGGCGGGCGCATCCAGAATCGACTGGATGTAGTCAGCGATAATGGCATGTACGGCAGGACTGGGATGAAGACGATCGGCAAACAGATAATTTTGCTGGGATGAAAAACCCGCTGTTGCTGAGGTACAGTTTACGGAAGAGGTGCCGGGTGGACAGGCCATGCCTGCCGTATTACTCAGCCCGTACAGGGCGGGATTTTGGATGACTTCACTGAAGAGTCCATTGATATCCACCCGAACAATGTTTCCCTGGGTGGTTGCCAGTGCGTTTTCTTCAAGCTGGTTATACCGCGCGGTCAGTGCTGCCGCCTGACCGCTCAGCTGCTGCCATGCTGCAAATAACTGTTGCGCAATCAGGTCGCGAACCGCGGGTACACTTGAAAGTTGCGCGGCGGCCTGATTAAACGCAGCCTGAATGGCCTGCTGTCGCGCTGCATTATCAGGCGTGGCTGTTGCGTCCAGAGACTGAAACGCAGCAGCCACGGCAGCGGAACTGAACGGCTGAAGAATCGCCTCTATTAATGCGGGTGTCGCCCCCACATTGGGTACCGTCGGCACAATCACGGTGCCCGCGCCAGCGTCAAGTAGCGCCTTGACCTGGCTGGCTGCCGCGCCTGCACTGTTATCAACAATCGATGTGGCCAATGGCGGAAGGGCAACCGCCGCCGCCAGATCGTTGCCGCCTATCCAGTGAATATACAAGCCATTGGGATCGGCCCGACCATTGGTAGAAGCCAGATAACGGGCAACCTGATCCTGAGTATTAAATTGTGGATTAAGGGCAGGCACAGCAACGGCGCCTCCTGCTGCGTAATTGCTACCGCCAGCGGAAGAGGGTTGCAATGTCAGCCCTGCTTCGCGAGCGATAATTTCATCATAAAGCAGATTATTTGCGGAATTATACGTAAACCGGCCGACGTTTCCTGTATCGCTCAGGCTGTCACCAAATACGGTAAGACTGTCCCATGCCATTACCGGCAGCGGGGTTATCAGGGCACTCATGGTGGCAAGGGCCACTAGCGACACAGGAAACCATGCACGATCTTTCTTCATGATTAGCTCCGTTCAGGGACGTAACAAGGATGGATAAATCGAAGAACAGCAAATACCTTCACGGCAGAGTAATAGCCGTTGATTGAAGAACGCTCCAGGCGAAAGCAGGCGTGCGCTCGCAAAAACAGAAATTTTTTTTAAAATTCCGAAAAATGCCAGCCCCCTGCTCATCGCTGATGCCGGGATACGTTCAAAAATGCGCCTTAACGGTTGAGGGCGACTGTTCAGCCCTGGGCCGTGGCAACGCGGGATTTGCCAGATTATCGTCCAGCTTTGTTACATCAAAACGGATGTGCTATTTCTTCGTCGCAGGCTTAAGCCCTCTGTAGAGATCCTGCAGACGTTTCATCGTTTTCACTGTGCGGTCTGGCAGGGAAGAGGCAACCGATAAAATCATCATCTCCAGGCAAACCATGACGGTGCCATGTAGTGGGATGCGGCCATTTTCTCCCCCGCGCGGAACGTGGATCACCACGTCAGCTTCCCGGGCAAAAAACGAGTCGGTGGCATTGGTGAGTAAAATAACAGGAATGCTGAGCCTTTTGGCTTCGCGTATCACGGTACTGCCCTCACGATGCGCTGACTTCTGCGCCATCATCACCAGTACATCGCCCCGTTGCAAAGCCAACATTTGCTCCGCCAACGCAATGCCTGCACGATTAAGTGAAAACGCCGGTAAGCCAATGCGGTTTAACAACCGGGCGCTGTAATCAGCGAGGATGCCTGAGGCATTGATCCCAAAAATGGCAACCTGACGGGCTTCGATCATCAATGAAGTCGCATCAGCCAGCGCCTGACGGTTGTGCTCAGAAGATAAAACGTGGCACGCATGAAGATGTCCCTGCAAAACAAAGTCTATTGAGGAGGAGACATCACGCGTCACGTCATTCACCGTGGTGATCATCTTCTCTTCAGAAGACATGCCAGGCCCGAACCAGGCCTGCAGCACTTTTTTGAGATCGCGCAAACCTGAAAAACCCAGCGCCTGGATGGCACGGATAACGGTGGCGTCAGACGTATGGTTAGCAGTAGCAATTTCCATTGCCGTACTGTCAATCACCGTTTCCCGGTTGTCATTTATATAATGTGCGACCACCAGAAGGCGTGGAGAGAGTTGTTGCTCACGTGAACGTAAACGCTCACCCAATATGTCAACGCGGCTTTTAGCTTGCATTCCGATGATCGTCCGCCTTTTTTAAATAGCAAAAACACTGCGACATACCCTTTTCGTTTTCCCGGTTAACTAAGCACAGGTGAGAAAATCCCCTTGCCTGAGGCTCAGTAAAGCTTTTAAGGACCCGGTTTACTCTTTCGCTTTCCACAGATAGTAAACCTGCAAACTGTAGTCAGAAAGCCAGCAATGCGGAAAGCAGCCGTCTGCTTACCACCCATCGCCTGCCGAAATCCGTTTTGGAAAAGGGATAATTACCTTTAATTTCATTAAGTAACAAGCAAAAACCAGCCAGGACAACGCATTGCGGCGTGCATTTTAGCATGTAGTAAAAATTCCGGTATTTCTGTTTACTACTACATCGTGCAATGGTTGAATGATTATCAATTACAAATCAGCGCGTGAACAGATCCTTTATGCTTTTCCTTCGTCGCTGAATAAATACGCGCAGTCAATGTGGTTATTTACTTTATTTCTCTCTTTGATGATCAGCGAAAACAAATAATGAAAAAACGTTCCAACGATATTAAACACCTGGGAATCCAGCAGGCGGTGATGCTGGCGATCTGTTCTGGCGCGCTGCTTGCACCGGGTGAAAGCCTGGCGGCGACCAGTGATGATACGGTGACAGTAACCAGCGACGCTAACAGCAATGACGGCTATGCCGCCTCCACCAGCAGCGTTAGCACGAAAACCCCTGTGTCTCGTCTGGATGAGGCGCAATCTGTCAGTACCGTGACACAGCAACAGCTCGACGACTACCAGGCCAGCAGCCTGAGCGACGCGATGCGTTTTGTCAGTGGCGTTGCTGAGGCAAACACACTGGCGGGAACAGAAGATGGTTTTGTCCGCCGTGGGTTCGGTAGCAATTCCGATGGTTCCATTTATCGTGATGGCATCCGCAGCAGCCAGGGGTTGAATCTGGATGCCACGACGGAACGCGTTGAGGTGCTCAAGGGCTCGGCGTCTTTGCTCTACGGTATTCAGAATCCTGGTGGGATTATCAACGTCATCAGCAAAAAGCCTCAATATTCATGGCAATCCTCGGTAAGCGGTCGCTACGCGAGTGAAGGCGGCGGTGCCGGTACGCTGGATGTGACGGGGCCGTTGGGCAATGGCTTTGCCTTCAGGCTGATCGCAGAAAAACAACGTCAGGATTACTGGCGTAATTTTGGCAGTGATGAACACTCGCTGCTGGCCCCGTCGCTGCAATGGTATGGTGAAAAAGCCAGCCTGTTAGTGAGTTACAGCGATTATCGTTATGACATTCCCTACGACCGCGGCACCGCCTTTATTAACGGCTCTCCTGTCGACCTGCCCTACAAGCAGAGACTGGATGACAAAGCCAATCATGCCTGGGGACGCAATCAGGCACTCAACGCTCATTACGACTGGCAGTTTAATGACAGCTGGAGTACGCGATTGACCCTTGGCTGGAATCAGCGCCGTTATGACAATAATGAAGTGCGGGTGACGGCGATTGATCCTGCCAGCGGCGTGGTTACGCGGCGTGCCGATGCCAACCGCGGATTTAATCAAAAAACCAACTACCTGTCGTGGGATGTGCTGGGTAATCCAGAACTTTTTGGCATGACACATGCGCTGGTATTCGGCACAGATTATGAAATGAATCAAACCTATCGTGCGCATCAGTATCAGGGCAAGAATGACCGGCGCTTCAACTATTTCAATCCGGTTTATGACATGCTGTCTCCCGTAACCGACAGCACCACTGAAAATAGCGCGAATGCCAACAACCTGAACCGTATTCACAGCCGTTCGGTTTATCTGAAAGACAGCATTTCGCTGAGTCCCGACTGGATCGCGGTGGTTGGCGGGCGATACCAACATTACGAGCAACGGGCTTCAAAAGGTTTCAACCCGGTGATTCAGACACTGGATGATGAAGGGAATAAATTCCTGCCACAAACCGGGCTGATTTATAAACTAACGCCCGATATTTCGCTTTACACCAGCATGAGTAAATCCTTTACGCCCTCAACGGATGTGGATGACGAAGGGAATGTCAGCAAGCCCGAGCAGGGAACGACCTGGGAAGTAGGAAGCAAATGGCAAATCTCCCCTCGCCTGTTCGCTTCGGTCGCGCTTTACAGAATTGATGAAAAGCAGATGTCACTCAGCATTAATGGCACGACTCGTCCTGTTAACAAAGCCCGCTCTCAGGGCGTGGAAGTTGAGCTGAATGGCGAAGTTGCGCCAGACTGGGATATCAGTGCCAATTACAGTTATGACAATGCCGAGATCGTCGATGACACGATTAATCCGGCCAACAACGGCAACCGCTTACAAAATGCGCCTGAACATGCGGGTGCGCTTTACCTGAGTCATAACCTGGTAATACCGGGTTTGCCCGGCGATTTTCGTGTCGGTGGTGGTGCACGCTATGTTGGCAGTCGTGCGGGCGATCCTGACAACAGCTTTACTTTACCGGATTACGTTGTCGCTGACGGCTTCATTGCCTGGAACAACCACCTGCTGGGCAAAAAAACCCAGTTGAGGCTTAATCTGAATAACCTGTTTAACAAACACTATTACACGTCGAGCGGCGGGAACCTGCGCGTACGTGAAGGTGAAACCCGCAACCTGATGGTACAAACCCGTGTTGAATTCTGATTCTTTTATGAAGTTCTGGCTGCGCACGCTCCTGCTGCTGTCCGTGACAATCAGCACGCTCGCCTGGGGCAAAACGATTACCGATATCAATGGCACTCGGGTTACTGTGCCCGATCATCCCCAGCGAATCGTCCTCGGTGAGAGCAGGATGCTGTACACCTTTGCCATGCTGGAGGCCGGCAATCCTTTCAAAAGGCTGGTTGGCTGGCCGCAGGACCTGAAAAAGTACGACCTGCAGACATGGGATATTTTCGCGCACCAGTTTCCCGAGATGCTGAACATACCGTCAATAGGGTTAGATGGCACCAATGATATCAATCCTGAGCGGGTGATTGCGTTAAAACCGGACGTGGTGATCCTGCCCGAACTGGCTCGCAGCAGTGAGGCGGGGCAACGGCTGGAAGCGGTATTAAAAGCAGCCAATATTCCCGTGGTGAAAATTGATTTACGGGTACATCTCCTGCAAAACACGACGCGCAGTGTTGCCATTCTGGGAGAGGTGCTGAATCAGCGTCAGCGGGCAATGGCTTTCAATCAGTTTTATCAGCAACATATGCAGACTATTCAGCAGCGCCTTGCCGGTTTTCAGGGCCGTAAACCCACCGTGCTGTTACAGCTTCACCTGGGCCGCCGAAATGAATGCTGCGTGACCGCCGTGAACGGAAGCCTTGGCGATGTGCTGTCCTTTGCGGGCGGAGACAATATTGCCAGTAAGAAGGTGCCTGGCGTATTCGGTCGGCTGAATGAAGAAACGGTGATTACCGCGAATCCGGATTATTATTTCGCGACCGGTAGCGGTGGCAGCGACGATGCTTCAGACCTTCGTATCGGTCCCGCTATCAGTCAGGCGGAAACGCGTGCGTCCCTGCAGCAGCTCACCGCGCAACAAAATGGCCTGAAACAGCTGCGTGCGCTGCATAACGGTCATGCCGCGGCAATGTGGCATAATTTTTATCTCAGCCCCTGGCATGTTGCCGCAGCAGAGTTTTTTGCCAAAACCCTTTATCCAGACCTGTTTAATGACGTTAATCCGGAACAAACCCTGCGGCAGATCTTTAGCGACTTCCTTCCCGTTCCCTATTCAGGCACCTATTTTTACTCGCTGAAGAAAGAGTCGCAGTAACCTGCGAACCGGCGGCAAGCTGCACGTAGCGCCGCCGGCCCCTCTGCTGACCTAAGCTCCATGTTGGTTTTTAATCCGTACGATATCTGCCATCACCGACAACGCAATCTCCGCAGGCGTTTTACTGCCGATGGCTATGCCAATCGGCGCGCTAATCCTGGCGAGTTCCTCCTGATCAAATCCCGCTATCGCCTGAAGGCGAGCCTTTCGTTTGGCGCTGTTTTTTTCCGATCCCATGATGCCGATATAAAATGCGTGCGTGTTGACCGCTTCCATCATGGTTAACTCATCAATACGGGGATCGTGTGTTAACGATACGATGGCGACAGAAGCATGGGCACCGTTTAACTCCAGCCAGCGTGCAGGATGCTGCGGCACAATCGTGATGTTATCTTCACCCGTAAAGTGGCGTTCCAGCTCACTTAACATCTCCGGACGATGTTCACAGACCCGTACATGAAAACCCAACAGCTGGCCAAAACGAATGCATTCAAACGCAACGGCAGAATAGCCTGCCACCAACAGTTCGGGAATGGCGCCCACGGGCAACACGATGTCAGGGTCCTGATAGCTGAGCACAGGTAACACGGCCGAGAGGGCCACAACGTCCCAGGATGCACGTTCGCCTGCGGACAAGGTTTTTATCAGCCGGGATTTACCGATGAGCGCCTGATGCATGGCCTGTAACAGCGCGCCGCTGACAGTATCAGGGAGCAGGTATTCCACCAGCACGTCCAGCCTGCCGCCACAGGGCAGTTGTACCTGGGTTTGCCGTCCACCCTCGCCATAGCGGATGACCTGGCTGTTTACCCGGTAATGTCCTTCTGCCAGACGCGCCAAAAAATCCTCTTCAATGCAGCCACCCGAAAGCGAGCCACAACACTCGCCCTCCTGGTTGATGACCATCATCGTGCCGGGCGCCCGGGGCGAAGAGCCCCAGGTACGCAGCACGGTACACAACCAGACCGCCTGCCCCGCATGATGCCAGCGCAAGGCCGTGTCGATAACCCGCTGATCCAATGTAATCATAAGTGGCTCCTGACGTGCCGTAAGTCATCCGGGTAATCAATATCGTCGAGACAACCCCGATCGCTGAGCGGCACATAGCGGATTTGCTGATGTTTAAGCACGCTTTGTGCACCCACATCGCCTGTCAGCTGTTGCAACGCGGGAAAAAACGATCGCTGAAAGCCAACCGGATGACCGGGCTGGCCTTCAACCTGCGGGCGCGCAAGCGGATAAAAATGCAAAGCCTGGTTCACCGCCTGATAGCTTTCAGCGGTGAGAAAAGGCATATCTCCCAGTGCAATGATGACCGCATCATAGTCCAGACAGGCGCTGACGCCTGCCGCTATCGACTCACCCAAACCGCCACTGACACAAAATACCGGTCTTACGTCGTGCAGCAACGCATGAATGGCCTTATCTTCCGGACGCGTGACGACAATGACATCCATACCGCTTGCTTTTGCCTGTTCCAGCGTGTGCTGCAAAACGGGTTTTCCCTCCAGTACCGCCAGCAGTTTGCGGTGGCCATTTCCCTGTCGAAACCGGCGGCTCATTCCCGCCGCCGTTAGCACAATCGCCGTTTTCACATCCGCACTCCTGCCAACATCGCCGTGCATGCTTAAAGGATCTTGTCCAGCGTAATGGGCAAATCCCTGACGCGTTTACCGGTAGCGTGATAAACCGCATTGCTGATGGCCGCAGCAACGCCCACGATGCCGAGTTCACCCACCGTTTTGCCGCCCATGCTGGTGGCTTTGTAGTCAGGTTCGCCAACATCAATGGTGGTGATGGCGGGAATATCTGCATTCACTGGAATCAGGTAGTCGGCCAGGTTGTTGTTAATCACTCTGCCATTACGCGGGTCAATAATTCCGCCTTCAAGTAATGCCTGACCTACGCCCATAATCATGCCGCCCACCCACTGGCTTCGGGCGAGTTTGGGATTATAGAGCCGGCCACTGTCGAAAGCCGCGACCATGCGCTTTAGACGTATGGTGCCAAAATCTTCATCTACCCTCACTTCAACAAACTGCGCACTCCAGCTGTGAGCCGACACGTCCTGTGGTCGACTCATTTCATTCAGGCTACCGGTGACGCTGTCCCGCTCCTGCGCTGACATCTCCGGAGAGAAGGTGCCACCTTCTACGCTGAGCCCGTCCAGGTGAGCCAGCTTAATCAGTTCACTAAAGCTAACGGCCTGGGAAGGTTTAGCGGTGAGCTGTATCCCCCCGTTCGCCAGCGTGAGCCGATCCTGTGGTACGCCGGCAAGCGGAGAACCCTGGGTCTGGCTGGCCAGCGCCAGTAAACGCGCACGCAGCTTTTTCGCGGTATCGTCTACGGCGGCGGTCAGGTTTCCTGCCA
Organism: Pantoea allii; assembly: GCF_046529425.1. Taxonomy (NCBI): domain Bacteria; kingdom Pseudomonadati; phylum Pseudomonadota; class Gammaproteobacteria; order Enterobacterales; family Erwiniaceae; genus Pantoea; species Pantoea allii. Next base: position 19,026 of record NZ_CP125959.1, on the reverse strand, counting down.
GCTGAGATCCACCCGCCACGCCCGCCCGAGGCAGTTGCGTATCCCCTAACTCAACGTCGATTCGTTGTGAATCAACGCCCAGTATATCGGCGGCGGTTTGCGCCAGTATGGTATAGGTGCCGGTGCCGATATCCGCGCCGGCGCACTGCACCACGAGCTGTCCTTGAGAAGACAGCAGAATTTTTGCTTCCGCCGGCATGGTATTCACCGGATAGGTACCCGAAGCCATTCCCCAGCCAATGAGTTCTCGGCCTTCGCGCATCGATCGCGGTGCCATGATGCGCTTGTCCCAACCAAACGCCTCAGCGCCTTTTTGGTACGCCTCTTTCAGGCGGCGCGAACTCCACGGAAGATCCTTCTGGTAATCACGATCGGCCCAGTTAAGGAGACGAAAAGCCAGCGGATCAAGATTGAGTTCATAGGCCATCTCATCCATCGCCACTTCCAAACCAAATGCGCTCGGGTTTTCACCGGGTGCGCGCATCCAGCCAGGCGTCACCATGTTGACAGGCCTGACCTGATGCTGGGCAGAGAGATTTTCGATGGCATACATGCGGCCGGTCACCTTGCTGCAGTTTTCGGCGAACACATCGATAAGTGACGTTTCACTGAAACTGCTCAGGATAACGGACTGGATTTTACCCTCCCGCGTCGCGCCCATTTCAAGCTGTTGTGAGGTCGCCGGACGCCCGCCCAGGCCGGTAAAGGTCTGTGGACGCGTCAGTGACACACGAACCGGGCGATTAAGCGCGCGTGATGCCACACAGGCCAGCGCGACATGCGTATAGGGCACGGGTTTAGACCCAAAGCCGCCGCCAACATAGGGTGAAATGATACGCACTTGCTTTGGTGTAATGCCCATCCATTCCGCAATTTCCACCTGGGCACCCATCACCCACTGGCTGGGTTCCCAGACCGTCATGTGGCCATTATCCCACTGGGCAATACAGGCATGAGGCTCCATGGGCATATTGTATTCACGTGGTGTGGTGTAACGCTGATTGATACGGACCTCGGCGTTACGCATTGCCGCTTGCGCGTCGCCCAGATTAATATCCTGGGACGTCAGTGGTTTAGGTTCTACACCCTCATCTGTCGGGGATATCAGCGCAGGCGACGTCTCATAGGCAATCTCGATCAGTGAGGCTGCGTATGTTGCCTGCTCGAACGTGTCGGCCACGACCAGGCCAATATTCTGACCATTATGGATAATGACATCATCCTGGATCGGCGTATAAGTTGTCTGGGCAGCGCCACCGTCGGCGATGGGCGTTGGCTTGTTAATCTTTAAAGTATTGAGGTGCGTATAGACCGCAATAACGCCATCAGCGCGTTCGGCTTTGGCGGTATCCATATGTTTGATTCGCCCACTGGCGACAGTGGACTGAATCACAACACCGTGCACAGCATTCTCAGGTTTATGCTCAATCGCGTAACGGGCTTTTCCCGTCACTTTTACCTTGCCATCACCGCGGGATCGTGGCGTCCCCAGGCCCGAAAGGCTGGCGGGCGCGCGGCGATAGTGATCGTTATGCTCGCCCGCTGCGGAGACATCTTTCTCATTGCCTGGCAGGTCGTTTTTGTCATGTTTCATGCCATTTCTCCTGCCGCCATCAAGGCGCGCGCAATGACCCGTGGCGTAAGCTTTATTTTGTGCGCATTGCCAGAGAGCGCCTGGGTTTCCTGAGTAATCAACTCGGCAGCCGCATAAAGCGTTTGCTGCTCGAAAGGCTGACCTGCCAGCGCCTGCTCAATGCGGCGTGCGCGCCAGGGTTTTGTTGCCACACCACCCAAAGCGATATGAACCGTTTCAATCCGGCCCTGATTGAGAGTCAGTCCAACGGCTGCGCTGGCACTGGCGAATTCGTAGGAAGTGCGATCGCGGACTTTTAAATAGTGGGAGTGCTTCAGCGCGGCAGACTGCGGGATTTCAATGGCCACGATAATTTCATCAGCCAGGAGAGCATGTTCATGATGCGGTGTGTCCCCTGGCAGCAGAAAGAAATCCTCAACCAGAATACGTCGTCTCTGTTGCTGGCTGTTTTGCACCACCACCGTTGCATCGAATGCCGTCAGGGCAACAGCAAAATCACCGGGATAGACGGCAACACAGTGCTCACTGTTTCCCAGAATGGCATGATTGGTATTGACGCCCTGTAGCGCGGCGCAGCCAGAGCCAGGAACGCGTTTGTTACACGCGGAGAAGGTTGCCGGATCGCGATAATAGGCACAGCGGGTACGCTGGCATAAGTTACCGCCAAGCGTGGCCATATTACGAATTTGCGGCGATGCCGCCTGCCATAAGCTGCCATACAGCGCGGGCGCTTCTCGCTCACAGGCCGGATGACTAGCCAGGTCACTCATGGTAACCAGTGCGCCAATCGTGATGGTATCCTGACTGAAATCAATGTCAGACAGGCCGGATAACCCAGCAATATCGGTCAGGCGTGAGGGCGTAAAGACACCACATTTCATTAAATCGAGCTGCGTCGTGCCACCCGCGATAAGATGGTTTCCGGGTTGATTTTTGGCTCCTGCCGCATCCTCGATGGAATGCGCAACCTGCCAGTGAAATTCATTCATCGTGCCTCCTCCGCCATTTCAGCCGCAGCCTGCTTAATCGCATCAATGATGAAAGGATAAGCACCACAGCGACAAAGGTTGCCGCTCATGTATTCACGAATTTCATCGTCGGAGCCGGTATGGCCTTCTTTGATGCAGGCAACCGCAGACATAATCTGCCCTGGCGTACAGTAACCGCACTGAAAACCATCATGCTCAACAAAACAGCGCTGCACCGGGTGCAGTTCACCTGAAGCCTGTTCCAGACCTTCAATCGTGGTCACGGATTTACCTTGCGTCTGCGCAGCCAGCGTCAGACAACTCAGCACCCGCTGCTCATTGACCAGGACGGTACAGGCACCACATTGCCCCTGGTCGCAGCCTTTTTTCGTGCCGGTCAGATTAAGATGATCGCGCAGCGCATCTAATAAGGTTACGCGAGGATCGACGTTTACCTGTCGGGTCTGACCATTGACCTGCATCGTTAACGGTATTTTTTCTGACATTGTCTGTTTCCCATGATTGCAGAGCCGGTTAGGTGATCTGTTGCTTATACATAACGGGCGAGATAAGAACGGGGAAAGTCGGATAACCCTGATGTTTACATGCGTATGTACGTCATTAGGTTTAGCACTTATTTTCAGGAGGCGAGGTAAAAATACGAAGATTGGCGTGATTAGGGCGCGCCAGCCGCCTGGGTTTACACGGCGGCCAGCGCGTTCATCAGCATCATGAATGGGGTAAGCGCGGTAGTTTGTGGTTAGTTATCAGAAAACTGACGATAAAGACCAGCGCAAACAACACGACAATCGTCGGCGCGGGGGCACTGTCGATAAAAAAAGACAGATAAACACCACAGAGTGACACAATCAGCGAAATCAGCGTCGCCAGCATCAGGGCATGGGAGAATCGATGGGTCAGCAAAACGGCAATGGCACCTGGGGCGATGAGCAGAGAAATCGATAAAATAATGCCGACGGCTTTCAATGTCGCCACAATGGTCAGAGAGACCATACATAACAGCCCATAATGCAGCCAGCGCACCGGTAAACCACAGACCTGCGCCTGCTGTGCATCAAAACTAAACAGCATCAAATCGCGCCACTTCAGGCTGACCATGACGACAATTACGGCGGCAATGCCCAGGGTCTGGAATATGTCGCTGCGACTGATACCGAGCATATCGCCGAATAAAATATGGTCGAGGTGGATCGCCGGTTTCACGGCAATATATAAGATCAAACCCACGGCAAACATACCGGAAAAAACAATGCCCAGGACCGTATCCTGCTTGATTCTACTGTTGTCTTTGAGATAACCACTGGCAACAGCACAGAAAAAACCGGCACTGAATGCGCCAACAGCCAGAGGTAACGACAGCATCCAGGCCAGCACAATGCCGGGGAAAACGGCATGGCTCATGGCATCCCCCATCAATGCCCAGCCCTTCAGCACCAAAAAAACGGACAGCAGCGCACAAGGCACCGCGACCACGGCGGCAATGAGTAAAGCATGATTCATAAAATCGAACTGAAACGGTTCCAGCCACATCATCATGCCTCCCGGATGGACTGCGTTTGGGCACGACGGCGGTTCGCCAACAGACCATGCTTAGGCGCAAACACAAAGGCCAGCAAAAACAGTAATGTCTGCGCCACAACAATGATTCCGCCCGTCGCGCCATCAAGGTAATAGCTCACCCACGCGCCCAGAAAGCTTGTAATGCTACCGATGGCGACAGCGATAGCCAGTAAACGGGGAAACCGGTCGGTCAGTAACCATGCCGTTGCCCCCGGTGTGACAACCAGACAGATGACCAGAAAGGCTCCCACGGTTTGCAGGGCGGCAACCGTTGAAACAGCCAGTAAGGTGAAAAATAAGATCTTCAGACGTCCGGGATGTAAACCCACGGCGCGGGCATGGTTTTCATCAAAAAAGGTCACCATCAAATCCTTCCATTTAAAAAATAAAATGATGGCAGAGGTGAGTCCGATAATAACCAGTTGAAAGATATCGGAAGGCGCAATGGCCAGAATATTGCCAAGTACGATGGTCTGAATATTCACGGAAGTGGGATTCAGTGAAACCATAAACAGCCCAAGACCGAAGAACGAGGAAAAAATCAGACCAATGATGGCATCCTCTTTCAGTCGCGTGCGCTGGTTAAGCAGCAACATGCTTCCTGCGGCTAATCCCCCGGATAAAAAAGCGCCCAAGGCAAAGGGCAAGCCGAGCATATAAGCGCCCGCCACGCCGGGTACAATTGAATGTGATAGTGCATCGCCAATAAGCGACCACCCTTTCAGCATCAGGTAACAGGAAAGAAAGGCGCACAGGCCGCCAACCATGGCTGAGATCGCCATGGCATTGACCATATATTGATAACCAAAAGGTTCCAGTAATGTTGTCATGGTTGGCCTCGCGATGGATTAGCGCATGCCGGTGCAATCACAGGACGCTCACTATCAGTGATAACCTGACTGTGGCCGCCGTCAATCATCACATGACGCAGCACGCCGCTAAATGCACGCTCAAGGTTTTCGGGCGTGAATGTGGTGGCTGTGGGTCCACTGGCCAGAATGGTGCCTTTAACCATGACTGTGTAATCACAAAACTCGGTAACCGATCCGAGGTTGTGTGTCGAAACCAGCATGGTTTTGCCTTCATCACGCAGTTCACGCAACAAGCTGATAATTTTGGCCTCAGTCTGAACATCAACGCCGGTAAAGGGTTCATCCAGTAAAATCACCTCACCCTGTTGGGCAATCGCTCGGGCGAGAAAAACGCGTTTTTTCTGACCGCCAGAAAGCTCACCGATTTGCCGTTCGCGGAATGCCAGCATATCGACACGGGCCAGGGCATCAGTCACGCGGTCACGATCGTGCTGTTTAGGTCTGCGCATCAGGCCCATATGCCCGTAACGTCCCATCATGACCACATCATCCACCAGAACCGGAAAAGACCAGTCCACCTCTTCCGCCTGGGGTACGTAGGCCACCAGGCTGCGGCGAAGCGCTTTACGCGTTGGCATACCCAGTATGCTGATTTGCCCAGCGTGGGCAGGTACAAATCCCATCATCGCTTTGAAAAGCGTGGATTTTCCCGATCCATTAACTCCAACGAGTGCCGCAATTGAACCCGCTGGCACACTGAAACTGGCATTATGCAGCGCGGTGTGTCCATTGCGGTAGGTCACCGAGAGGTCGGAAACAACAATTGTTGGGCTCATTGTGTTTTCATCCCATCGTTGATGCCGTTGACCAGGGTTTGAGTGGTCACTTTCAACAGGTCAAGGTAAGTCGGCACCGGACCACTGGACGTACTCAGGGAATCCACAAACAGCACGCCGCCATAATGCGCATGGGTTTCACGTGCAACCTGACGGGCTGGTTTATCGGAAACGGTACTTTCACTGAAGATGACGGGAATGGCATTTTTTTTCATTTGGTCGATAACGTGGCGAACCTGTTGCGGAGTTCCCTGCTGATCCGCATTGATTGGCCAGAGATAAAGCTCTTTAAGTCCTAAATCACGAGCCAGATAGGAGAATGCGCCCTCGCTGGTGACTATCCAGCGTTTGTTTTCAGGAATAGCGGCGATTTGCTGACGAACCGGTTCGAGCGCTGTGACAATCTTTTGTTTATACGCGGCAGCATTGCGCTGATAGGTACTGGCATTGGCTGGATCGTATTTGACTAAGGCGTCACGGATATTATCCACATAAATGAGTGCATTATCTGGCGACATCCATGCATGAGGATTAGGTTTGCCGTTATACGGCCCTTCCCCTATTCCCATCGGCGTTATGCCTGTTGAAACGACGACTTCAGGAACGCCCTTGAGATGCTGATAAAAACGCTGAAACCAGAGCTCCAGATTCAGGCCATTAGCCATCACCAGTTGCGCGCCTTGTGCACGCTTGATATCCCCCGGCGTCGGCTGATACTCATGAATTTCCGCACCGGGTTTGGTAATCGACGTGACTTCAGCTGCGTCACCTGCCACATTTTTTGCCATGTCAGCGATAACAGTGAAGGTGGTGACAACCTTAAATTTTTCCGCCGCATAGCTGTGAGCACTAAGGTACAGACTAAAAAAGATGCCAAGTGTAGTAACTGATATTTTTCTCACCATATTCGCCACCCAACGTTTGAATGTAACCATTTTCATAATTTAGCATTAGCTAACTTTTATAGCACAGGCTATAAAAGAACACACAGAAACACTTTGTGAAGTTTTTTAATGAAATGAATGGAAGTTTGAGCTTTTGTAATGCAGAGTGGCTAAATAGTTATTCTAAAAGCAAAATTCGGGCACTATGGCGCAACCCGATATGCAAAAATTCGACGCAATACGCGGTGCACAACCGATTCCTCACAGCGGATAGCTCTTAAGGTAAAAGGGAACAGTATTCTTTGCTAAAATTACTCTCATCGAACAACGATCAAAGGAGGCTCTTTTGTTACTTTCCCAGCAGCAACTGACCAACACGATCATTGGCGAAGCCGCCCTGAATCTGATTGCAATTAATCAGGATGTCAGCGTCGAGTCTCTGGTCGATGAGCTTAACGTGATGACGAAATCTGAAGTCGATGAGGCCAGACTGTCACAGTTGTATGATGCAACGAAATGGCTTATGGGTTTCAGGAAAATTGGATCTCGCCTGTCAGCAGGTCCCGGTTGGTCAGCACGTAAGTCCGTGTTTTCACCATCCGCAGATAATGACTGCGATGACATTTTCTTAAAATAGTACTATGCTCCTTTCAGAGCAGCAGGTTATTGACCTTGTGCCTTTTAGCGTTCAGGCAACATAACCTCCACACATGCTCTATCCTTCTGTAACTTCTTGTTTTAAATGCGTTAGCATCTTTTGCACAAAAAAAACCTCTCAAGTTCATCAAAATTCTGTACAAGTTTTTAAAACTTGTATAACTTTCGCTCTATGGCAAAGTACATTTTAACCACTTGAGGATAACAGTATGCGTCAGAACGGACATGCACCGGATAATACCAGCGACATCGCCCGTTACTTCAACCAGGCAAATTTGCCCTCGCAGCAAGAAACGCTGGGAGAGATTGTTGTTGAGCTACTGCGCGCAGGTCAAACCCTTTCTCGTAAAGCAATTTGCAGTAAATTACTTCACCGTCTTGATAGTTGTGATGCCACGGAGCAACAACGTCATTACCAGGCGTTGATTGGATTATTGTTTAGTCGCGAAAGCGAATAGAAGGTTTTCATCTTTAAATATTAATTCGTTACCGAAAGTAATTTCTGATCGGGCAGTACCACATTTACTCAAAGGGATAGTACTGCCCACAGCTGACGCGGGAAGGTTAGCTGTCCCCGTCATCGTGACCGGAACATGGCCACAAATCGTAATCAGAGAAGCCAGTATGTACAGAAGTGAAGAAGAAAAAATAACGGACGTGATGATAGGTGAGGCTGTTCTGACCTTACTCAAATCGGAAAGTCCGATATCCAGTAATGCGTTAATTGCTCAGCTAGAAGCGATGGCAGGCGAAACCGACGATGCAACGAAGCTTCAGGCTATTAAAGTTGCGATTGTTGAAGTCCAAAAAGGAATAGCCTCAGCCAACAGCCGCCGCAGAGTTGATCTTCCCGAACGTGATAATCATCGCTTAAACAACGATGGCCCTCCGGAAGGCTCTAAAAAACATTGAGTTCAAGACGATTGCCTAACGATTGAGCAATCGTAAAGTGTAAGAACTAACCTGTGTTACGCCCGATTAACCTTAATATTTAATGACACTGTCGGCTGACTCCCAAAGATGCAACTGACGATTTTCCTAGAGAATTATGACTATGCAACAGAGCACATCAGATTTAGCCATCATCGAGTTTTTTCGCAGTGAGGGAGAGCATCTTGCTCAGGAAACTGAGTTGCTTGGCAGAGTTATCAGAAATATCGTTAGCGATGAGAAACGCGTAACCAATAAAGCCATCATCCTGTATTTGATTGCAGAGCTTGAATGCACTGATGATGAGTTCCGGATTGAGCTGTTACGCAGAACGCTGGAAATCGTTGTCGGCCGTACGCCGGACGATGCAGGTATTTGATTCTGTTACCTGCGTGATTCAGTAATGGATGACGCAGGTAATGCCCACGTCAGTTTTGTTTTATCCTGCAAAATGGTGAGGTTACAGGTCAGCATTAGTGCATTTTGCGTGAAAAAAAATGGATTGCGCGCTGGCAAAGTACTTTGAATCGCCTATCACGACTGTCCTGACTCAAACGAAACAATGCATCTGTGATTTGGTGAAACTGTATGGGCTCACCCACCTTCAGAAGTTCACTTACCACTCTCCCAATCAGCGCACGAATATCGTTGTCTTCATGGTTATTCACATAACCTCCAACTGGTGTATGTATATACAGACTAACACCTTTGTTATCATGAAAACAAAGCGGATAATGAAAATAAACCTTAAGCGAAGCGGCAATACAGCGTTATATTATTGATTTTTTGGGTCTATTTATTTTCATCCCTGCTAAAAAATTATACTCACCCTCAAAATCTTACAAAATCAGATAAAACGTAAAGATTTATTTCTTTTTTGGTCAGTTAATCGGAATGTATGCTCGCATAACGTTCCCAATCCATTGAATAGCGATTCCAAGTTTTAATATAAAAATATTATTTATTGTCGTGATCAGCATTTCATTAATAAACAAAAGGCGGTTAACGAAATAAACATCAGCGAAAACCGCCTTTCCGGTAAATTAACTATTACAACTTCTTTGCATTATATAACGTCATCACAATTGCGCTTACTGAGAGAATAATGAGAAAAATACCCAACCCAATCATAGCGTTAAAGGCATAGGTTTTAAACAGGAGCAGACCGACAATACAACCGGTTAAAAAAGACAACACCGTAGTTAAATGCGTATATAACTGCTTTTGTGCAAATCGTCTGTCACAAGGCTCAGCACGTGATACAAACGACGACAGATAAGAACCGAATGCGATTCCGGCGTCAGTAAGCGTGCCAGTAATATGTGTCGATCTGACGCGGCCGTTTGATAATTGTGTCGAGGTCGCGTTGTGGAGCCCCATCAGGAATCCAAGCATTAACAGGACCTCACCATTGTAACTGGGTGAATAAAATAATTTTTCAAACAGCGATGCGGCAGTCAGGGCAAAACCTTCTGCCAGTATGATCAGGCAGAAAATGGTTCTGATTTTACGCCGTTCTCCTGCGATAATGACTAACCTGGCGGATGTGCATCCGATGACAAATGCAGAGATCAAACCGGCAAGAAAAAGCAGGCTATCCAGATCGGAAGTAAAGACTTCTGTTGAAATTTGAGAGGTATTCCCGCTCATGTGCGACGGGAAAAAACCAAATGCGCCCAATGCCATAGCATTAAGTATGCCGGCGGTTGTTGCCAGTGCCAGGGCCAGATAGCGGTCCTCTGTGTGAGATCTTATCTTCTTCTTTTTTATAAGCACGCCGTTCCCCTATGAAAGTGTATATCTCTCCCCCGGGTTAACTAAAACCCCGCCATCTAATGGTAGTACGCTTTCGAATGTATAGCGGTTAATACAGATAAGTCTGGGTCTGTAACCTGTTAATTGTATTAATTTTTATAGTTTTCTGGCCAGGATTTCATGGAAAGTAAACATCTGTTACAGCCGGTTTTTCTTCCACAAATTTCCTAATCTTATGGCATATCCACGGCAGAGACGGCTCACTTTAGCGAGGATTTAACTATGCAACGCATTTATGGCAGGATACGCGCCCGGGCTCAGGCCACTCACACCAGTCATATGAATAAGTCAGGATAAATACATGACAGCTTTAAAACGTAAATTCATTATTCCGGCAGCCATTGCCATTGGCGGCCTGGGATGGTGGTTAATCCCCCATTATAATGCTGAAGATGAGGCCTATTACATTTCCGTGCTTTGTGCGGTATCTCAGCAGAATGAACATCAGTTACATAAGGATATGCAAAACGTGATAGAGGGCAGTAATTCAGATTACGCGTTGCAAAAAATCCATTTCATCCCTGCCCTCGCAAACCGGGTCATTAATGACTGGAAGACGCTGACGCCTGAGCAGAAACAGCAAGCGTCACATAACAGTAGCCAGTGCACACAACTGATACGTGCACAGAAATGATTCATCAGGAGCAAAGCACTATGATGCCAGAACGGAAAAACTATCCCGCACTGGGGCAGGTAAATGCCCCTTACGTCCATGCCGTCCGCCACAATCAAACGCTCTATGTATCAGGCTTAACGGCCTTCGGTACTTCGGCGCATCAGAGTGATATTGCGGATCAGGCAGACGTCATCTTCGATCAACTGGAAACTATAGCCGCGGCGGAGCACACCTCACTGGCGAATTTAATCAAAGTGACTATTTTTATTACCTCCTTTGCCGATATTGATGCGCTGCGTCACGTACTGTTTAAACGATACGGAGACCACTTACCTGCCAGCTCGTTGGTGCAGGTTAGTGCCCTGTTTTCGCCAGACTTGCTCATTGAAATCGACGCAATCATCGCCCTGTGATTTTATACATACTACACGCACGTTGTGATACAGGTTAACAACGCTCTTATCGGCGGTGCATAACTCCTCTTCTTCATACGATGTCCGCCGTTAGCGTCACCACCATCAAAACACAGCGTTATGGACATTTATTTTGCTAAGCAGGCAGACGATATTTTGCAGGACAGGATCGGCTTTGAACTGCTGGCCAGTGATGACAACCTATCAAAGTAAAATATGGCATGCTCTTGCGCGTTGCTCGCCCAACATTTCGCCTTCAGGGGAAGTCATGATGACCGGCACATGGATATCTGATACGCCCAATACCGGTGTTGACAATGCTATCTACTGCAAGGCACTTATATTTGATTAAAACTATCAGCACGAATCCTCCTCAAGATGCTGGTCTCTGTGCATTGGAAGGGAACAGCAATTCATTTCCAGCCCGGTTAATGTTGTCGCTCTCTCGCTGTTAAGCAGAGGATAAGCAAGGCTACGCGCCCTGCCCGCCTTTTATCATCTGGATGTTATCTCTGGATTATCAGAACGGGTTTTGGCTTTCATGTGCTCCCGCTATACGCAACATAATGATTTTTTTTGCCAGGGTGCACATTGCTCGCGGGGAGAGGTCAGCTGCTCCTCCTCAACGCCACAAAGGAAGGTTTTCTTCGCCGGAATATTCCGCCGCACGATCTATGTAATGGTGAGTCAAACGCAGCCATTTAGCTTCCACGTGAACCGTCATTGAAGGTGCCCCACAACCAGCTGAACACTTTTGCTTTTCGTCTGGGGAATGCACGGTGCCGCAAGAGCAGTCTTCCGCAATTTATCATAATGAAGAACGTTCGTTTCTCCTGTTCCAGGTGCCAGATAGATATTCAGCCTGCCGATGAAACGCAGGGCAGCACCTGAATTTCAGCCTGAAATCGCCAAGCATCCTGCCCATATCTGATTACAGTGAATGTAATTTCTGTTCACTGTAATCAGGCAGCTAAACAAACACAGCACACGCTGTGGCTGCAAATAGTCGGGTATCAGCATATAGGGTTCACTACGGCGTGTTGTATTATGTTAAATAACCATGGCATCAATAAATCGATGACAGTCAGTGTACTGAGTTAAAGCTGAGAACTGCCACGTGGCAGAGTAAATACTCTTTTCGCGGCGTAATGATGGCTAATTGCCCGTTGCCTCGCAGACCTTGTTAATCCAGATAAGGAACGCATTTAAAAGCGCACGGGATTACCCATTTATCCGAGTAACGACGGTACCTGCAATGTTATCTGTTGAATGATGGTGTGTTTTTTGGCTCATTAAATACTGACCTTTAAACAGGCAGCAACGCGTGAATGATATGAGCATTGTTTTTAGGTCGTTAAAAATTGAGTTGTCGTGCACGTATGCCTGAGCCAGATATTCTCCCAAAAGTATCCCCTGACCGACTTCTTCACACCATTCTGGTTCACTGAATCTAAGGGCGAAGAAGAATTTCAGGCTGAAATCGCCAAACAGGCCGCTTTACTGTTACTGATTACAGTGAACGTTATGCAAGTATTCACTGTAATCAGCGCAACACCGACACAGATACGATCCTTCCCTTTAAACCCCATTGGTTAAAGCCCGGATTGCGCTGACTCTACTTGTAATCCTGTCTGCCGCTGAACGGGAAATATCACCCGCTCCGTAAGCATGCACACTAGCGTATGCCAACACTGAAGCATTCACTACAATCAGTAGATGATATTGAGTGGCAACTTTTTTAAAGGGAGAGGTGGAAGCGATCGGCTCCAGAGCAGCCGTTTCTGATTACAGTGAATAAAAGTACGGGCAATCTCTTCGCCGTTATCCTCTAAAGAAACTACCAGTTTGGCTTTGGCTGATGCTGTTTTCTTTGGACAAATGGCATCAGGGCTTTTCCGTCTGATAGGGGGAACGTTAGACTGACCGAGTTGGGACGTAATTCATACAACACATACTAAGAGCGGCCTTGAGTGAACCCTTTACATTCAGGCTCCGCAGGCACGGATAAATAGCAATCCGTCGCAAAATCTTTTTGTTCAACATGACGATGTGACGTCGCAATCATGCCCAGTTAAGAGAGAGCGGCAGTAATGTTTGTAGAAGGGCCAGGTACATAAGTGCAGATATTGAGGGCGGTCTGGCGCGGCCTGAACCTGTTGCACTCGCCGATAAGTTTTCCAGACACGTCAAACTTTCAGTGTTGCGCCTAAAGAATATTGGTTACTCAGAGAAGCATTTGCTCTTACAGATCAGATGAATTGGCTAAGGTGTGACTTTCGTCATCCACTTTTTACCATTTGATTGCAACAGGATGACAGCCTACGTTCAAAAGGGTTTATTCAGAATTCCCTTACTTATCCACTTTTTCTGTGGATAAGTAAGGGATATTTTCTGTATATCATTCTCAATAATATTTAGCATTTTTCCTTTTCGCATTCTAAAGCGGATAAAATCTGTAAATCTGAATGATTTTATCGCCTCTGCAATGACAAAACTTTCACTTTGGATGAAATTTCAGCCTGAAATCGCCAGATTAAAAACGTTATTTATCAATAGCATAATCTTAAAAACAGCGATGCTTTCGCCATCCCGTTATGCTGTTAGCGATTCTGCATATTGCGTGATGCGGTTAAAATGGTATCTCGGATCGTTAAGCTGTTAAGAGAGACCTCCAGACAGGAGAATGCTTGAGCAAATATCGCTCAGGCCTTACATCGACCTTCAATGAAAATTTTCAGCGTTAAAACCGTCTTTGTCATTCTTGTCCGATTTTCAAAATGCTTTTTTGATCAGTTTTTACGATCACGAAAAGCTGGTGAATTTCAGATTAGTAAAAATAAAATAGCCATTTAAATCATAAGCTTAAAAAATACTGAGGCAATTTTCTTTGGCGATTTCAGCCTGAAATTCACTATTAACAGCGTACTGAAACGTGAATGGCGGAGAAAAAAAGAAGGGGGGAAAGCGCAAACCAGACAAATACAGGTTGCCTGGTTTGATGTACGTTTTAACGCGTCATATATTTCTTTAAGGTTTCAGCAATGACCTTATCAAGCTCATCCTGGAGCTCTTTGGACTGACGGTTAAACTCATAGCTGAACATTCTTCCGCGCGTTTTTTTACGTGCAAAGCGATCTTTATCTGCAAAAGACCAGAGGGTGACCGCCGTTGTTTTATCTTTTTCCGGTTCTTTCACCAGTGTCTGACTGCCCTGACGAATCAACCTGAGAATGGTATTTTTCAGTTCATCCTCAGCTAAACCCTCACGCGCTCTTACCACATCAATTTCTGCTGAGATTGCGTTTATCAGTGCATCGACGGTCTGGCCTGTTTCACTGAGTTTATCCGCCGCCTGGAGCAACGCCTTATAATCAGGATAAGTAAGCTCAGATTGGTTCGGAAAAAGGGATATCAAATCAGCAGGAACGCTAGCGGCCTGCAGCGCTCGCGTAACTTTGGCTTGTGAAAGCCCTTGGTTTTCAGCAATCTCTTTTTGTGACAAGCCACCGTCTTTGAGTGCCAGTAACCGCATACCGACTTCACGCAAATTATGCTCACGTGCTGTCTGGATATCCTGAGCCAGTCGGCGGGCTTCATCAGGCGTTATCGCCGCATCTGTGACAAGCACATCAAGGCCGGTTTTACAGTACAGCGCCGCCGCACGACGTCGTGAGCCATCCAGGATCTCAATACGTTCACCTTGCATGACACCAATGGCAGGGAAGAACTGCTGAAGCTTAATAGTGCGAATAATATCGCGTAGCGAGTCCGGTGTGAGTCCAGACTGATCACGCCCATTTGTTTCCATGGTCACAAACGTTTTGGCTTCAACGTCATTCGCAAGAATGTGTTCAAAACGAAATAAGGCACGCTTTCCTGTTGCCAGTACAAACGTTTGTGAATGGCTATCAGCGCTTTTTTCTGTGTTTAACGGTGTCTGGCTGAAGGTTCTGCCGATCGTTATTCTTTTTGCACTCATATAAACCTCAGTTCAGGCGGATAAATTCAATGCGGTCAAAAACCGCTTTAGCAAAGTCTTCAGCGGCAGAACGGGCATTTTTCAACGCCTCACTGCTGCCGACGTAGGTAGAAGGATTAGCAGAGATCACGGTGTCAAAAGACTCACCACATCGCTCAAAACCATCCAGACGCGGCAGCGTCGCATCCAACATATCGCCACCGAAAATTTCTTTCGCCAGGCTGTGGCAAAGTTTATGGTCTGCTTTGTTTGAAAGCTTAGACATAAACCCAATGTTGCCCTGAAGTCGACAGGTCGCGCCGGACTCTTCAATAATGCCGATGAGCTCGGGCAAACGGGTCAGGTACTTGAGTGTGGAATGAAAATCCACCTGCGCAGGCGGGACAGGCGTCATCAGCAGATCGGACGCGGCTATCGCATTTTTTAAAAAGGCATCTAAATGTGGCCCGCTATCAATGAAGATAAAGTCGTAATCTTTTTTAAGCTTAGAAACCACATTATCGTATAACACTGAATGAATATTTTGCCCGGGCAGATGTGTGGCACAAAGCTGATCCCAACTTGATGCAATAAATGCATCATCTATCGACGCAGGCAGCACATCCACACCGGGTATGATGGATGACACAATAAATTCATTCACCAGCTCATCACGCGTGACGTTTTGCAGCATCGCCTGAGCGGCCGTGGCCTCAACAAGTCCAACAGAACGCTCATGGTTTAAAAACATGGTGGCCGAGGACTGTGGATCAAGGTCAATAACGAGGATGCGCAGGTCTTCATACAAGAGGTGAGGGTGCGCTCGCAGCGCGTGAGCCAGAGAAACCGTTGAAACGGTTTTTGAAACACCACCTTTAAGATTACCCACAAACAAAGTAAAGGCTTCAGTATGGCGATCGCGGTATTTAGGCACGCCGCGATGATGATAAATATCAATAATATTCTGAATGGACATCGCGTATTTGACGGAGCTACCTGCTGCACGTTTATCGAACTGATAGCCACTCTCTTCCATTTCGTTCACTGCATAATCTACGCTGGCACGCGTTAACTTTGGCAGTTTCGCCAGCGCAGCCTTGGCATAGATTTGGTAGTAACTGTTTTCTTGCAACTCAAGTTTTTGTGCCTGAATTTGTTCAGTAAGGCTCAATAACATGCGTTCTGAACGCTGAGCAACTTTCATGACCTGACTATCATCGTTAGCCATACTTACTCCAAACATGTAGGATTTATGAATTTATACCTAAATCCTGCACATCAGGCAAGAATTTATCTTATAAACGTAATCTTGTGTTAGATGTGAAACTCCTGATTTTTGTGACGCTATTCGCACAATTCACTGTAATGAGCGTGTGTTGCGCTGGACAGGCATCGCGTGAAACGCGTCTAGTCCGAGCTTATTCCACCTGATAACGCCTGATAAGCCTGAACACAGCCCTGTCGAATCCCACTCCCGCGCCCCATATGTATGAAACGGGCAACCAGAACAATGAACAGAAGTGATAACGTTCACTGTAATCAGTAGGTTTTTACATTGATCAATCTGCCCTGAAAAAGGCTAGCTGGCCCGGCATGAAGAAGAGTAAACAGGTTAAGGTAGCGTCATAGCGCGCTCAATCAGGACGCTCTGGTGCGTTCACTGTGGTTAGCAGAAACAGGAAACCCAACAAGCCTAAAACATTCACTATAAACAGTAGAAGATTCACTGTAGTCAGTAACGACTTAGCGATAATGCGAAACTCCTCATCTTACTGGACATCTCTCTACAGCAGGCACCTGGCAGTAAAGAACAGGAGTGAGTGAGGGAGGTAAAGACAGTTTTTGATTTACTACAGCAGGGCTAAAAATTCACTATAGTCAGCAAGGGAAGAAACCATAATATTCACTGTAATCAGTAAAACTGCCCGGTTCGCATAAACGTTCACTGTAGTCAGTAATCTCAGTCATGTTATGTCTGGCTTTCATGCTCAGCAGCAGCACTCTTCAGCACACCGCCACCCTCATCACGTGCCATGACGGTACACTCCAGAACGCTTGTATGCCGTACCCGGGTTAAAACATTCACTGTAGTCAGTAGGGGATACCGTCTGCTGGTAATCCATGCCTTGTTATCCATCAACAGAGCATCAAGGAAGTCCTTGCCGCCAGAGGCGCTTTCGTCAAAACATTCACTGTAGTCAGTGGAGTTAACAATGTCTCTTTCCCCGCATCGTATTTAGTCATTACCTGTGAAAATGGTTGAATGCAGTTTGCAGATTCACTGTAGTCAGTAAAACATTCACTGTAATCAGTAGATGAAAAAACGAGAATCCGCACCAAACCTGGAAGCGGGGCACCGACAGGTGAAATGTTCACTGTAATCAGCACCTGTGTTTTCAGGTACCGCGCTACCGGCTGGACGTTCACTGTAATGAGTCAAGATGTTCACTGTAATCAGTAAATGTGATGGCAGATATGACTATCGCGCTCTACAGGTAACATCACGTTCACTGTAATCAGCAATCCAACTAACCCTGTCACTTTTTTCACGTGTCATTATCTGGAATGTTAAAGCCAAAACGAGGAGAAGGACTCGAAAAACCCCGAAAAAAAAGCTCTTTTTAAACAGAGAGATACATTTAAAATTCACTGTAATCAGCTTGATAGATAACGTGCGGGGATTCACTATAATCAGTCCTGTCTGCTGATGTGCATGCCAGAGGCAACATTCACTGTAATCAGTAATTGTGGGTTCGGAAGAGGAAGCAGGGACTACCAATAATAATAGTGAGCACCTACAAACATATAATCAATTGATTAATATCACATTTAAAAAAAGGGAATTGAACAGAGAGTTTTAGGCAGTACGCTTTTACTGACTACAGTGAACGGCGCTGATTACAGTGAACATCTTGCGCACTGCATCGCACAGGGAATAGCGGAGAAGAGAATGCGGATGTCACTTTCAGGCAAAAGTGACACTGCAACGCAGGATGTACTGATTACAGTGAACCTTCGGGCTAGTCCTCAAAATCGATGTCTTCGAGCGTATCGATTCCCTCAAGATTGCTTATGCCATCAAGCTTTGGCGTTCTGCTGTGAATGATGAAAAACACGGAACGCCCGCGTTTAACTTCAGAATAATCAAGGTAACCAATCTCTTTGAGCTGTTCCATCGCGCGACGCACCACATGGTTCTGAGTGGTAATTTTTGATCCGAGATTCAGGCGCATGCGTAAACGCGCAAGAGAAATAGGAGCAGGATTGGTTGGCAGGCTCTCAAGGAACGTATAAAGCGCCTGAGCCGATTCTTTACGCTTAAGGCGGGAGATGGCGCGTAGTTGCAGTAAAACCTTGTGGTCGAAGTTGTAGAGCTCAAATAGCTTAGGATCGGCCTGTATGCGCACGATATCTTTTTCGCGATCGTAGTAGGCCGACTGGACAAGGTGCGTATGGTAGGCTTTACCGTTACCTTCAAAAGAAAGCGTATTCGTCGCGATACGACGTAATGAGGCGTCAAGGCGCTTGCGTAACGCAGCAGAGGAGTTCGCCGAAGGTATTCCGCACATCTTCACGAAATCAATAAAGGGCAGCGTCACCGTGTCTCCCTGTGTCGGATAGCGGGAAAATGACTGGATAATACCTGCCCATGTCTTAAAGTCATTATCCATATCCAGCCTGGCACCGGTGATGGTAATCTTTTCATAACCTTCCGCTTTAACCAGCGAAAGGTTTTTAAGTTCTTTAGTGGCATCGGTTGAAGCCATCGCACCCGAGATGCCACGCGCTGTGGATTTAAGCGTGGGCACAAACAAACCCAGGCGCATTAAAGCCACAGGCTGGACGGTATTATTTTTGTTTGGATGAAGCTGGATAACTTCGCCACTGTTTTTGGTCACAGACAGAAAAGGCTCTAGTAACGCTTTGTTTTCACTATCTTTATCTGCCATTGGATAAGATCT